>DWXU01000271.1:0-8849 GCA_019119065.1 Candidatus Microbacterium pullistercoris | reverse complement strand
AAGGAGCTCACCATCGCACCGGGCGGATCCGCGCAGATCGCCGACCGTGACGCATACGGCCTCGTCGCCGTCGGCGGCATCGGCGAGATCAACGGACAGCACCTCGCGTCGATCTCGTCCATCCGCTACGGCCAGTTCTCCTCGGACGAGTACTTCGTCACCGCCGACGGGGCGAACCGCGGCGTGACCATCCGCAACACCTCCCCCACCGAGGACCTCGTGATCCTCAAGCACTTCGGCCCCGGCAACGCGGAACTGGCGGCCGACCGCGCGAACGGAACGCTGGGGCAGGCATGACCGACGTCCAGGCCGTGCTGCGCGAGGCTCCCGAGGCGCGTCGGCGTCTCGGGACGCTCGCGCAGCTCGCGCGAGTGGACCGTTTCACCGAGGATGACGGCCCCGCGCGCGGCACACGCCGGATCCGTCTCGTCACGGGTGGCGGCCTCGAGGCCGACATCCACCCCGACCGCGCGCTCGACCTCGGCCAGGTGACCTACCGCGGCGTTCCCGTCGCGTGGATGTCACCGGTCGGCATGTCGTCGCCGCACCTCGCGGCCAGCCACGGCACCGAGTGGCTGCGCTCGTTCGGCGGCGGACTGCTCGCCACCTGCGGCCTCGACACGTTCGGCCCACCGAGCGTCGACGAGGGCGTCGAGTACCCGATGCACGGCCGGATCGGCGTCGTCCCGGCGTCGGTCACGGAGACCTCGGTCTCCGGCGGTGCGCTCCGCGTCGCCGGAGAGGTCCGGCAGGCGCGGGTGTTCGGCGAGAACCTCGTGCTCCAGCGCGAGATCACCGCCGATGTCGGCGGATCCGAGCTGCGCATCGTCGACACCGTGACGAACGAGGGCACGGATCCGGTCGGCCACATGATCCTGTACCACGCGAACCTCGGATGGCCGCTGCTCGACGAGCGCGCGAGCCTCGAGATCCCGTCGAAGCGCGTGCTCCCGCGGGACGCGGCCGCCGAGTCGGGCGTCGCTCGGTGGCACGAGATCGAGCCGCCGCAGGCGGGCTACACCGAGCAGGTGTTCCTCCACGACATGCGGGGGGACACCGGGCCCGCCGTCATCGACAACCCCGCACTCGGGATCCGGTGCGAGCTGGCGTTCGACACCACGACGCTGCCCGCACTGCACCAGTGGAAGATGACCGGCGAGGGCCATTACGTCATGGGGCTCGAGCCGTCCAACCTCCTCCACATCCACGGCCGCGCGGCGGCTCGCGCCGAGCGCGCGCTGCCCACCCTGGCCCCCGGCGCGAGCGTGCGCTATGCGCTGTCCTTCCGCTTCAGCGAATCGAACGGAGCGAGACGATGACCACCACTGCCACCTCCCCCGTGCTGCGCATGCGCGGCATCGGCAAGTCGTTCCCGGGGATCCGCGCGCTCAGCGATGTTGAGCTCGAGGTCCGCGCTGGCGAGGTGCACGCCATCGTCGGCGAGAACGGCGCCGGCAAGTCCACCCTGATGAAGATCCTCGCCGGCGTGTACCAGCCCGACGAGGGAGCGATCGAGCTCAGCGGCGAGCGCACGCGCATCACCGGACAGATCGACGCGCTACGCCGCGGCATCGGGATGGTCTACCAGGAGCTCAACCTCGTTCCCGACCTGACGGTCGCCGAGAACATCGGCCTCGGCCGCACCCCGTCGCGCCTGGGCGTCGTCGACAACCGGGCGCTGCTCGCCGAAGCGCAGCGCGTGCTCGACGCCCTCGACACCCGCATCGACCCGCAGCAGCTGGTCGGATCCCTCACGGTCAGTCAGCAGCAGATCGTCGAGATCGCGAAGGTGTACGCGAGCGACCCGCGGATCATCGTGCTCGACGAACCGACCTCGTCGCTGAGCGAGCACGAGGCGCGTTCGCTGTTCGGCATCGTCCGACGCATGCGCGAGAACGGCATCGCGGTCATCTACATCAGCCACCGCCTGCGCGAGGTGCTCGACCTCGCCGACCGCGTCACCGTGCTCCGCGACGGCGAGCACATCGAGACGCGCGACATCGCGGGCATGACGCCGGCCGACATGATCCGCTCGATGGTCGGCCGCGATCTCGCCGACGTGTTTCCGAAGCGCGAGGTGCCGATCGGCGACGTCGTGCTCGAGACGCGCGGCCTGAGCGGCACCGCCTCCTTCGCGGACGTGTCGATCACGGCGCGTGCCGGAGAGATCGTCGGCTTGGCCGGCCTCGTCGGCGCGGGTCGCACCGAGGTCGCCCGCGCGATCTTCGGCCTCGACCCGCTGGACGCGGGCGAGGTGCTGGTCGACGGCACGCGCGTGAACGTGGCGACGCCGCAGCGCGCCGTGCGTGCCGGCATCGCCTACGTGCCCGAGGATCGCAAGCGCGACGGGATCGCCCCGCAGCTCAGCATCCGCGACAACATCGTCCTCGCCGCCCTGCAGCGACTGGACCGGTTCGGCTGGCTGACGCGGCGACGCGAGAACGAGGTCGCCCGGAATCAGGTTTCGACGCTCGGCGTCTCGCCGCCCGTCGTGGAGCGCGGCGTCTCGACGCTCAGCGGCGGCAACCAGCAGAAGGTCGTCCTCGGCAAGTGGCTCGCGATGGAGCCGCGCGTGCTCATCCTCGACGAGCCCACGCGCGGCGTCGACGTGGGCGCGAAGGCCGACATCCACAAGATCATCGGCGAGCTCGCGGCGCAGGGCGTGGCGATCATCATGATCTCCTCCGAGCTGCCGGAGGTGCTCGCCGTGAGCGACCGCATCTACGTGCTCCACGAGGGGCGCGTCACCGCCGAATTCGACCGCGCCGACGCGACAGAGGAGATCGTGATGCAGGCCGCGACGGGAGAGAGCGCATGACCATCACCCCCACCACAGCAGGCCCGAGGGTCACGGAGGAACGCCGTTCCGGCCGCGCCATCGGCTGGATCGGCATGCCTGCGGGCATCGTCGTGCTGATCATCGTCGGCAGCCTGCTCAACGACAAGTTCCTCACGGTCTCGAACTTGACGAACGTCCTGATCAACATGTCGATCGTCGGCGTGATCGTCGTCGGCATGACCTTCGTGTTCATCACGCGCGGGATGGCCGACCTGTCGGTCCCCGCGACCGTCGCCGTCGGCGGGATCCTGGTGCTCGCGCTGCAGCCCGTCATGGGCAGCATCGCGGCCGGCATCGTCGGCGTGCTTGTCGCGACCGCGGCCGGCCTGCTCAACGGATTCCTGATCGGCTATGCCGGGCTCAACCCGGTCATCACCACCCTCGCGACCGGCACGATCGTGCTCGGCATCGCGCAGTCAGCGGTCGGCGGCGTCATCGTCTACGGCGACGACAAGGGGATCCAGGAGTTCCTCACTGGACGGATCTTCGGAACCGTCCCGGTCGTCGTGCTGATCTTCCTCGTGATCGCCGTGCTCGGCCACCTCGTTCTCTCGCGATCCGTGTGGGGTCGCTGGACGTACGCGGTCGGATCCAACCCGCACGCGACCCGGGCCAGCGCGGTCCCCGTGCGACTGACCCGCTCGGCGGCGTTCATCCTCACCGGATCGCTCGCCGGCTTCGCCGGGGTCCTGCTCGGGCTCACTCTGCAGACCGCGCGCCCCGGCATCGGCATCGGCTACGAGTTCGACGCGATCACCGCGGTCGTCGTCGGCGGCGTGAGCCTGCTCGGCGGCTTCGGCAGCATCCCGCGCGCGATCGGCGGCCTGCTGTTCGTGCAGCTGCTGACGAACATCCTCGTGCTGCAGGGTGTGCCGACCGAACCCCAGGGACTGATCAAGGGCGGCCTGATTGCGGGGGCAGTAGCCCTCGACGTGGCGCTGCGCCGACGAGGAGGACGACGATGAACCGCGTACAACGCTTCTTCGACAGCACGACCTTCCTCGGGATCGTGCAGTACCGAGTGATCATCATCCTCGTGGCGACGTTCGTCCTCGCTGCGAGTCTCGTGCCCGGATTCTTCGAGTTCCGCACGCTGAGCCTCAGCATCGACCGGGTCGCCACCCTCGGCATCGTCGCGGTCGGCCTGACCGTGGTGCTGATCGCCGGTCAGCTCGACCTGTCGGTCGGATCCACTCTCGCGCTCTCGGGGATCGCCGCCATCGGACTGCAGCCCACGCTCGGCACCACCGGTGCCGCGATCGCCGCGCTCCTGATCGGCATCGCGTGCGGCGCGGTCAACGGCTTCCTTGTGGTGGTGCTGAAGGTCAACTCGCTCGTCGCGACGCTCGCGTCGATGCTGATGTTCCGCGCCATCTGCCACACGATCACCGATTCGCGACCGCTCAGCGGTGAGGATCCGCTCGTCGGCCTCGTGGTGACGCGCCCCGTCGGTGGGACGTTCAGCCCGCGCGCGCTGATCTTCTTCGTCGCCGTGCTCCTGCTCGCGCTCTGGCTGCGTCGCACGGTCGCGGGCCGCAACCTGTTCGCCGTCGGCAGCAGCTCGGCCAGCGCCACCGCGAGCGGCATCCGCTCGAACGCCTACCTCTTCGGGGCGTTCGTGTTCAGCGGTGCGATGGCGGGCGCGGCGGGCATCATGCAGAGCCTCGCGGTCAACACCGGATCCCCGGTGTTCGGCGAGACGACCGCGCTCACGGGCATCGCCGCCGTCGTCATCGGCGGCACGCGGCTCGAGGGCGGGCGTGGATCGGCGCTGGGCACGCTCGGCGGCCTGCTCGTGCTCGCGTTCCTGACGACGTCGATGGAGTACCAGAGCATTCCGGCGTACATCCAGGACATCGTGACCGGCATCATCCTGCTGCTGCTCATCCTGCTCGACCGCTTCGTGTCGGGCAAGGCCCGACGCGCCGAACCACTCGCGATCGTGATCCGCCGCTGGCTGCGATCACGACGCGACACCACAACCACCCAAGAAGGAATGGACGAAAGGACCCTCGCACCATGAGAACCCCACAGCTGATCGGCAGCGCCGCCATCGGCGCCGCGCTCCTGCTCACCGTCGGTTGTGCCGGCGGAGACGCAGGCGGCGGCGACGCCGGCGCGGACGGCGAACTCGAGATCTGCTACATCACGGCAGCCGAATCGCACGCCTACGCCACGCCCGCCAACGAGGCCTTCCAGGCCGCCGCTGACGAGGCCGGCGTCAACGTCACCCTGCTGAGCCAGGACTTCGACGTGCAGACCGGAACGGAGCAGCTCAACACGTGCATCGGGCGTAACCCGGACGGCATCGTGCTCTGGCCGCTCGACCCGCAGGCGTACGTGCCGGGCCTCGCGCAGGCGCAGGACGCCGACATCCCCGTCGTGCTCATCAACACCCCGATGGGCGACGACGCGGACGGCTACTTTACGTCCTTCACCGGCCCCGACGTGTACGAAGAAGGCGTGCTCGCGGCCGATGCCATGAACGAGGAGCTCGGCGGCGAGGGCAACGTCGTGATCATCGCGGGCCAGGCCGGCAACGGCACCACGACCGGTCGCACGGACGGCTTCACGGAACAGCTCGACGAGCTCGGTTCCGACATCGAGGTGCTCGACACCGTCAATGCCGACTTCGACCAGCAGAAGGCGCTCGAGATGAGCCGTGACCTCATCACGCGGTTCGGCGACGACATCGACGGCGTCTACGCGAACGACGACACGATGGCCCGCGGCTTCATCGATGCGTGGACCGAGGCAGGCAACAGCCTCGACGAGATTCCCGCAATCGTGGGCATCAACGGCCAGAAGGACGCCTTCGAGGCGATCGAGGCCGGTCACTACACCGCGACCATCGTGCAGTCGCCCGTCGAGGACGGCAAGCTGGCCCTCGAGACGATCGTGAAGGCCGCGAACGGCGAGACGGTCGACGAGCGGCTGCCGATCCCGCTGACCGTCGTCACCGAGGAGAACGTGGCCGACGAAGAGCCCGTGATGTGATCGACTGACGGATCCGCACGAATGCGGGGCGTGCCATTTCGGCCGCCCCGCATTCGCGTTTCTCGGGGCGATGCGGATCCGCTTGTGTGCCGTCTTGCGGATCCGGGCGCTGCCCGCCGCTTACGCGCTGTCGCGGAGGACGAGCTCGGGGCGCAGCATGACGTGGTTGTTCTCGGGCTGCGCCGCGTCCTGGCGGAACAGCTCGCGGATCATGCGCACGGCCGTCGCGCCGAGCAGCTCGCGCGGCTGCCGGATCGTCGTCAGGCGGGGCGAGGAGACCTCGGCCCAGGCGATGTCGTCGTAGCCCACGACCGCGATGTCGTCGGGCACGCGCAGGCCCGCGCGCGTGAAGGCCTGGATCGCGCCGAGCGCGACCATGTCGTTCGCGCAGAGGATCGCCTCGGGGCGCCGCTCCACGCGACGATCCGCGATGAGCTCTCCCGCAGCGCGTCCCGCCTCGACCGTCCACGACTCGGCCTCGATGACGTCGAGCGAGACGCCCCCCGCCGCCGCAACCACTTCGAGAGCGCCATCGACGCGGTCGCGCACCTTCGGGGAGCGGTCCGGGTGACCGACGAACGCGATCCGTCGATACCCCGCGTCGATGAGGTGCTGGGCGCCGATCCTGCCGCCGATACGGTCGTCCACGACGACGCTCCACGCGTTGGCGTGATGCTCGCCGACGCGGTCGACGAAGACCGTCGGCACGCCGCGGTCGCGCAGCATCTGCAGGCTCGAGCTCTTCTCGTCGACCGGCGAGATGATGATGCCCTGCACCCGCTGCTGCACGAGCAGATCGAGGTTCTGGTTCTCACGGTCGGCGTCGTAGGCGCTGTTCGTGACGACCATGCCGAGGTCGAGTTCGCTGGCTGCCGCGTCGGCGCCGAGCACGACGTCGACGAAGAAGGGGTTCGAGAGGTTGGCCGCGGCCATCCCGATCGTGCGAAGCCGGCCAGGGCGGTACTGCCGGGCGCGCTGCCGCGGCACGAAGTCGAGGTCGCGGATCGCGTCGAGCACGCGCTCGCGAGTGTCGGAGTTGACGTAGAACGGCCGATTGAGCACGTTGCTCACGGTGCCGGCCGAGACCCCGGCGCGCTCCGCCACGTCACGAATGGTGACTGTTCGCTGAGTTCGGCCGTCGCTGTTCATTGAAACCACGCTATCGGGTCACCGCCGACAGAGGGCTCCGCGGCGCGTCGTGGGTGCAGTGGGTCGCGGATCCTGCGACTACGGTTTCGCCGTGCGACTACGGGATCCCGTAGTCGCACGGCGAACGGATGGTCTCAGGGCGGGGCCGGCCGTGGCCCGACTGCTCAGGCGCCCCAGCCGGCCTGCTGGCCGCCGACGCGGTCAGCCTCGATCTTCTCCTGGTAACCGGAGTCGAGGTACGCCCGCATCGGATCCGCGGGGAGGCCGCGACCCTCGCGCCACTCGGCGAGCGCGGGGCGCACGTCGGTGTAGAACGCGTCCATGAATACTTGGTTGGCCGCGAGCACGTCGCCGGAGACCTGCGCCTCGCGCAGCGCGTCGGTATCGACGAGCAGGGCGCGCGCGGTCATCTCCTGCACGTTGAGCACCGAGCGGATCTGACCGAGGATCTTGTTCTCGACGTTGTGGCACTGGTCGAGCATGAACTGCACGTCCGGGTTGTTGAACCCGCCGCCGCGCACGACCTCGAAGAGGATGCGGAAGAGCTGGAACGGATCCGCGGCGCCGACGATCAGGTCGTCATCGGCGTAGAAGCGGCTGTTGAAGTCGAACGAACCGAGCTTGCCGAGTCGCAGCAGTTGCATGACGATGAACTCGATGTTCGTGCCCGGCGCGTGGTGACCGGTGTCGAGGCAGACGAGCGCCTTGTCGCCAAGGGCGGCCACCTGTGCGTAGGAGGTGCCCCAGTCGGGAACGTCCGTGTGGTAGAACGACGGCTCGAAGAACTTGTACTCCAGCACGAGGCGCTGGTCGTCCGACAGGCGGGCGTAGATCTTCTGCAGCGACTCCTGCAGGCGGTCCTGGCGGCCGCGCATGTCGGCCTGGCCGGGGTAGTTGGACCCCTCGGCGAGCCAGATCTTGAGGTCGCGCGATCCGGTCTTGTCCATCACGTCGATGCACTCGAGGTGGTGGTCGATCGCCTTCTGACGGATCCGGGCGTCCTCGTGCGTCAGGGCGCCGAACTTGTACTCGTCGTCCTGGAACGTGTTCGAGTTGATGGTGCCGAGCTCGACGCCCTCGTCCTCGGCGTGCTCGCGCAGCGCGTCGAAGTCGCTGAGGTCCCACGGAATGTGGAGCGCGACGATGGGCGCGAGGCCGGTGAGCTTGTTCACCTGCGCGGCGTCCGAGATCTTCTCGAACGGATCCCGGGGCGTGCCGGGGGTGCCGAACACCTTGAAGCGGGTGCCGGAGTTGCCGAACGCCCACGAGGGGAGTTCGATCGCCTGCTCCTGGAGCTGGTCCAGGATGTTCTGGGAGAGGATGCCCATCGGTGCGGAGCCTTTCTGTCGGGCGCCGCGGCCCACGTCGGCCGCGTTCATGTCGGTGTTAGTCGGTTGCTCGCGCGGCGCGGAGCTGGCGCTCGAGATGGAAGACCTCGTCGAACGTCTCGGCATTCTGATCGGGGCGACCTTCCTGCCCGATGAAGAAGCGCGCCATCTCGGCCTCCCAGCGGCCCGCGATCTCGCTGGCCGCGAGGTACGCCTTGGCGGCCTCGTCGTCGTGCGTCTCGTAGAAGCCGACGAGCTCGCCACCGCCGAGATGGAAGATCGAGTAGTTGCGGCGGCCCGAGGCGGCGATCTCCTCGAGCATCTCCGGCCAGACCGGGTTGTGCCGGTGCAGGTACTCGTCGAGCATCTCCGGCTTCACCCTCAGCCGGAACGCGACGCGCTGCGGTTCGGTCGGCATGTCGCCACCTCCGTCGTCGTGAATCGTTTCATTATGGGCATACTCAACGATGGGAAGCAACCCCGAGCTGCAGAAGTACGGCAGATCCGGAGCTGGGCGGGCGCGCGCGGCCGTTCGC
>DWXU01000270.1:0-16667 GCA_019119065.1 Candidatus Microbacterium pullistercoris | reverse complement strand
CCCGAGCCCGGGGCCGGGGAACGGCTGGCGGCCGACGATCGCCTCCGGGAGGCCGAGCTCGCGGCCGATCTCGCGCACCTCGTCCTTGAACAGCGTGCGCAGCGGCTCGATCAGGTCGAAGTCGAGGTCGTCCGGGAGCCCTCCGACGTTGTGGTGGCTCTTGATGTTCGCTGTGCCGGATCCGCCACCCGACTCCACGACGTCGGGATACAGCGTTCCCTGCACGAGGAACTTGATCGGCTCGCCGTCGGCCTTCGCCTCCGCGACGAGCTCGCGCTGCACCTTCTCGAACGCACGGATGAACTCGCGCCCGATGATCTTGCGCTTAGTCTCCGGATCCGTCACGCCGGCAAGGTGTCCGAGGAACGTCTCGGCGGCGTCGACCGTCACCAGGTTGACGCCGGTCGAGGCCACGTAGTCGTTCTCGACCTGCTCGCGCTCGCCCTTGCGCAGGAGCCCGTGGTCGACGAACACCGCCGTGAGCTGGTCGCCGATCGCGCGGTGCACGAGCGCGGTCGACACCGCGGAGTCGACACCGCCCGACAGCGCCGAGATGACGCGGGCGGACCCGACCTGCTCGCGGATCCTCGCGACCTGTTCGTCGATGACGGATTCGCTGTTCCAGCTCGCGGGAAGACCAACCGCATCGTGGAGGAAGTTCTCGATGATCCGCTGGCCGTGGTCGGAGTGCTTGACCTCGGGGTGCCATTGCACCCCGTAGAAGCAGGTGTCGGCTTTGCCGAAGGCCGCGACCGGCGTGGCATCGGTCTGCGCGAGGACCTCGAAGCCATCAGGCGCGGTCACGACAGCGTCGCCGTGGCTCATCCACACGGTCTGTGCTGTCGGGGTGCCAGCGAGCAGCACGCCGCCGTCTCCGGCGAGCGTCGCGTCGGTCGCCCCGTACTCGCGCTGTCCGGTCTCGGCGACCTCACCACCGAGCGCCTTCGCCATCACCTGGAAGCCGTAGCAGATGCCGAGCGTCGGGATCCCGAGTTCGAAGACGCTCGTGTCGAACTCCGGTGCGCCCTCGGCGTACACCGAGCGCGGCCCACCCGAGAGGATGATCGCGACCGGATTCTTCCGTCGGACCTCGTCGGGCGTGATGCTGTGCGGCACGAGCTCGCTGAACACACCCGCTTCGCGCACGCGACGTGCAATCAACTGGGCGTACTGTGCGCCGAAATCGACGACGAGAACCGGGCGCTGCGCGGTATCGGTGCTCACGGAGTGGACTCCTCGGGAGGGGTGGTGGGGGTCGATGCGGATGCGCCGCGTTTCGCTGCGCGCTTCTCGGCGGCGCGCTCTTCGCGGCCGGCGAGGTAGTCCTTCACCTCACGGGCGACGATGGACTCCATGATGAACGACAGCAGCGGAACGACGCCGCCGCCGGCGAGCGCGAGGAAGCGCCCGAAGCGCCAGCGCATGAGGCTCCACAGCCAGAAGATGCTCGCGAGGTAGACGACGTAGAACCAGCCGTGCACGATGAGGATGCCGAGCGAGAGGTTCAGCCCGTCACCGGTCGAGACGATCTCGCAGCCTCCGGCACCCATCGCGAACTGCGAGTACCAGAGGCAGTCGCCGGCCGGAATCACGGGGGCGAGCCACAGGAAGCCGCCGGATCCGCCCAGGTAGAGCTCAAGGTGCAGGGGCGTGTACTTCAACACCATCTCGGCGACGAGCAGCAGCAAGCCGATGCCCGTGATGACGCTTGTGATCTGGTAGAAACGCAGCGCCCGACGGATCTTCGGGAAGGTCGAGAGCCGGGGCTGAGGCATGAGATCAATCCTACGCGGCGGATCCTGAGCGATCGGACGAGGCGCCTCAGCGCTCATCATCGAGTTCGTCGGGGTCGATGCCGGCGAGCTCTTCGAGTTCGCGCTCCCACGCGTCCTTCGCGAGGCGGTACCAGAGGTAGAACGAGAACGCGGCGAACAGAGCCCACTCGACGGCGTAGAACACGTTGAGCCAGTTGAGCGTCGACTGCTGCGTCGGCGCCGTCGCGACGATCTCCTCGAGCCCGGCGTCGGCGAGCTGCGCGGACGGATCCGCTGTGGCCAGGAACTGCCGATAGACGTCGCCGTCCACGTCGGTCCACTGGCCGAGGTGCGCCGCGGGCGACATGCGGATCATCTCGTACGGGTCGTCGCCCGGAGCGGGCACCGGACCCTCGTCGGCAATCAGTCGGCCGCTGAGTTCGCGCGGCTCATCATCGGCGGCTGCCGACAGGACCTCGATCGCGTCCTGGGCCGCCGCACGGTCCGGCGCCCAGCCGATCGCCGTGGCGAGCGCCGCCCCCTCGTCGGTCACGAGACGGCCCGTCACCCAGGCACCCTCGACTCCCTCGTTCATCCGCTGCGACACGATGAGGAAGTTGTCCGGATCCCATGTGCCGGTCACGTCGATCCGCTGGCCGACGAGCGGGCCCGGGAGATAGTCGCCGGGTTCGACCACCTCGGTGATGGGCAGCACTTCTTCCGTCGCCCCTTCAGGGACGACTTCCGGTGCGAGTGCACGGGAGAGCTGCCACTGCAGCAGCCACGCGAAGATCCCGGCGACGACGAGACACACGAGGAGCATGCCGATCCACCGCGGGCGCAGCATGATCTCGCGCAGCGTCGGGGGAAACTCCTCGAGGTCCGGGTCCTCGGCGGGTGCCTGATCGATCATTCGTATGGTGAGACCACGACCTCGACCCGCTGGAACTCCTTGAGGTCGGAGTAGCCGGTGGTCGCCATCGACTTGCGCAGCGCGCCGATGAGGTTCGTCGTGCCGTCGGCCGCCTGGGCCGGGCCGAACAGGACCTCCTCGAGCGTGGCGGTCTGATCGACCGCCACGCGTCGTCCACGCGGCAGCGTCGCGTGGTGCGCCTCCTGGCCCCAGTGGAAGCCGCGGCCGGGCGCATCAGTCGCACGTGCGAGCGAAACGCCGAGCATCACGGCGTCGGCGCCCATCGCGATCGCGCGAACGATGTCGCCGGACGTGCCCACGCCGCCGTCGGCGATCACGTGCACGTAGCGTCCGCCCGACTCATCCATGTAGTCACGGCGCGCACCCGCGACGTCGGCGACCGCGGTCGCCATGGGCGCGTGAATGCCGAGCGTCGTCCGCGTGGTGGAAGCGGCACCGCCGCCGAAGCCGACGAGCACGCCCGCGGCTCCCGTGCGCATGAGGTGCAGAGCGGCGCGGTACGTGGATGCTCCGCCGACGATGACCGGGACGTCGAGGTCGTAGATGAACTGCTTCAGATTGAGCGGTTCGTCGCTCGACGACACGTGCTCAGCCGACACCGTGGTGCCGCGGATCACGAACAGGTCGACGCCCGCTCCGACCACCGTCTCGTAGTGCTCGGCCGTGCGCTGCGGCGACAGAGCGCCCGCCACGACGACGCCCGCGTCGCGGATCTCCGCGATGCGCTGGGTGATGAGGTGCGGCTTGATCGGCTCGGCGTACAGCGCCTGCATGCGCTTGGTCGCGGATTCGGCCGGCAGCGACGCGATCTCGGCGAGCATCGGGTCGGGATCCTCGTACCGCGTCCACAGCCCCTCGAGGTCGAGCACGCCGACCGCGCCCATGCGTCCGAGAGCAATGGCGGTCGACGGACTCACGACGGAGTCCATCGGCGCGCCGAGGATCGGGGTGTCGAAGGTGAAGGCGTCGATCGTCCACGCCGTCGACACATCGCCAGGGCTGCGCGTGCGGCGCGAGGGCACCACCGCGATGTCGTCGAACGTGTACGCTCGCCTGCCGCGCTTGCCGCGGCCGAGCTCGATTTCCATGCTCATCGGCTCTTCCTCCGTCAGCGCGTGTAGTTCGGGGCTTCGACGATCATCTGAACGTCGTGCGGGTGCGATTCCTTGAGCCCGGCGGGCGTGATCCGCACGAACCGCCCCGTGCTCTTGAGCTCGTCGATCGTGCGGGCGCCGACGTAGAACATCGACTGCCGCAGCCCGCCCGTCAGCTGGTACGCGACGGCCTCGACCGGTCCGCGGTACGGCACCTGTCCTTCGATGCCCTCGGGGATGAGCTTGTCGTCGGTCGGCACGTCCGCCTGGAAGTAGCGGTCCTTCGAGTAGGAGGTCTTCTTGCCGCGCGTCTGCATCGCGCCGAGCGAGCCCATGCCGCGGTACTGCTTGAACTGCTTGCCGTTGGAGAACACGAGCTCTCCCGGCGACTCGGCGGTGCCCGCCAGCAGCGACCCGAGCATCACGGTGTCGGCACCCGCCACGAGCGCCTTCGCGATGTCGCCCGAGTGCTGCAGACCGCCGTCGGCGATCAGCGGGATCCCAGCGGCGCGGCACGCGAGGGACGCCTCGTAGATGGCCGTGATCTGCGGCACCCCGACGCCGGCGACGACGCGGGTCGTGCAGATGGATCCGGGCCCGACGCCGACCTTGACGGCGTCGACCCCCGCATCGATGAGCGCCTGCGCGCCCTCGCGAGTGGCGACGTTGCCGCCGACGATGTCGATGTGGGCGAACGATTCGTCGGCCTTGAGGCGCGTGATGATGTCGATGACGCCCTGCGACTGACCGTTCGCGGTGTCGACGACGATGACGTCGACACCGGCGTCGCGCAGCGCCTCCGCGCGCGTCCAGGCCTCGCCGAAGAAGCCGATCGCCGCGCCGACGCGCAGGCGACCCTGATCGTCCTTCGTCGACGAGGGGTACTGCTCGCGCTTGTCGAAATCCTTGATCGTGATGAGGCCGACGAGAGCGCCGTCGTCGTCGACGAGCGGGAGTTTCTCGACGCGGTGCTTGCTGAACAGCGCGACCACCTCGTCGCCGCCGATGCCCGGGCGTCCGGTGATGAGACCTTCCTGCGTCATCACCTCGGAGACGAGCGTCGTCTTCTTGTCTTCGTCGGAGACGAACCGCATGTCGCGGTTGGTGACGATGCCGACGAGTTTGCCGCTGCCGTCCACGACCGGGAGACCGGAGATGCGGTACTCCGCGCAGGCCGCGTCGAGCTCGGCGAGCGTCGCGCTGGGCTCGATCGTGATGGGGTCGGTGACCATGCCCGATTCGCTGCGCTTGACGCGGTCGACCGCGGCCGCCTGCTCCTCGATCGACATGTTGCGGTGCAGGATGCCCATGCCGCCCTGCCGGGCGATCGCGATCGCCATCCGGCTCTCGGTCACCGTGTCCATCGCCGCAGAGAGCAGCGGCATCTCGACCCGGATCCGCCTCGTCAGCTGCGAGGAGGTCTCTGCCTCGCTGGGGATGACGTCGGTGTGCCCCGGCAGGAGCAGCACGTCGTCGTAGGTGAGTCCGATGAAGCCGAAGGGATCGTGATCCGTCATGGGGTGGTCTCCTGGTGCGCGCAGTCGGGTGGGGCCATTCTATGGCGTCCCACCTGGGCGAGCGCCGCGCTGCTCCACGAACAGGGTCGCCACACTTTGCAGGCGCGCGGCGTGCGTACCTGCATTCTTTGGCGACCCAATGGCGGGGTCACGAGGTGACGCGGTCGGCGAGGATCGCGATGCGCTTGTCGCCGATGCGCGTGAGGATGAGGGTCGCCGATTCGCTGCCCGACAGCTTGAGTCGGCGGCGCAGGGCGGCGGGATCCACGTCGACGCCGCGCTTCTTGATCTCGAGCGTGCCGATGTCGCGCGCCCGCAGCTCGCGCGCGAGCCGTTTCGGATCCGTCGACAGCGTCTCGCGCACGCGGAACGTCGACGCGAAGACGCTCGTCCTCGCCGCGTCGCCGGTGAGGTACGCGATCCGTTCCGAGACGGGGCCCGCGTCGAGCTCGCGGGCGACGTCGCCGACGAGCCGTGCACGGATCACGGCCCCCTCGGGCTCGTGGAGGTACGCGCCGAGTGCGCGCACGGGCTCGTCCTCCGTATCCGCCGACGCGGTGAGCTCGCGCGCGGATCCGTCGCGGAGCACGAGCGCGGCACGACGCACGCCGTCGCGTGCGAGCGCGCCCGTCCACACGACGAGTTCGACGGTGGAGCCGTCGACACTGATCCACTGGGTTTCGGCATCGGCGGGCAGGGCGTCGCGATCGTGGGCCGGACCGAGCTTGATGCCCGTTGGCAGACGACGCGCGAGGTCGAACGCCCAGGTCAGGGATGGCGAGTAGTCGTCGGCGGAGAGTCGGCGGGTCTCCGAGTGTCCGGAGGTCCGCCGCGCCGGATCGAGCCAGATCGCGTCGACGTCGTCGAGGTCGGTCTCCTCGGCGCGTCCGTGGCGCACGTCGACGCGACCGTCGTCCCGGAACGGCGCCAGGTTGTATGCGGCGAGGGCCGCCGTGACCTCGTCGGCGTCGACGGCCAGGACCCCGACGCCGAGGGAGGCGAAGGCGAGGCTGTCGCCGCCGATGCCGCAGCCGAGGTCGGCGACGCGCGTCGCGCCGGCGTCGACGAATCGCCCGGCGTGATGCGCCGACACCGCCATGCGTGTCGCCTGTTCGAGCCCCGCGCGTGTGAAGAGCATTCGGTCCGCGAACTCCCCGAACTTCGCGCGGGCGCGCTGCCGCAGCCGCACCTGCCCGACGACGGCGGAGACGAGGTCGGGGCCGTGGCCTGCCGCGCGCAGCCGCGAGACCGTACGCGCCACGTCGGTGGTCGTCTCGACGGGATCCAGCTCATCGATGAGCCGCATCGCGTCGCGGGTGAGCAGCGCGTCGAGCTCGGCATGGTCCATTGCTCCAGCGTAGGAGGTGGCCCGACATTGGCACTCACGTTGCGAGAGTGCCAATCGCCGTCATACACTAACCATTAGCACTCTCGGGGTGAGAGTGCGAACCTTACGTCTTCTGTCAGGACAGGAAAGCAGAGGTACACCGTGTCGGTTTCCATCAAGCCGCTCGAAGACCGCATCGTCATCAAGCAGGTCGAGGCTGAGCAGACCACGGCCAGCGGTCTCGTCATTCCCGACACCGCCAAGGAGAAGCCCCAGGAGGGCGAGGTCGTGGCGGTTGGACCGGGTCGCATCGACGACAACGGCAACCGCGTTCCGCTCGACGTGTCGACCGGGGACGTCGTTCTGTACAGCAAGTACGGCGGCACCGAAGTCAAGTTCGGCGCTGACGAGTACCTCGTGCTCTCTGCGCGCGACGTGCTCGCCATCGTCGAGCGCTGACGCTCACGATCGACTGAGAACCCCGGATGCATCGCATCCGGGGTTCTTCGTCTGTCGGGGATCCTCTTTAGGGTGGGGGCATGCATTCTGACGTGAGCGACATCGCAGAGAGTGTGACCGCAAATCCGTGGACGGCCTGGGGCGCCGTCGCGATCGCGATCGCCGTGGTCGTGGTCGTCGCCTTCGTCGTCGTCTGGGTCTTCAAGGCGGTGACGAACCGGCTCGGCCGCCGAGCGCGCGTCTTCGCCGAGCTCAACACCCGCTTCTCACAGCCGATCTTCTGGCTGTTCGTCGTCGTCGGTGCGAAGGCGACCGTCGTGACGCTCTTCCCTGACGGGTTCGAGACGCTGCGCGGAGCGCTGAGCTACGCCCTCACGCTCGCCATCATCGCCGTGGTCGGCTGGATCATCGGCAAGGTCCTCGTGTTCCTCATCGACGGGGCGAGCGTCAAACAGGAGGCTTCCGGGTACGACGAGTTCATCGCGCGCCGCCGTCGCACGCAGCTGCGGATGATCCGACGACTCGTGATGGCGCTGGTCGCGGTCCTGACCGTCGCCGCGATGCTCCTCACGATCCCCGGCGCCGAGACGTTCGGTGCGTCGCTGTTCGCTTCCGCCGGCGTCGCGTCCATCGTGGCCGGCCTCGCCGCGCAGTCGACGCTGGGCAACGTCGTCGCGGGCATCCAACTCGCGTTCACGAATGCGCTCAAAGTCGGCGACACCGTCGAAGTCGACGGTCAGTACGGCACGATCGAGGAGATCACGCTGACGTACGTCGTCGTCCAGATCTGGGACGACCGGCGTCACATCATGCCGTCGACCTACTTCACGACGACGCCGTACACGAACTGGACGCGCAACCAGAGCGCGGTCACCGGCACCGTATTCCTCGACGCCGATTACACGGTGGACGTCGACGCCGTCCGCGCCGAGCTGGAGCGGATCGTGGATGCCGCCCCCGAGTGGGACCGGCGCAGCTGGGGTCTCATCGTCTCCGATGCGACGGGTGGCGTCGCGAAGCTGCGCGCGTCGATGACAGCGGCCGACGCCGACCTCCTCTGGTTCCTGCAGTGCCGTGTCCGAGAGCAGCTGCTGAAGTTCATCGCGACGCAGCGTCCGCAGGAGCTCGCTCGTTCCCGCGTGGTCGTGGATCCCGCGGCAGACTCGTCGTCTTAGACGGGAAGCTGTTCGAGCTGGGTGAGCGCCCACAGGACCCAGTACGCACTGAAGGCGGCTGAGGCGATGCCCGCGCCGATCGCCGTCCAGCACCACCCGCGTGGCTGCGCTCGCCGAGCCAGCGCGACGACGCCGAGCACGGCACCGACGAGGCCGAAACCTGCGCCCCACGGTCCGAACCATGACACGACGACGCCGATCACGGCGAGCGTCACCGCGACGAGGCCGAAGCGCGTGACGCTCTGCTGACGGGCGCGTCGTGCACGCGGGCGGTCCGCGACGTCCGGGTGGATCCAGCCGAACGTCTCGGCCGCGACGACCTCGATCGGGCCTGAGGTGGTGGGATCTGCCACGGACTTGCGCTCCTCGGCGCCTCGGCCGGGGAGCGTCTCGTGTGACGTCGTGTCGGTCACGCGACCGCCGCCTCGCGGGACGCGACCTGAATCTCCGTGACGGGGAGCGTCGAATCCGCCCCGAACGCGAGGGTCGACGGCGCGCGGCCATCCATGATGAGCTGCGACGCGAGCGCCGCGATCATCGCGCCGTTGTCGGTGCACAGACTGAGCGGCGGGATCCGCACGGTCACGCCCGCATCCGCGGCACGTTCGAGCGCGACGTCGCGGAGCCGCCGATTGGCGATCACTCCCCCGCCGAGCAGAAGGCGCGGGACGCCGCGCTCGGCGCACGCGTCCAGAGCCTTCGTGACGAGGACGTCGACGACCGCCTCCCGGAAGCTCGCTGCGACATCCGCGATGGGAAGCTCGTCGCCGCTGTCCGCGCGCTGCTCGACCCAACGGGCGACCGCGGTCTTCAGGCCCGAGAACGAGAAGTCCCACCGGTGTCGTTCGCGATCGCTGGCGCGACTCAGGCCGCGCGGGAAGCGGATCGCGGCCGGGTCTCCGCCCACGGCGGCGCGATCGATCTCCGGGCCTCCCGGGTAGGGCAGTCCGAGGATCCGCGCGACTTTGTCGAACGCCTCGCCGGCCGCGTCGTCGATCGTCTCGCCGAGCAGTTCGACGTCGGTCGTGAGGTCGCGCACGTGGAGCAGCGATGTGTGTCCGCCGGACACGAGCAGCGCGATCGTCGGCAGCTCAAGACGTTCCGCATCGGGCGCGACGAGGTCGGCCGCGATATGACCGACGAGATGATTGACCGCGTACAGCGGCTTCTCCAGCGAGACCGCCAGCGCCTTCGCCGCGCCGACGCCGACCATGAGCGCGCCCGACAGACCGGGACCGCTCGTGACCGCGACGGCATCGAGGTCGCTCAGCGCGATGCCCGCCTCGGCGACCGCACGCTCGATCGACGGCTGCAGCGCCTCGAGATGCGCCCGCGCGGCGACCTCCGGCACGACGCCGCCGTAGCGCGCGTGCTCGTCCATGCTGCTGGCGATCGTGTTCGACAACAGCGTCGTGCCGCGCACGATCCCGATCCCGGTCTCGTCGCAGCTCGTCTCGATCCCGAGCACGAGGGGCTCGTCACGGTTCATGCGCGCACCTCGCTTCCGATGGCACCGTGCGACGATCGTGGTGCCGCCAGTTCCAATCGCATCACGACGGCGGCGACGTCATCGGGCTGGTAATAGCGCTCGCGCCGCCCGATCTCGACGAACCCCTCGCTCTCGTACAGGCCGATCGCGACCGGATTGTCGGCGCGCACGTCGAGGAAGATCTCTCGCGCGCGTCGTTCGCGCGCCGTGCCAATGAGACTGCGCAGCAGCGCACGGCCGTGCCCGCTCCCCCGTGCGTCCGCTGCGACCGCGATCGTCTGCACGTCGGCGTCCCTGCCGCCCGCGAGATGGCGCAGCCCCGCGTATCCCGCGACGCGTCCATCCTCCTCGAGGACGACGTAGCGGCCGTGCGCGCTCTCGAGCTCCGCGCGCATCATCGTCTCGCTCCACGCATCCGTCGGGAAGCTCTGCCTTTCGAGCGTCATGATCGCGCTCAGATCGCTGATCGTCGCCGGGCGGATCATGTGCTCACCCGCTTCACGACCCCCGGCGGGCGCGCGTCCGGCGCACGCAGGTAGAGCGGTTCGAGCTCGACGATCGCGTTCTGCCGGATCATCTGCGCCGCGATCCGTGCGATGTTCGCCACCGGGATGCGCGTTGTGAGGACCGCCCGTGCGTCGTCATGCTGCACTCCGGCGCTGCGCGGCTGCGGACCCGACGACGCGGTCCCCCGGATCCGCGGCGCGGATCCTCCCGCCAGACCCGAAGCCAGCGTCGTCGGGTCCGCAACCGCTCCACTCGCGCGGTCAGGTACCAGGGCACGGGCAGAGCCCGGCGCGGCGGCGATGGAGTTGCGGGAGAGGGCGGCCAGCCGAGCGGACGGATCCTCTGTGTGTGGGAGGAGCTCGGGGCCCGCGGTGCGGTTCGGCAGGTCGCCGGCGAGACCAGCGTAGGCACTCACGGCGTTCTCGCGACGACGCGCGTCGGTGACGACGACGAATCGGGCCGACGGATCCTCGTCGAGCACCGCGAGCGCGGCCGCGTCGTGGCTCGCGACCGGCACGACGGGGATGCCCCGCCCGATCGCGAACGCGCGCGCGGCGGCGATGCCGATGCGGAGCCCGGTGAAGGGCCCCGGCCCCATGCCGGCAGCGACGTGCGTGATATCGGCTGGCGTCACGTTCGCCTCGGCGAGCGCCTGCGCGATGAGCGTGCCGATGACCTCGGCGTGGCCGCGGGGCGCCTCGCTCGACGCGTGACCGCGCACCTCGTCTGACGCCGCGTCGACGATCGCGACGCCGGAGCCGATCGAGGAGTCGATTGCGAGGATCATCTTCTCCAGAGTAGGCACCGGCGGCTCAGAACCCGCCCGATGAGTATTGCGTTACGACAACGGTCCGAGGCGCATCGAGATCGAGGTTCTCCGGGTCGCCGGCGTCCCCGACCGGGCGCTCGATCTCGACCTCCCACCAGGTGTCCGCGATCTGGTCGACGAGTCCCCGGCCCCACTCGACGATGGTGACCGATGACGCGAGGTCAAGGTCGAGATCTTCGAGCTCGGCGGCATCGCCGAGGCGGTAGGCGTCGGCGTGCACGAGCGGCGCGCCACCGACGAGCGACGGGTGCGTGCGCGCGATCACGAACGTCGGCGACTGCACCGGTCCGCGCACGCCGAGCCCCTCCGCAATCCCCCGCGTGAGGGTCGTCTTGCCGGCGCCCAGCGGCCCGGTCAGCACGATGACGTCGCCAGCCGTGAGCGTACTGCCCATCTGACGTCCGAGATCCTCCATCGCCGCCGACGTCGCGATGGCGTGGCTACCGGCGAGAAGCTCCATGCCTTCATTCTCTCCCGTCGCGGACAGCGTGCCATTCCGGTCGCGCAAAAGCACCTTCAACCGCAGATGTGGGTGCTTTTGCGCGACCGGAGTCGACGCGAGCGCCGGCTGTCAGTTCGCCGTGGTGCGGGGGACGCGCGGGCCGATGCGCGTGACGATCTCGTAGTTGATCGTGTCGGCTGCGTCGGCCCAGTCTGTTGCCGAGGGGGCGCCGGTGAGCGGATCCCCGAACAGCACGGCGAGATCGCCCACGTGGACCGGGGTATCGCCGACGTCGACCACGAACTGGTCCATGGCGACGCGGCCTGCCACGCGGAACTTCTGGCCGTGGATCCGCACGGGCCCCGCATTCGATGCCTGGCGCGGCACGCCGTCCGCGTAGCCGAGCGGCACGAGCGCGAAGGTCGTGTCGCGTTCGGCGCGGTAGTCGTATCCGTACGAGGCCCCGTGTCCTGCCTTGACGTGACGCACGGCGGCGATCGGTGCCCGCACGGTCATGGCGGGGCGCAGTCCGAGATCGGCCGAGGAACGGTCATCGAAGGGCGAGAGCCCATAGATGCCGATGCCGGCACGGATCGCGTCGAGGCGGGTCGACGGCAGGTCGATCGCGGCGGCGGTGGCGGCGAGGTGGCGGATCCGCGGTGAGAGCCCCGCGTCCTGCGCGGCGGCGAGCGCCCCTTCGAACAGCGCCAGCTGCGCGAGGTCGTCGGCGTCGGAGGCGCCCGAGACGTGACTGAAGAGCCCCTCGACGCGCAGCCGGCCTGCCCGTTCCAGCTCCGCGGCTTCCGCGATGATGGCGCCCCACTCGCGTGGCGACGCCCCGTTTCGGCCGAGACCGGTCTCGAACTTGATGTGCACCGCGGGCGTGGTGGAGGCGGTGTGAGACACGACGCGGCGCAGCTGGTCGAGGCTCGACACCCCGATCTCGACGTCCGCGGCGAGCGCCGGGGCGAAGTCGGCGTCGGCCGTGTGCAGCCACGCGATGATCGGGACGGCGATGCCGGCGGCCCGCAGCTCGAGCGCCTCGGCGAGATCCGCGACCCCGAGGCGTGACGCGCCGCCGGCGATGGCGGCGCGGGCGGCTGTGAGCGCGCCGTGACCGTAGCCGTCGGCCTTCACGACCGCGATGAACTCCCGCGTCTGCGCGGTCGCACGCAGCGCGCGCACGTTGTGCTCGATCGCACTCGGGTCAACGAGCGCTTCGCGCATCATGCGCCGGACTCCAACACCGCGTACGCGAGGGCCAAACCGCCGTCATGAGAGAGCGACAGGTGCTGCCGGGTCACGCCGCGCCCGGCAAGCGTCTGCGCTGTGGACCCGGTGATCACGTAGTTCGGTGCCTGGCGCTCCCCGAGACGCGGGACCTCGATCTCCTGCCACCGCACGCCGTCAGATCCGCCGAGGGCTTTGATGAGCGCCTCCTTGGCGGCGTAGCGCGCGGCCAGCGAACGGAGCGGCAGCTCCCGTTCGTGCGGGGTGAAGAGGCGTTCCATCAGACGGGGAGAGTGGGCGATCTGCCCCTCGAATCGTTCGATGTCGACCATGTCGACGCCCACCCCGATGATCATCTTCCCAGCCTACGCCGCGCGCCGCGGCGCCCCGCGTCACTCGACCGTGACCGACTTCGCGAGGTTGCGGGGCTGATCGACATCGAGTCCCTTCGCGGTGGCCAGGCCCATCGCGAAGATGTGGAGCGGCACGACGGCCAGGAGCGGCTCGAACAGCGGACTCGCGAGCGGGATCCGCAGCACCTCATCGGCCGATGGCAACACGGCCGAGTCGCCCTGTTCGGCGATCGCGATCACGCGGGCGCCGCGCGCTCGGATCTCCTCGATGTTCGAGACGACCTTCTGGTGCATCGTGATCGACCCGCGCGGCGACGGCACGACGACGAACACCGGCTGGCCGGGTTCGATCAGCGCGATCGGGCCGTGCTTCAGCTCGCCGGCGGCGAAGCCCTCAGCATGGATGTAGGAGATCTCCTTGAGCTTCAGCGCACCCTCGAGGGCGATCGGGAATCCGACGTGCCGGCCGAGGAACAGCACGGACCGGGTGTCGGCCATCCAGCGTGCGAGCTGTTCGATGCGCTCCTGCTCATTGTCGAGGATCCATTGGATCTTGTCCGGCAGCGCTTCGAGCTGCGTGACCGCTTCGATCGCGACGTCGTCGGCGAGCGCGCCGCGCACGTCGCCCACGTGGAGGGCGAGCAGATAGAGCGCGGTGATCTGCGCCACGAACGCCTTGGTGGACGCGACCGCGACTTCGGGCCCAGCGTGGGTGTAGACGACGGCGTCGGACTCGCGCGGAATCGTCGCGCCCTGCGTGTTGCAGATCGACAGCGTCTTCGCGCCGAGGCGCGCGGCCTCCTTCACCGCCATGAGGGTGTCCATCGTCTCGCCTGACTGGCTGATGGAGACGACGAGCGTCGACGACGACAGAATCGGATCCCGGTAACGGAACTCGTGCGCGAGCTCGACGTCGACGGGGATCCGGGCCCACTTCTCGATCGCGTACTTGCCGACCAGGCCGGAGTAGTATGCCGTGCCGCAGGCGAGGATCACGATGCGGTCGATGTCGCGGAAGAGGTCGTCGAGACCGTCGAGCTCCGGCACCCGGATCCGGCCGTCGTGGATGCGGCCGCGCACGGTGTTGGCGACGGCCTCGGGCTCCTCCGAGACCTCCTTCGCCATGAAGCTCGACCAGCCGCCCTTGTCGGCCGCGGACGCATCCCAGGAGACCTCGAACGGCTGCGGCTCGGCCGGGTTGCCCGCGAAGTCGGTGACCTCGACGGCATCCGGGGTGATCGCGACGATCTCGTCCTGGCCGACCGCGAGCGCACGTCGCGTGTGCTCAACGAACGCCGCGACGTCGGATCCGAGGAAGTTCTCGCCGTCGCCGAGCCCGATCACGAGCGGCGAGTTGCGGCGGGCGCCGACCACGACGTCCGGGTGATCCTGGTGTGTGGCCAGGAGCGTGAACGCCCCTTCGAGGCGGTTCACGACGGCGCGGAACGCCGCGACGAGGTCGCCCGTCTCCCGATACGCGCGAGCGATGAGCGCCGCGGCGATCTCGGTGTCGGTCTGGCTCAGGAAGGCAACGCCGTCGGCGACGAGCTCGCGTTTGAGGTCGGCGTAGTTCTCGATGATGCCGTTGTGGATGACCGCGAGACGGCCCTCGTCGGCGAGATGCGGGTGCGCGTTCTCGTCAGTGGGGCCGCCGTGCGTCGCCCAGCGCGTGTGCCCGATGCCGGTCGTGCCGGCGCGCAGCGGATCCGTCTCGAGCGCCTCGCGCAGACGCGCGAGCTTTCCCGCCCGCTTGCGCATGCCCAGCGACCCGTCCTCGCCGATGACGGCGATCCCCGCGGAGTCGTAGCCACGGTATTCGAGCCGCGCAAGCCCGGCAACGAGGATGTCCTGACTGTCACGCGAGCCCACGTATCCGACGATTCCGCACATGTCGCTCATCCTAGAACCGCGGGGCTGTCAATCCCGCGAGCGGCGCGACCTCAGAGCTTGCGGAGGAGCACGCGTTCGACGGCGTGCTGGGCCCCCTTGCGGAGCACGAGCGTGCCGCGATGCTTGGTGGGCTCGACGTTCGTGACGAGGTTCGGCAGGTTGATGTCGTCCCAGATGCCGCGGGCGGTCGCGATCGCCTCGTCGTCGGAGAGGTGCTGGTAGACGTTGAAGTACGACGCGGGGTTCGAAAACGCGCCCTCGCGGAGCTTCAGGAAGCGGTTGATGAACCACTTCTCGATGTGCTCGGTGTCGGCGTCGACGAAGATCGAGAAGTCGAACAGGTCGCTGACCGCCACGTCGTTCGGCGTCGGCGGCGGCTGCAGCACGTTCAGCCCCTCGACGATGAGCACGTCCGGCCGACGCACGACGACGGACGCGTCGGGCATGATGTCGTACTTCATGTGCGAGTAGAAGGGGGCGCGCACCTCCGTCTCGCCGGACTTCACGCGGGTGACGAAGTCGACCAGCGCGCGCCGGTCGTAAGACTCGGGAAAGCCCTTGCGGTCCATGATCCCGCGTTGTTCGAGCTCTGCGTTCGGCAGTAGGAAGCCGTCGGTCGTGACCAATTCGACCCGCGGGGTGTCGCTCCAGCGGCTCATCAGCTCCCGCAGCAGACGCGCGACGGTCGATTTCCCCACGGCGACGGATCCGGCGACGCCGACCACGAACGGGATCCGCGGCTGGTCCTCCCCCAGGAACTCCGCGACCTCGGATCCGATCTGCCGTACCCCGCGAGCCCACGCGCTCAGCAGCCGGCTCATCGGCAGGTAGACGTCGCGCACCTCACCAACGTCGAGCCGGTCTCCGAGACCGCGGATCTGCACGATCTCCTGCTCCGTGAGCGGCTGCGGCATGCCTTTCGCCAGGCGCGCCCATTCCGCTCGAGGAATGTCTCGATACAGGGAGGGCTGCAGGGTGCTGCTGGCGGGATCCATCCGCGTCATCATACTTCGCGGCCGCCTCTTCCCCTGTCACGCGCGCCTCCCGCCGACGGTTTTCGACCGAGCGTGCGAACGCTATCGTTTCCCCATGCGACTCGGCGTTCTCGACATCGGCTCCAATACGGTGCACCTTCTCGTGGCCAACGCGCAGCCCGGAGGGCGCCCGCTGGCCAGGACGAGCGAGAAGTCCACGTTGCGGGTCATGCGGTACCTCGAGCCCGATGGATCCATCTCGCGCGAGGGCGTCGACGGGATCCTCGCCGCCGTGCGGAGCGCACGCGAGGTCGCCGAGCAGGAGAACGTCACGGAGCTGCTCGCGACCGCGACGAGCGCGATCCGCGACGCCACGAACGGACCCGAGGTCATCGCGGAGATCGAGCAGGCCGTCGGGCAGAGTCTGCAGGTGCTCGGCGGATCCGAGGAAGCGCGCTTCACGTTCCTCGCCGTTCGCCGGTGGTTCGGGTGGTCAGCGGGACAGATCCTGCTGTTCGACATCGGCGGCGGATCCCTCGAGATCGCCGGGGGCGCCGACGAGCTTCCGGACCTCGCAGAATCCGTTCCGCTCGGTGCGGGGCGCATGACGGTCGATTTCCTCCCACAGGATCCGCCGGGTGATGCCGCCGTCGAGCGGCTCGCCTTCCACGCCGAGGAGACTCTCGCGGCCGT
>DWXU01000045.1:0-7125 GCA_019119065.1 Candidatus Microbacterium pullistercoris | reverse complement strand
CCGAGATCCGCGGCGACGACGATCTTCGCCGTCGGGTTGAGGGCGAATCGCGACGGCGGACGCCCGCCCGTCGATGCGCCGTCCGCCACCGGTGCGATCAGCCCCATCCGCATCAGCAGGTCGACGCGGGCTGCGACGGTCGACCGGGCGAGACCGGTGTGCTTCGCCAGCTCGGCGCGCGTGTGCGGGCTGCCGTCGCGCAACAGCTGGAAGATCTCGGAGACGGATCCGCGACCCGTGGTCGACACGTCAGGCACGGCGGACACTCCTTGCTTCTTGCCCGGCACGCTGAGCGCGCGTGAGAGCAGTCTCGCCGATGACGGTGTGAATCACCTGCCGGGGCGCGAGGCGAAGCGCTGCTGCAGCAGCACGGCGACGACGATGATGACGCCCTTGACCACGGCCTGCGTGGAAGACGGCAGGTTGTTCTGCACGAAGACGTTGCTCAGCAGCGCGAAGATGAGTACGCCGAACACGGTCCCGATCATCGTGCCGCGTCCGCCGGAGAGCAGGGTGCCGCCGACGACGACTGCCGCGATGGCGTCCAGCTCCAGCAAGAAGCCGTGCGTCGAGGTGCCGGCCGTGGTGCGGGCGAGCATCAGGACGGTCGCGATGCCGGTGCACAGACCGGCGATCGTATAGATCCACATCGTGTGTCGCTTGACCTTGATACCACTGAGGCGGGCCGCCTCGGGGTTGCCGCCGATCGCGATCGTGCGGCGACCGAACGTCGTGCGGTTGAGCAGTACCCAGCCCGCGATCGCGACGATCGCGAACATCCAGACCGACAGGTCGATGCCGAGGATGTCGACGTTGAAGGTGCGCACGAAGTCCTGGTTGCTGATGACGAGCGTGCGGTTCGCGGAGATCACCTCGGCGAGCCCGCGGGCGCCCACCATCATCGCGAGCGTCGTGATGAAGGCGACGACCTTGCCGTAGGCGATGACGATGCCGTTGATGAGTCCGGCGACGGCGCCGGTTGCGAGCGCCAGCACGACCATGACGATCCAGTGCGAGTCCGCCACGATGTCCTGCACCGCGGTGAGCGTGGCGACGACCGAGGCGAGCCCGAGCACCGCGCCGACCGACAGGTCGATGCCGGCCGAGAGGATCACGAACGTCATGCCGACGCTCACGATGCCGAGGACGGACGCCTGGCGCAGCACCACGAGCATGTTGTCGAAGTTGGCGAAGTTCGACCCTGCTGTGATGGCGCCGACCGCGAAGATCACGACGAGTGCGAGGACGAGACCGGCGTTGCGTCCGACCCCGCCGCTGAAGAAGCGGCGCAGCGCGGAAGGCTTCTGGGTCGGTTCGAGTGTCTGCGTGCTCACGCTGCAGTTCCTTTCATGACGAGATCGAGCACGCCGTGCTCGTCGATCTCGGTGGCATTGGTCGTGGTGAGGAGGCGCCCGTCTCCGATGACGAGCACCGTGTCGGCGAGGCCGAGAACTTCCTCGAGCTCGCTCGAGATGACGACGATGGCGTTGCCGGCATCGGCGAGACGGCGGATCAGCGCGTAGATCTCTGCGCGCGCACCCACATCGACACCGCGGGTGGGTTCGTCGAGCAGGAGGATCCGGCTGCCGTGCGCCAACCAGCGCGCGAGCAGGATCTTCTGCTGGTTGCCACCCGAGAGCGTGCCGGCGGCGCGCGAGGAGTCGGCGGGGCGCAGCTCGAGCGCGTCGATGTGCTCGTCGGCCGTCGTGCGCTCGGCGCGCTCGTCGAGCCAACCCGCGTGCGCGATGTCTTCGAAGGACGACAGGGTGACGTTCTTGAAGATCGGTTCCTCGAGCAGCAATCCTTGCGACTTGCGCTCCTCAGGGCTCAGACCCATTCCGGCCGCGATCGCCGCTGGCACGGATCCGCGCGCGATCGGCGAGCCGTCGACCGTGACGGTTCCGCTTGTCGCGCGTCGCGCCCCGTAGATCGTCTCGATGATCTCGCTGCGACCGGATCCGACGAGCCCGGCCAGGCCGACGATCTCCCCGGCGCGTACGCGGAGTGAGACGTCGTCGAACTCGTCTGCGAGGCTCAACGAGTCGACCTCCAGAAGCACCGGTGCATCGTGCGGCACGCCGGGTCGGTCGGGGAAGACGTTCTTCACCGCGCGCCCGGTCATGTGCTTGATCAGCTCGTCGGTCGGGGTGTCAGCGACGGCGAGGTTGCTGGCCGTCGACCCGCCGTCCTTCAAAACCGTGATGCGGTCGCCGATCGATCGGATCTCCTCGAGGCGGTGCGTGATGTAGATCACGGCAATGCCCTGGTTCGTCAGCTCGTGCACGATGCGGAAGAGGTTCTCGACCTCGCCGCTGTCGAGCACGGCCGAGGGCTCGTCCATGATGATCAGCTCGATGTCGTGCGAGAGGGCGCGTGCCATGCTGACGATCTGCTTGCCGGCGGCGCTCAGCGAACCGACCTCGGTGTTCGGCGAGAGATCGCCGTGGCCGAGCCGCTCGAGGATGGCGCGCGCCTGAGCCGTCTGCTCGGCCCGACGGGTCATGCCGGCGCGGTCGAGCTCGTGCCCGAGGAAGATGTTCTCCGCGATCGTGAGACCGTCGACGACGTCGAGCTCCTGGTGCATCGTCGCGATGCCGAGCTCGATCGCCGCCTGCGGGGTCGGCATGTCGACATCGGTCCCGCGCCACGTGATGGTGCCCTCGTCCTGCATGTGCACGCCGGCGAGGACCTTGATGAGCGTCGACTTTCCGGCGCCGTTCTGGCCGAGCAGGCAGTGCACTTCGCCGCGCACGACGTCGAGGTCGACGCCGCGGAGCGCGGTGACGGCTCCGAACCGCTTGGTGAGGCCCCGGACGGAGAGAAGGGTTTCGGGGTGGTCCGCTTTGATCACCCAGTGAACATAACATGTCGATCAGCGCGGACAAAGCCATCGCGACAGGAACGTTATACCGCCGAGATCCCCTCGTTTGCGCGGGAGTCACGCGAATCGCGACTTTCTACACGGTGTAGGCAAAAGATGTACAACCCGCGATCGTTCTGCTAACGTCGGCCTCGTCGATGCGGACAGCACTGCGGGCGCGGAGCGTCTCGACCGGATCGGCGTCACCTGCACTTTTCAAGGAGGAACCATGCAGTCACGGCACGCAACGCGTAAACGGGCTCTCATCTCTGGCATCGCGACGGCGGCAGCCATCGGTCTGCTCGTCGGATGTACGAGCGACGGAACTGAGGACGCCGGCGGATCGGGAGCGGACGACACCGCGACCGAGGAGTCGGCGGGCGACGACACTGCCGCCGGCGGCAACGTCGTCATCGGCTGGTCGGGGCCCGAGGCCGACCACGGCTGGCTCGGCGCGATCAACACCGGAGCGATCGAGGCCGCCGAGAGCTTCGACGACGTCGAGCTCCGCCAGGCCGAGGGCACGAACGACGTCACGCAGCAGATCGCCGCGATCGAGCAGTTCGTCAACGAGGGTGTCGACGCCATCGTGGTGCTGCCGAGCGACGGTGCGTCGCTCACGCAGGCTGCGCTCGCCGCAATGGAGGCCGGAATCCCCGTCGTCAACGTCGACCGCGAGTTCAGCAACACCGATGCGTCGCGGATCACGGTGCTCGGCGACAACTACGGCATGGGCGTCAGCGCTGGCGAGTACATCTGCGAGCAGGTGTCGGATATCGACGACCCCATCATCGGTGAGATCGCCGGCATCGACTCCCTGCCCCTGACGCAGGACCGCTCGGAGGGCTTCGCCCACGCGCTCGAGGAGTGCGGGCTCGAGGTCGGCCCGCGCGTCGCCGCTGACTTCACGGTCGCGGGTGGCCAGGAGGCTGCTTCCCAGCTGCTGACCGCCAACCCCGAGCTGGACGCCGTGTGGAACCACGACGACGACCAGGGCGTGGGCGTCATGGCGGCCATGACCGAGTCCGGCCGCGACGACTTCTTCCTCGTCGGCGGCGCCGGAAGTCAGAACATGATGGACCTCATCGAGTCCGGTGACTCGGTCATGCAGGCCACGGTGATCTACCCGTCGACCCAGGCGGCCGACGGCATCGCGCTCGCCCGCATGCTCGCGCAGGGCGAGACGATGAGCGACCTCATCACGCCGAGCGTGCCGTACCGCATCGTGCTGGACGCGCCGGTCGTCACGGCGGAGAACGTCGACGAGTACTACGACCTCGCATTCCAGTCGTAATCAGCTCCGCGGGGGCGCCGTCTGGCGTCCCCGCGGTACTGCCTCAGGAAAGGAAAATCGCATGACGGACGCACTCCGCGTCGCCCTGATCGGCTATGGCTTCATGGGGGCCGCGCACTCGCAGGCATGGCGCACGGCGCCGCGCGTGTTCGACCTGCCGCGTGCCATCGACATGTCTGTCATCGTCGGGCGCAATGCCGACGCGGTCGCCGAGTCCGCTGAGAAGTGGGGCTGGCGAGAGTCCGCGACCGACTGGCGTGACGTCGTCACCCGCGACGACATCGACATCGTCGACATCGTCACGCCGGGCCACTCACACGACGAGATCGCGATCGCGGCGCTGAAGGCCGGCAAGCACGTGCTCTGCGAGAAGCCGCTCGCCAACTCCGTGGCCGACGCCGACCGCATGGTCGAGGCGGCCCGTGGATCCGGCTCGGTCGCGATGCTCGGCTTCACTTACCGTCGCGTGCCGGCCCTCACCCGCGCGCGCGATCTCATCGCCGCGGGTCGTATCGGCACCGTGCAGCAGGTGCGCGCCGCGTACCGGCAGGACTGGCTCGTGGATCCGGAGGCGCCGCTGTCGTGGCGCCTCAAGAAGGACGAGGCCGGCGCGGGCGCGCTGGGAGACATCGGCGGTCACGCCGTCGACCTCGTACAGTTCCTCACGGGCCAGACCATCGAGAAGGTCTCCGGCGTCATCGAGACGATCGTGAAGCAGCGCCCGATCGAGACCGAGCGCGTGGGCATTGCCGGCAAGGGCGGCGACGAGTACGGCGACGTGACGGTGGACGACCTCGCGATCTTCACCGGCCGGCTGTCGGGCGGCGCACTCGCGGCGTTCGAAGCGACGCGCTTCGCAACGGGCCGCAAGAACGAGCTGACCGTCGAGATCTCCGGTGACAGGGGAGCGATCGCCTTCAACCTCGAGGACATGAACGTGCTGCGGGTCTACGACCGCACCGCCGACGACCTCGATCAGGGCTTCACGCGCGTCATCGTCACCGAGCCGGGCCACCCCTACCTCGAGGGATGGTGGCCGGCAGGCCACATGCTCGGTTACGAGCACGCCTTCAGTCACCAGGTCAAGGACCTCGTCGAGGCGATTGCCGACGGCTCCGCTCCGGCGCCGACGTTCGACGAGGGCGCCCAGGTGCAGCGCGTGCTCGAGGCCGTCGAGAAGAGCTCCGCCGACGACGCCCGCTGGGTCGCCGTCTGATCACGTTCAGGAGGACATCATGACAAGACCGATCACTCTGTTCACCGGCCAGTGGGCCGACCTGCCGTTCGAAGAAGTGTGCCGACTCGCGGGCGAGTGGGGCTACGACGGCCTCGAGATCGCCTGCTGGGGCGACCACCTGGATCCGTGGCGCTGGGATGACGAGGCCTACATCGCCGACCGAAAGGCGATTCTCGAGAAGAACGGCCTGAAAGTCTGGACGATCGCGAACCACCTCAAGGGTCAGATGGTCTGCGATGACCCAATCGACGGACGGCACCAGGACATCGCATCGGACCGCGTGTGGGGCGATGGGGATCCCGAGGGCGTGCGTCAGCGCGCCGCGGAGGAGCTCAAGAACACCGCGCGCCTCGCAGCGAAGCTCGGCGTGAAGACCGTCACGGGCTTCACGGGATCCGCGATCTGGAAGTACGTCGCGATGTTCCCGCCCGTGGGCGACGACGTCATCCAGGCCGGCTACCAGGACTTCGCCGACCGGTGGAACCCCATCATCGACGTGTTCGAGGAGGTCGGGGTGCGCTTCGCGCTCGAGGTGCACCCGTCCGAGATCGCGTACGACTACTGGACGACGAAGGCGACGCTCGAGGCGATCGGGAACCGTCCCGGCTTCGGCATCAACTTCGACCCGTCGCACTTCATGTGGCAGCAGCTGGACCCGGTCACGTTCGTTCTCGACTACGCGGACAAGATCTTCCACGTGCACGTGAAGGAGTCGGTTGTGAACCTCGACGGTCGCAACGGCGTGCTCGGTTCGCACCTGCCGTGGAACAACCCGCGCCGCGGATGGACCTTCGTGTCGACGGGACACGGCGACGTTCCGTGGGAGCCGCTGTTCCGCGCGCTGAACTTCATCGGCTACGACGGCCCGACGAGCGTCGAGTGGGAGGACGCAGGCATGGACCGCCTCGACGGAGCTCCCGAGGCGCTTGAGTTCGTGCGGAAGCTCAACGCGATCACGCCGCCCGACGCGGCGTTCGACGCGGCGTTCAGCACCAAGTAACAGGCACGAAGCGAGAGGCCCGGCGGAGATCCGCCGGGCCTCTCGTCGTCTCAGTGAGCCGCGTGATATTCGGTGTCGCCGCGCTTCCAATAGCCTTTGATGACGGCGCGAGCGGGATCCACGCCCCACCGGCCGACCGCGAGCGCGCGGGCGGGCTTGACGATCGCCTGCTCCGCCCCCACGAAGACGAAGGGATCCTCGCCCGGCTTGTCGTCCTCGTCCATGTTGTCGAGCGCGGCGGCGAGGGCGGTGCCGGGGAAGGCGTTCTTGCGATGGATGTACTCCACCGGTACCGGCGCATCGATCGGCACCTGGTGGGCCGCATTCGGCACCTCGATGAGAATCACCGCGGCGTCGTCTTCGTCGAGGAGTGCGGCGTAGCGGCGGATCTGCGCGATGGCCGTCTCATCGCCCGCGAGGAGCCAGCCATCGGGTTTGCCGGTCAGTCGGATGGTGCCGCGCGGGCCGCCGACGCCGATCGGAGCGCCGATCGGAGCGTTCGCTGCCCAGCGGCTCGCGACGCCCTCGTCACCGTGCAACGCGAACTCGAGGTCGAGGAACGGCGTCCCCGCCTCGTCGTCGCCCCACGCGAGCGGCGTGAACTCGCGACTCGGCGCCTCCCGCATCTCCTCGACGGTTCCCGGCTCGGCCTCCGGCAGGAAGATGCGGATGTGATCGTCGACGCCCGAGGTCTGTCCGAATCCGTCGAGCTCCTCGCCGGCCACGCGGATCCG
>DWXU01000269.1:0-19677 GCA_019119065.1 Candidatus Microbacterium pullistercoris | reverse complement strand
TACCTCGACCGGCCGCGCCACGTCGAGACGCAGTGCCTCGCCGACGCCGACGGCAACGTCGTCGTCGTCTCGACACGCGACTGCTCGCTGCAGCGCCGCCACCAGAAGCTCGTCGAGGAGGCGCCCGCGCCGTTCCTCTCCGCGGAGCAGAACCGGATCCTGTACGACGCGTCGAAGGCGATCCTGAAGGACGTCGGCTACGTCGGTGCGGGAACGTGTGAGTTTCTCGTGGGTGCCGACGGCACGATTTCCTTCCTCGAGGTGAACACGCGGCTGCAGGTCGAGCATCCCGTGAGCGAGGAAGTGACCGGCATCGACCTCGTCCGAGAACAGTTCCGGATCGCCGCGGGCGGCCTTCTCGAGTACGGCGATCCCGTGCCGGAGGGCCACTCGATCGAGTTCCGCATCAACGGAGAGGACGCCGGCCGCGGGTTCCTCCCCCAGCCCGGCCCCATCCACACGTTCAAAGCCCCTGGCGGTCCCGGAGTCCGCGTCGACAGCGGCGTCACGGCCGGCGACGAGATCGGCGGCGCCTTCGATTCGATGCTCGCCAAGCTCATCGTGACGGGCAGCGACCGCGCGGAGGCGATGGATCGCGCACGCCGCGCTCTCGACGAGTTCGAGGTCAGCGGCCTGCCGACGGTGATCCCGTTCCACCGCGCGGTCGTTCGCGACCCCGCCTTCTCGGCGCCCGACGGAGAGTTCGGCGTGTACACGCGCTGGATCGAGACGGAGTTCGCGGGCGAGATCGCGCCATGGGACGGCGAACTGCACCAGTCCGAGCCCGCTCCCGAGCGCCACACCGTGGTCGTCGAGGTCGGCGGCAAGCGCGTCGAGGTCAGCCTCCCGGAGCGTGTCACGCAGCCGGTCGCCTCACGGGGACGCCCGGCGAACGTGCCGCCGTCGCGTCGCAGCCACCAGGCGTCCGGCGTGTCGAGCGGAGCGTCCGGTGACGCCGTCACCTCGCCCATGCAGGCGACCGTCGTGAAGATCGCGGTCGACGACGGTCAGGAGGTCGTCGCGGGCGACCTCGTCGTCGTCCTCGAGGCGATGAAGATGGAACAGCCCCTGCACGCGCACAAGGACGGCCGGATCGCGTCGATCAGCGCGCCGGTCGGTCAGACCGTGAGCGCAGGACACCAGCTGCTGCAGATCGTCTGATCCGCGCCGGCGTCACTCCTCGACGCGGACGCCGAGTCCGTGCATCGAGCGAGCGGCGTCGGTGATGGATCCGGACAGCGACGGGTAGGCCGTGAACACGCGTGCCACCTGATCGACGGTGAGGCGACGCTCGACCGCCATGGCGATCGGGAAGATCAGCTCGCTCGCCTTCGGGGCGACCACGACCCCGCCGACGACCGTGCCGGACAGGCGGCGCGCGAAGAGCTTCACGAAGCCGTCGCGCACGCCCATCATCTTGGCACGCGGGTTCTCCTCGAGATCGAGCTTGCACTGGATCGCGTGCTCCGCGTCGGAGGTCCAGCCGACCGTGGCGATCTCGGGCGACGTGAAGATGTTGGCGGCGATCTTGTGCTCGGCGAACGGGATCACCGCGTCGCCCATCGCGTGGAAGACGGCCGTGCGGCCAAGCATCGAGGACACCGACGCGAGCGGCACCAGGTTCGTGCAGTCGCCGGTCGCGTAGATGTTCGACACCGAGGTGCGACCGACCTTGTTGACGCTGATGTGACCCGATTTCTCGAGCTGCACGCCCGCCTCCGCCAGGCCGAGGCCGGACGTGTTGGGGACGCCGCCCACGGCCATGAGGCAGTGGGAGCCCTCGATGGTCGAGCCGTCCGTGAGCGTGACGACCACCCCGGATCCGGTGTTCTCGACCGTCTCGGCGCGTGACTTCGCCAGGAGCGTCATGCCCCCTCGCGTGAACACCTTCTCGAGCACCTTCGCCGCGTCGGGGTCCTCGCCCGGCAGCACCTGCTCGCGGCTCGAGACGAGCGTCACCTTCGCGCCGAGATTCATGTACGCCGAGGCGAACTCGGCCCCGGTGACGCCGGAGCCGACCACCACGAGGTGCTCGGGCAGCGCCGACATGTTGTACATCTGCTTCCAGGTGAGGATCCGGTCGCCGTCGGGCATCGCGCCCGGCAGCTCGCGCGGCGACGCGCCGACCGACACGATGATGGTGTCGGCCTCGATCCGGTCGAAGTCGGTGCCGTCAGGGCCCGTCGAGACGATGACCGCGCCTGCGCCCTCCAGCCGGCCGTGGCCAGAGATGATGGTCACGCCGGCGTCGAGGAGGCGCTCGCGCATGTCCTCCGACTGCTGTCCCGCCAGCGCGAGCGTGCGCTTGTTGATGGCGAGCAGGTTGATCGCGACTTCCGGCTTGAGCGGCTTGCCGGAATCGCCGCGCGCGTAGAACTGCACGCCCAGATCTCCGGCGTCCTCGATCGCGCGCGCCGCGTCGGCGGTCGCGATCAGCGTCTTCGACGGCACGACGTCGGTCAGCACGGCGGAACCGCCGACGCCGGTGCTCTCGACGAGCGTCACGTCGGCGCCCAGCTGCGCTCCCGCGAGCGCCGCCTCGTATCCCCCCGGCCCGCCGCCGATGATCGCGATCCTCTGGCTGCGTTCGAAGTCGAAACTCATGGGCCCCATTCTGTCACCCCGGCCCCGAGAGCGGCGCTATCGTGTCTCCATGACTGATCCGTCGCACCCTCTCGACCTCGCCGCAGATCCGTTCGAGGTCGCCCGTACCGCCGCCGCCGACATCGCCCGACTCACGGGCGTGGATCGGCACGACATCGCGGTCACGCTCGGCAGCGGCTGGGGCCGCGCGGCCGAGCTGATCGGCGAGACGATCGCCACATTCCCCGCGACCGAGGTGACCGGCTTCTCGAAGCCCGCGCTCGAGGGCCACGTCGGCACGCTGCGCAGCGTGCGCACCCCTGACGGTCGCCACGTGCTCGTCATCGGGGCGCGCACGCACTACTACGAGGGGCACGGCGTCCGGCGCGTGGTGCACAGCGTGCGCACGGCGGCGGCGACGGGAGCGCGGCAGATGGTGCTCACCAACGGTGCCGGCGGCATCAACGACGCGTGGGCGGCCGGGCAGCCGGTGCTCATCAGCGACCATCTCAACCTCACGGCCGACACGCCGCTCGAGGGTGCGACCTTCATCGACATGACCGACCTCTACTCGGCGCGGCTGCGCGCGGTCGCCCGCGAGGTGGATCCGTCCCTCGACGAGGGCGTCTACACCCAACTGCGCGGGCCGCAATACGAGACGCCAGCCGAGGTGCGAATGGTGAAGGCCCTCGGGGGCGACATCGTCGGCATGTCGACGGCGCTCGAGGCGATCGCGGCGCGGCAGGCCGGGCTCGAGGTGCTCGGATTCTCGCTCATCACGAACCTCGCGGCCGGCATCTCGCCGACCCCGCTCAGCCACGAAGAGGTCATCGAGGCCGGGCGCAGCGCCGAGGGACGCATCTCACGGCTGCTCGCGGACGTGATCGGGAAGATTCGATGATCGCGGCCGCCCGCGCGTGGCTCGCGCAGGATCCGGATCCCGACACGCGTGCGGAGCTCACGGTGCTCGTCGAGCGGGCCGAGCGCGGCGACGCGGAGGCGAACGCCGAGCTCGCCGCCCGGTTCACGGGGCGCCTGCAGTTCGGCACCGCGGGACTGCGCGGCGCGCTCGGCGCCGGCCCCATGCGGATGAATCGCGTGCTCGTGGCGCAGGCCGCCGCGGGGCTTGCGCGCTTCCTCGTTGACCGTTCCGACGGATCCGCCCCGACCGTCGTTATCGGCTATGACGGCCGCCGGAACTCCGATGTGTTCGCCCGCGACTCCGCCGAGCTGTTCGCCGGCGCGGGCGTGAACGCGGTCCTCCTCCCCCGCAAGCTGCCCACGCCCGTGCTCGCGTTCGCCGTGCGGCACCTCGGCGCCGACGCGGGCGTCATGGTCACAGCGAGCCACAACCCACCAGCCGACAACGGCTACAAGGTCTATCTCGGCGGCGCCGACGAGGGCGCACAGATCGTCTCGCCCACCGATGCGGACATCGCCGCGAGCATCCAGGGCGTCGCCGACAGCGGATCCATCGCCGAGCTGCCGCGATCCGATGGCTACACGATCGCGGACGATGCGGTCATCGACGAATACGTCCGCCGCACCGCCGAGGTGCAGCCCGCCCCGACCGGTGCCGCGGGGATGCGCTGGGTCTACACCGCGATGCACGGCGTCGGATGGGAGACGGTCCGCGCGGTCGTCGCGGAGGCCGGCTACCCCGCGCCCGAAGTTGTGGCGGAGCAGATCGAGCCGGACGGCACGTTCCCGACGGTGGCGTTCCCGAACCCCGAGGAGCCGGGCGCGATGGACCTGTCGTACGCCACCGCCGACCGGGCGGGCGCCGACCTCATCATCGCGAACGACCCCGACGCCGACCGCGTGGCCGTGGCGATCCCCGGCGCCGACGGCTGGCGCCGCCTCACCGGCAACGACGTCGGCCTGCTGCTCGCCGCCCGCGCGGCGCGAATGGCCGTGGGCGTTCCCGGCGCGTCCCTCGCGTGCTCCCTCGTGTCCTCGCCGGGGCTCGGCGCGATCGCCGCGCGATACGGCCTCGACGCGCACGAAACGCTCACGGGCTTCAAGTGGATCTCCCGTGCGCCGGGCATGGTGTTCGGGTTCGAGGAGGCCCTCGGTTACCTCGTGAACCCCGACACGGTGCGCGACAAGGACGGGATCTCGGCGGCGGTCGCGATATTGGGGCTCGCGGCCGAGGCGCGCGCCGAGGGCAAGACGCTCGCGGACCTGCTCGACGACGTCGCGGGCGAGATCGGCCACTTCGCGAGTGGTCAGGTGTCGATCCGCGTCGACGACGTCGCGATCATCGCCGACACGATGGCGGGCCTGCGGCAGGATCCGCCGGATGCGTTCGGCACGTTCACCGTCGCGAGCGCGGACGACCTCATGGACCAGACGCCGGGCGGCGACATCCTGCGCTTCTGGCTGTCGGACGACGCGCGCGTCATCTTCCGCCCCAGCGGCACCGAGCCGAAGCTCAAGGCGTACCTCGACGTCCGCGCGGACACGGCGGAGCAGGCGACGACCCGCCTGGCCGCCCTCGAAGCGGCGGTGCACGCGATCCTCTGACGCTCAGCCTGACGTCAGGTGCGCTCGCGCGGTGAAAATGGCGCACCTGGCGTCAGGTAAGGCGCCGGACCTCGGCCCACCTTCCGCGTGTGGCCCCAAGAATCGCTGGGAAGAGCCAATGGCGTCATATTGGCACAGTTCGTAATGCCTTGTTGCGCAAGGCTTGCTACGCAAGGTAACGTCGTCAACATGGACGAGGCACGCGAGCGGATCGCGACGAACATCCGCAAAGGCGTGCTCGAGTACTGCGTGCTCGCGCTGCTCGCCCGCCGCGAGATGTACGGCCTCGAACTCGCGGACGATCTCGTCGAACGAGGGCTGACCGCGAGCGAGGGGAGCCTGTATCCGTTGCTCGCCCGCATGCAGCAGAGCGGATCGGTGACAAGCCGCCGCGAGGCACGGGACGGGGCGCGGCCACGCAAGTACTACACGCTCACCGACGACGGCAGGGCGCAGCTGGCGACTTTCGCCGAAGTCTGGGGACGCATCGCGCCGCAGGTCGACGACACACTCGGGGAGAAACCATGAACGCGGTACAGCATCGATCCGTCCGACGCTTCCTCGCGCAGTTCGATCGGGAGCTCGGGATGCTCCCGGCCACGCAGCGAGAAACGATCGTCGACGACGTGGAGGCGCACATCGCCGACGCGCTTGACCACGGTCGCGACGTCCGTGACGTTCTCGCGGGCCTCGGCACTCCCCGCGAGGTCGCGATGACGTACGCCGCCGAACTCGATGTGCCGTCGTCGGCGGATCCGGCCCGCCGCGCCGCGCGATGGCTCGCGGTCGCCGCCATCGCGGTCGGCGTGCTCTCGGCTGCGACGATCGCGTTCTCGGATGCGGGCGTCGCTGGTCACGGTTTCGGCACCACCGTGCTGCTGTGCGCCCTCCCGACGCTGCTCGGCGGCGTGCCGCTCGTCGTGCCCGGTCGTTGGGGGCAGGGCGCGGCAGCGGCTGGCGCCGTCGCCGCGACCGCTTTCGTCGCATTCGGCCTGTTCTCTGTGTTCGATGCATCACCCAGCCTCGCGCTGTTCGCGCCCCTCATGCTCGTGCTGTGGGCCGCCGTGATCGTGCCACCCGTCGCGGCTCGCATGGGCGGCGTCGCGCGGCTGATCGCGCGGATCTTCGCCGGCCTCCTCATTGTGCTGCCCTGCGCCGCCATTGCGATCGGCGTGGCCTCAGGAGCGCTCGGCGTGAACGCGTGGGCGCTCGTCATCGCAGCCGCGATCGTGGTCGCGGGCATCCTGTTCGCCTTGGGGTCGCGCATCGCCTATGCCGCCGTCGCGCTCGCCGGGGTCGTCGTGCTCGTGACGAGCCTGTTCGACGCCGGCCTGCTGTTCCTCGCCGTGTGGACGTTCGGCGGGCTGTGGATCGCCGTCGGCACGTCGGCCCTCGCGGCGACGCGGCGCCGCTCCACCAGACGCCAGGTGCGCTCGCGCGGCGAAAAAGGCGCACCTAGCGTCAGGTAAAGCGCCGCACGCCCGCCAACCTTCCGCCAATGGCTCGGGGAATCGCTGGGGAGAGCCACTGGCGTCATTCTCAGAGCAGCTACCCCTCGTCGATCAGCGTCGCCAGCTCCGTGAGGAAGCTGGCGTGGTCCCTCGCGCGGCGGGTGATGCGGCGGGCGTTCGCCGGATCCGCGAAGACGTCGACGAACTGCTCGAACACCGTCTGGAACGCCTGCCGGTCGGTCTCGGCGAAGGCCGCGAACGCAATGACGTTCACGCGGTCCGGCCCCCACGGCACGGCGTGCTCGTTCACCGCGACGGCGATCGCGGTGCGCCGCGCGGACATCGTCATGGCGTGCGGCACCGCAAGCGACTCGGTGAACGCGGTCGACGAGAGCCGTTCGCGCTCGATCGCGCTGTCGACGTAATCCTCGTCGATGATCTGCTCGGCGACGAGTGGCGCGGCGAGGCGGCGGATCACCTCCTCCGGAGAGCCGCCGACGTCGCGCACGAACGCGGTCGGCACGAACCAGCGCGCCATCTCCGCGCGCAACCCGCTGAGCCTGCGCGACCGCCGCACCCGATTCGCCGCCTCCGCGATGCGGGACACGTCGCGCTCGGCGAGGAACGGCGGGATCCGCACGACCCGGTCGGATCCGTCCGGCACCCCCGGCGGCGGGTCAATCGTGGTGAGGATGAGGTCGGCGTCGAATGCCGCCCAGTCGGGATCGTAACTCGTCGACACCTCGACCAGCTCGACCTCGTGGCCGACGGCGCGCACGATGCCGGCCGTCAACTGCTGACGCATCTCATCGATACCCGGGCTGACGAGGGCGGCGGTGAGCCGCACGGCACCCTGCCGATCGAGCTCGAGCGCGGTGCCGATATGCATCGCAATGTCGGCGATCTCATCGTCGGGAATCGCGATTTCGAGCGATTGAGACAGGTCGCCCGCGATCGACACCGCCACGTCGAACAGCATCGGGGATGCCGCCTTCAGTGAGCGCGTCATCGGGTTGCGCGACCACAGTTGTTCGGCGGCGCGAAGCACGAGGTTCTGCACGTGGAGCGCGAGGCGGGCCGCGAACGGCTCCTGCGAGAACCGCAGATCGTACGTGTGCGCCGCCCGCGCCACAGCGTCGCGCACGGCGCCCTCGACCGCCGGATCCACGCGCGCATGCGGTGCGCCGACGGGATCCACGGCCGACAGCATCACGAGCGACGACAGGTGCGCGAGGTCGCCGTCCCCCAGCTCGACGCCGAATCGTCTCCGCGCGATGTCGCCGAGCGCGCGGGTGACGTCCTCGGCGGCGTCGGCGGATCCGGCGACGCGCGCGAGCGCGTGCCCGCGACCGACGCGGTCGGCGGCGATGGCGATGTGAACGACGATGTCGAATACGGCCAGTTCGTTGGGCGCGTAACCGAGGTCGCGCAGCGCGTCGCGCAGGTCGTGACCGACCTCGCCGAACGCGGCGGTGTCGAGGTGGAGCAGCGAAGCCGCACGGCGCAGCTCGTCGATGTCGAACGATCCCTCGTCCAGCTCGTCGTGGACAAGGCGGTTCAGGAACCGGCGGCGCGCCAACTCGGATCCGCTGATCCAGACGACGGCGGTCTCGCGCTGGATCGTCAGCTCGCTGCCGCGCAGCAGGCTGCGGATCCGGCGCAGGTCGGCCTCTACCGTGTCGGTCGACACGTGCATCTCGAGTGCCGTCTCGACGACGTCGAACCCGTCCGGCGCGTCGATGAGCCTGCGGAGGAGGGCGTGCGTGCGTTCGCGAGGCGTGCCGCGGTCGGGGTCCAGCTCCGTCAGCTCGACGGTCGCCGCGTGCGGCGTCGCACGGTACCCCTGCGGACTCGACTCGATGGCGTCGGGCGCGTGCCGGTTGATCGCCGTGACGTACGACCTGACGCTACGGGCCGTCACGCCGAGGGCGTCCGCGAGGTATCCCGCGGTCACCCAGTCCGACCGGCGCAACAGGATCCCGAGCACCCGCGTCTGCCGCTTGATCGTCACGGCCCCAGTCAATCAGACGTCGTTTTCCGCAGGGAGCGGAAAGCACCCTCCATTGCCACGGGCGAGCAGAAACCCCAGGATGGGGGAAAACGAGGAGAAGTGAGATCGATGAAGATCATCGTGGTGTGCGGCGCTGGCGCCTCGAGCACGTTCGTGGCCACCCGGTTGTCCCGCGCCGCCACGGTTGCCGGTCTCGACATCGATGCGTCAGCGGTCCCCGTGTCTGCGCTCGACGCGGACCTCGACTCCGCCGACGCGCTGCTCCTCGGCGCTCATCTCGGCGACGCGGCGCACGACGTCCGCGGGCGAGCGCGCGTGCGCGGCGTGCGCGTCGTCGACCTGCCCGCCGACATCGCCACCGACCGCGACGGAGCGCGCGTCCTCGCACTCGTGACCGACCCCGGGTCCGCCACCACCGGCGGCCCCCGCTGAAAGGAAACCCATCATGGCAACTCGCACCGTCACCATCGCCTCCTCCCACGGTCTGCACGCGCGTCCCGCGAAGCTCTTCGCCGAGGCCGCGAAGAACTCCGGCCTCGACGTGACGGTCGCCAAGGGGGACGGCAAGCCCGTCAACGCCGCCAGCATCCTCGGCGTCATCTCGCTCGGCGCCAACACGGGCGACGAGGTGACGTTGTCCGTCTCCGGAGACGGCGCCGACGCCGTGCTCGACGAGCTGACGGCCATGCTCGAGTCCGACCAGGACGCCTGATCATGTCGGCCGAGATTCGCGGAACCGGCGTCGGGCTGGGTAGCGCCTCCGGCCCCGTCGCTGTGATGGCGGCGGCCCTCGAACCGCCGAGCGACGCGTCGTCGACGCGCACGCCCGACGACGAGAAGGCGGCCGTCGCCGAAGCGGTCTCGGCCGTTGCCGCAGAGCTGAACGACCGCGGCGAGCGCGCCGGAGGATCCGCTCGTGACGTGCTCGAGGCACAGGCGATGATGGCCGAGGACCCGACGCTCGAGGAGCTCGTCGCGGCCCGCATCGACGGCGGCGCGACCGGCGAATACGCCGTCTACGCCGCCTTCGCCGAGTTCGCCGAGCAGCTGAAGGAGGTCGGCGGCTACCTCGGCGAGCGCGCGGCCGACCTCGCGGACGTCGCGCAGCGCATCATCGCGCACCTCCGCGGCGTTCCCGCTCCCGGCGTGCCGGAGCCCGGGCACCCGTTCGTGCTCGTCGCGACCGATCTCGCGCCGGCCGACACCGCGCTGCTCGACCTCGACCAGGTGCTCGCTGTCGTCACGCTCGAGGGCGGGCCGACCTCGCATACCGCGATCCTCGCTCGCGAGAAGGGCATCGTCGCGGTCGTGGGCGCCGCCGAGGCCGACCTCTCCGACGGCCAGACCGTCATCGTCGACGCGGCGCAGGATCTCGTCATCGTGGATCCGTCGGACGCACAGATCGCGGAGGCCGAACAGCGCGCCGCCGATCGCGAGGCCGCACGCAACGCCCCGATCACTCCCGGGGCGCTCGCCGACGGGACCGAGGTGCCCCTGCTCGCGAACCTCGGATCCACCGACGGCGCTGCCGAGGCCATCGAGCTCGGCGCCGAGGGCGTGGGACTGTTCCGCACGGAGTTCCTGTTCCTCTCGAGCGACGAGGCGCCGTCGGTCGCGGACCAGCAGGAGAGCTACCGGCAGCTGCTCGGGGCGTTCGCCGGGAAGAAGGTCGTCGTGCGCGTGCTCGACGCGGGGGCAGACAAGCCGCTCCCCTTCCTGACGGACGACGACGAAGAGAACCCGGCGCTCGGCCGCCGCGGGATCCGCGCCCTCGCGTATCGCGAGCAGATCCTGCGCGACCAGCTCACCGCGCTCGCGCAGGCCGACGCCGAGACGGAGGCCGACCTCTGGGTCATGGCGCCGATGGTCGCGACCGTCGACGAAGCCGAGTACTTCACGTCGCTCGCCAAGGAGCTGGGCCTGAAAACCGCGGGCGTGATGGTGGAGGTCCCCTCGAGCGCGCTGCTCGCGGAGGACATCCTGCGACAGACCGACTTCGCGTCGATCGGCACGAACGACCTCGTGCAGTACACGATGGCCGCCGACCGCCTGCTCGGATCCGTCGCGCACCTGCAGAGCCCCTGGCACCCGGGCGTGCTGCGGCTGATCAAGATGGTGGCCGACGGCGGCTCCGCGAACGGCAAGCCGGTCGGCGTCTGCGGCGAGGCCGCCGCGGATCCGCTGCTCGCCGTCGTGCTCGTCGGGCTCGGCGTCGACACGCTCTCGATGTCGCCGTCGGCGCTCGCCGACGTGCGCGCCGAACTGAAGAAGTACACCCTCGAGGACGCCCGGCGCCTCGCGGAGGCGGCCACGGCGGCGTCGAACGCCGACGCTGCGAAGGACGCCGCCCGCGCGGCTGCCTGATCTCACTCTCCCCTTCCCAGAAAGCAGTCACACCATGTCAACGCAGACAGCAGAAACGAAAGCGCCGGGCGGGTTCCGGGTGCTGATCCAGAAGGTCGGATCCTTCATGTCGGGCATGGTCATGCCCAACATTCCCGCGCTCGTCGCGTGGGGCTTGTTCACCGCCTTCTTCATCGAAAAGGGGTGGACCCCCAACGCCGACCTCGAGACGATCGTCGGCCCGATGATCCACTTCCTGCTGCCACTGATCATCGCCTACACCGGCGGGTTCATGATCTACGACAAGCGCGGTGGCGTCGTCGGCGTCATCGCGACGATGGGCACGATCGCGGGGAGCGACCTGCTCGTCGCGGCCGCGAACGAGAGCGGCGACGGCGGCCTGCCGCAGATCCACATGTTCCTCGGCGCCATGATTATGGGCCCGCTCACCGCATGGATCATGAAGAAGCTCGATGCGCTGTGGGAGGGGAAGATCAAGGCGGGGTTCGAGATGCTCGTGTCGATGTTCTCGGCCGGCATCTTCGGTTTCCTCGCCGCGATCTTCGCCTTCTACGTCCTCGCTCCGGTCGTGAACTGGCTCACGGGCGTCCTCAGCAACGCCGTCGCGTTCCTCGTGGAGAACGGCCTGCTGCCCCTCACCAGCATCATCATCGAACCGGCGAAGGTCTTCTTCCTCAACAACGCCATCAATCACGGCGTGCTGACGCCGCTGGGCATCGGTGAAACCCAGGGCGAGAGCGGCAAGTCGGTCCTCTTCCTGCTCGAGGCCAACCCCGGCGTCGGCCTCGGCCTGCTGCTCGCATTCACGTTCTTCGGCGTCGGAGCGGCCAAGGGATCCGCACCAGGCGCCGCGATCATCCACTTCTTCGGCGGCATCCACGAGGTCTACTTCCCGTACGTGCTCATGAAGCCCTCGCTGCTGCTCGCGGTCGTCGCGGGCGGGATGACCGGCGTCGGCGTGAACGTGCTGTTCGACACCGGGCTGCGTGCACCGGCTGCTCCGGGATCCATCGTCGCCGTGATGTTCCAGACGGCGGGCGGCGACTACGTCGGCGTGGTCCTCGCGGTCGTCGCGTCCGCAGCGGTGACGTTCGTGATCGCCGCCGTCATCCTCCGGGCCAGCCGCAAGCGCGACCTCGCCGCGGGCGACAGGTTCTCTGAGGCGGTCGCACAGACCGCGAAGAACAAGGGCAAGGACTCGGCCGCGCTGTCCGGTCTCGTTGCCGGTGCCACGACCACCGCGACGAAGACGATCGAGAAGGTCATCTTCGCCTGCGACGCGGGCATGGGATCCTCCGCCATGGGCGCCGGCGTGCTGCGCAAGAAGTTCAAGGCGGCCGGCATCACCGACGTCAACGTGACCAACAAGTCGATCGCGAACCTCGACGGATCCGCCGATCTCGTCATCACGCAGGCACAGCTGACCGACCGCGCGAAGCTCAACGAGCCCGACGCGATCCACGTCTCCGTCGGCGGGTTCCTCGACGCCCCCGAGTACGACGAGGTCGTCGAGATGGTGCGCCGCCAGCGCGAGGGCGACGACGCCCCCGCCGAGGAGTCGGCTGAGGAAGCACCCGAGGCGACCGCGAACGCCGCCGGCGGCTCCGATGTGCTCAAGCCCGAGTACGTGCGGATCCATGCCGGATCCGTCACGCGCGACGAGGCGCTCGCCGAGGCGGCGGGCATCCTCGAGGGCGCCGGGGCCGTCACGGGCGACTACGCCCAGGCGATGAAGGACCGCGAGGAGACCGTGTCCACCTTCATGGGCAACGGCCTCGCGATCCCCCACGGCACCGACGCCGCCAAGGACGCCGTCCTCGGCACCGCGCTGTCGGTCGTCCGCTACGACGGCGGGGTGGACTGGGGCGACGGCGACACGGCGACGTTCGTCGTCGGCATCGCCGGCCAGGGCGACGCGCACCTCGAGATCCTGCAGTCGGTCGCCGTGCAGTTCGGCGACGAGGACGCGGTCGAGCGACTGAAGCAGGCCTCCTCGCCGGAGGAGCTGTACCGTATGCTTCAGGACGGGCTGGCCTGATGAAGGCCGTGCACTTCGGCGCCGGCAACATCGGGCGGGGCTTCGTCGGCGCCCTGCTGGCCGAGGGCGGATACGAGATCGTGTTCTCGGACGTCGCCGCCGACCTCGTCTCCGCGCTCGAGGAGGCCGACTCCTACACGGTGCACGAGGTCGGCGACGGTGGGCGCGACATCGTCGTGTCCGGGTTCTCGGCCGTGAACAGCGCCGAGGATCCAGAGCGCGTCGCACGCGAGATCGCGGGCGCCGACGTCGTCACGTGCGCCGTTGGCCCCACGGTGCTGAGGTTCATCGCACCGCACGTGCTCGCGGGGATCCGTGCTCGGGATCCGGATGCCGCCCCCGTGCAGGTGATGGCGTGCGAGAACGCGATCGGCGCGACCGATCAGCTGCGCGAGCACATCACGGAGGTCGCGGGCGAGGAGTGGGAAGAGCTCTCCCCGCGTGCCGTCTTCGCGAACACCGCGGTCGACCGCATCGTTCCCGGCCAGCCGGAGGGAGCGGGGATCGACGTGACCGTCGAGCCGTTCTTCGAGTGGGCGATCGAGCGCGCCCCGTTCGGCCAAGCGCCGCCGACGATCCCCGGCGCGCACTTCGTCGACGAGCTCGGCCCGTACATCGAGCGAAAGCTGTTCACCGTGAACACCGGCCACGCCGCCACCGCCTACCACGGCGCGCGGGCCGGCTTCGGGCGGATCGCGGACGCCCTCGCGGATCCGGACGTCGAGCAGAAGGTGGCCCGCGCGATCGAGGAGACCAGCGCGGTGCTCGCCCACAAGCACGGCTTCGCCGACGAGGAGCTCGCGGCCTACCGGGCAACGATCCTCCAGCGCTTCAAGAATCCCGCCCTGCCGGACACGGTGGGCCGCGTTGGCCGCCAGCCGCTGCGGAAGCTGTCGCGGCACGAGCGTTTCGTCGGCCCCGCGGCCGAAGCCGCCGAGCGCGGCCTCGCCGTCGACGGGCTGCTCGATGCGATCGACGCCGCACTCGCGTTCGATGACCCGGCCGACGAGCAGGCCGTCGAGCTACGGGGGAAGCTCGCGACACAGAGCCCCGACGCGTTCACGGCCGAGGTGACGGGCCTGGATCCGTCGCACCCGCTGTACGCCGGGGTGCGCGACGTCGTCGCGGGCCACACGCGCTGAGGAGGTTCCGGGCGAAGCAGGAGAGAATGTCGTCATGAGCACCCCGCAGCCTCCGTACGGCCCACCCGCGCACCCGGTCCCGCCGGCCGCCGCTCCGACGGCGCCCCTGCCGCAGCAGGCCGGGTATCCGCAGCCGGGCGGACCCGTGCCGCCGGCTGGCGGACCCGCGCCGCAGGTCGCGCCCGCACCCGAGAAGCCGCGCCCCGGCAAGACACTTCCTGTGCTCGCGCTCGTCAGCGCGATCGTCGGAACGCTCGTCGTCTGCCTCGGCTTCCTCAGCTTCGTCCCCGAGGCCGGACGCGTGATCGGCTTCCTCTCTTTCATCGGCTGGATCTTCCTCATCGCGGGCCTCGTGATGTCGATCGTCGCCCTCGCGAAGAAGGCCGCTGCCCTGGGCATCAGCGTCGCCGCGCTGGTCGTCTCGCTCGCGGGCAGCGTGCTCGGCATCGCCGCGGCGGTCGTCGTGATGGTTGCTGGCATCTTCACCTACACGACCACGATCATCGACGAGTTCGGCGACCTCGTGCCGACAGAGCCCGAGGACGGGTGGACCCTCCCGGAGGGATCGGCGGAACCCGACGTGCAGGCCGACTGCGACGCGCTTCTCGCCGCGGATCCGGGAAGCACGAACGACCCGAGCGACCTCGGCGCGCTGTTCGACGCGCTCGCGGACCAGATGTCGACGGACAAGGTGAGCGAGCCGCTCGACGATCTCGCCGACGCGTACGAGGATCTGGTCGAGGCGCGCTCCGCCGACGAAGCGTCTGCCGCTCAGAGCGCGGCCCAGCGCGCGGCGACGCAGCTCGGGACCGCCTGCGGTTTCGACCTCGACGACCTGCCGTAGCCGCCTCGGCGTGCGCACGCCGTCGCGTGGGAGGATCGGGGCATGACGTCCGAGTCGCCTGTGGGCGGGTCCCAGACCCTGAGTCGCGGCATCCGCATGCTCGAGACACTCGCCGACGCCGACCGCCCGCTGTCGATCGATGAGCTGTCGGCCGCGCTGGAACTGCACCGCTCCGTCGCCTACCGGCTGCTGCGCACGCTCGAGCATCACGGGCTCGTGGCACGCGACGACGCCGGTCGCGTGCGACTGGCGGCAGGTCTCGCCACGCTCGCGTACGCCGTGTCACGCGATCTCCAGCAGGCGGCCTATCCGCACCTCGCCGAGGCCGCCGATACGCTCGGGATGACGTGCCTCATCGCGGTGCTCGTGGACGGCGACGAGGCCGTCACCCTCACCAGCGCCTCGCCGCGCAGCGAGATCACGATCTCCTATCGCCCCGGCCATCGTCATCCCATCACGCGCGGCGGGCCGGGTAAGGCGATCTTGATGGGGCTCAACGACGCCGACTGGCCCGCCACGGTTCCCGACCACCTGCGCGAGGAGATCGCCGAGAGCGCGCGCCGCGGCTACGCGATCAGCGAGAGCGAGGTCGTGCCGTCACTGCACGCCGTCTCCGTGCCGCTCGACCTGCCGGGGCAGCCGCCCGCCTCTCTCGCCGCGATCCACATCACGCTGCCGCGCCCGGCCGCCGAGATCGCCGAGACCCTCGACCGGGCCGCGGCAGCGATCGCGTCGGCACTCGGACAGTGAGCGCGGACCGCGTCAGCCCATGATGCGGTCGAAGTGCGCCGCGATGTCCGCCGTGCTGCCGAGCGGCAGCACCTGCGAGACGTACTGATCGGGCCGCACGATCACGACCGTCCCCTCGCGCGCGACGCCGCGCCCGTCGAAGATGTCCTCGCCCGGTCGCGCCGCGTAGATCCGCTCGTAGTCGCGCACCTGGAACGGCCCCACGCGCGGAAGGAACGCCTCGGGTGCATCGGTGATGTCGAACGCCGTGTGCGGCTGCTGGTAGATCACCTTCACGTCGAACCAGGCGTCGATATCGGCGCCCTCCGGCCGATACCGCACGAGCGGCGAGGCCTGATCGGTGACGAGCCACTCGGCAAGCGCACGCGTCGGCGACGATTCAGCGGGCGCGGCCGCGTCGGCGAAGACGTAGATGCGCCACCGGCCGTCCGCCGTCGCGTGATGACCGAGATGCACGGGGTTCGCGTCGCAGACCCGCGTGACCAGGTGCGACTTGAAGCGCTTGCCCACCGGGAATCCGGTCGCGAGATCCTGATGCGCCGCATCGCCCGTGATCATCGACGGCTGATACTCGGTCATGAACCCCGCGGGGAACTCGGCCGTGCGCACGTAGAAGTCTTCGAGCTCCGCCGGATCGTCGAACTCCTCCGGGCGCTTCGCCATGAGCGTCGACCACTCGCGGTCGAACTCGATCAGGTCGACCGCGATCTGCTGGCGCTCGCCCGAGTACGTCTCGAGCAGTTCCTCCCCCGCACGGCCGTCGAGCACGTGCGCGAGCTTCCAGGCGAGGTTCCAGCCGTCCTGCATCGACACGTTCATGCCCTGGCCCGCCTTGGCCGAGTGCGTGTGGCACGCGTCGCCGAGGATGAACACCCGCGGATCGGTGTCGACGTCGTGGAACGAGTCGGTGACGCGGTGACCGACCTCGTAGACGCTGCGCCATGCGACGTCGCGCACCTCGAGCGTGTACGGGTGCATGATCTCGTTCGCGCGCTGTTCGACCTGTTCCTGCGTGGTTTCGCGCACCCGCCCGCCGTCGTTTTCGTCGACCTCGCCGAGGTCGACGTACATCCGGAACAGGTGGTTGCCCTCGCGCGGAATGTGCAGGATGGATCCGCCGTCGTGCGACTGGATCGCGCACTTCGTGCGGATGTCCGGGAAGTCCGTCTCCGCGAGCACGTCCATCACGCCCCAGGCATGGAATGCCTGTGCCCCTGTGAGCTCGCGACCGATCGAATGCCGGACCGCGCTGCGGGCGCCGTCGGCGCCGACGAGGTACTTCGTGCGAACGGCGCGTTCGGCGCCCGCGTCGTTCCCCGCGGTGCGCCGCAGCGTCACCTCGAGGGGGTGCCTCCCCGACAGGCGTCGCTGCGAGACGAACTCCCAGCCGTAGTCGGGCTCCATGCGCGACGGCGCGTTGCGCATGAACGCGAGGAAGTAGTCGAGCACGCGCGCCTGGTTCACGATGAGGTGCGGGAACTCGCTGATGCCGTGCTCGTCGTCGATTGCCCGCCCACCGCGCACGATGTTGCGCGGGTTGTCGGCGTCGGGCCGCCAGAACGCCATCTCCGTGATCCAGTACGCTTCCTGCGTGATCTGCGGGGCGAACCCGAACGCCTGGAAGGTCTCGACGGAACGTGCCTGGATGCCGTCGGCCTGGCCGACCTCGAGGCGACCCGGGCGACGGTCGATGATCCGCGCGTGCACGTGAGGGAACGTGGCGAGCTGTGCCGCGGTGATGACACCGGCCGGGCCCGTGCCGATGATCAGCACGTCCATCTCGTCGGGCAGCTCGGCCGGACGGTCGAGTCCGATGCCGGCCGCGGGCTGCACCCGCGGGTCTCCCGATACGTAACCGTGGTGGTGGAACTGCATGCGCGGGGTGCTCCTCACGTCATCGTGTGTGGCGACGGTATCGAATTGTGTGTTCTATATTCGAACACCGTGTTCTGTATGTGACTTCCTTATCGTACGCCCTCTCGGGGCGCGCGACAACCGGCGTCGCAGTAGAATCGCACTCGTCCGACCCTGGCGGGGTCGGTGCCCGAAAAAGGGGCACGAAGCGCCGACGCGCGAGACACATACGGATCCTGTCGCTCCGTTCGTCTCACGAAAGGCTCACCCATGCCCACCGTCGCCCAGCACGTCGCCCACGCCCTCGCCCACCACATCGACCACGTCTTCGGGGTGATGGGCAACGGAAACGCCTACCTTCTCGACGCCCTGCTCAACGAGACCGACGCCGCTTACACTGCGGTGCGCCACGAACAGGGCGCCGTGGTCGCGGCCGATGCGCACTTTCGGGTCTCGCAGCGGATCGCCGCCGCCACCACGACCTATGGCGCGGGGTTCACGAACACCCTGACGGCCCTCGCCGAGTCAGCCATGGCGCGCATCCCCCTCGTGCTCGTCGTCGGGGACGAGCCGACGAGCGGCGCGCGCCCCTGGGACGTCGACCAGATCGCGCTCGCGTCGGGCGTCGGCGTGCGCACCTACACCGTCGGGCGCCTCGACGCCGTCGCAACGGTCACGCTCGCGATTGAACACGCTCTCGCGAAGCGACTCCCCGTCGTGCTATCGCTGCCCTACGACGTGCCGACCCGCGATGCGGGGCCGCTTCCCCGCGAGCTGCCCGCCATTGTGCCGCCCGAGCGCGTCGAGCCGGCCGCGGCCACGCACGCCGCGATCGCACGCACCGCGGATGTGCTCCGCGCGGCGCAGCGCCCCGTGATCCTCGGAGGCCGCGGCGCGTGGCTGGCCGGTGCATCGGATGCGCTCGGACGCCTGGCCGACCGCACGGGCGCCCTCACCGGCTCCTCCACGCTGGGGCGCGGGATCTTCCCCGACGCACGGTACGACTTCGGTGTCACCGGGGGATTCGGCGCGCCCGGCGCGATGGACCTGGTCCGCACCGCCGACGTCGCCGTGGTCATCGGCGCCTCCTTGAACCAGTTCACGATGCGCTTCGGCGAGCTGTTCGCCCCCGACACCCACGTGGTACAGGTCGACATTGCGCCGAGCGCAACCCACCCGCGCGTCAACGCGTTCCTCCGGGGAGACGCGCACACCGTCACCGAGCTCCTCGTCGACGCGCTCGGAGCCGGATCCGGATCCGGCTGGCGCGACACCGTCGACGTGCCGGCGCTGCGCACCCAGGTCGTCGAGGGCGAGTTCGCCGACGACGGGCGGCTCGACCCGCGCGCCGCGGCGTCGCGCCTCGCCGACGTCTTGCCGAGTGAGCGCATCGTGGTCTCCGACGGCGGCCACTTCCTCGGCTGGGCCAACATGTTCTGGCCCGTGGCCTCCCCCGGACGGATGGTCATGGTCGGCACGGCCTACCAGTCGATCGGGCTCGGCTTCCCGAGCGTTGCGGGCGCCGCGGCCGCGGATGCCGACTCGGCCATCGTCCTCTCGACGGGCGACGGCGGCGGCCTCATGGCGCTCGCCGACCTCGAGACCGCAGTCCGTACCGCGGGCGGCCGGGGCATCTGCGTCGTCTGGAACGACGGTGCGTACGGGGCCGAAGTCAACCTCTACGGTCTGCTCGGACTGAACGAACGCCCCATGCGGATCCCCGACGTCGACTTCGCCGCCCTCGGCGCCGCGGTCGGCGCCGAGCCGGTCGTCGTGACCTCGCTCGCCGACCTTAATCGCGTCGCGACCTGGGCGGAGGAGCCGGTCGCCGAGCGCCGCTTCCTCATGCTCGATCTGCGCATCTCGGGCCGCATCATCGCGCCGTACCAGCACGAGATCATCCGGGTGAATCTCGGTTAGTACGGCGGCTGCTGCCGCGATCACCGAAGACCGGACGCCCTTGTCACGCACGACGGGATAATATACGATTTCAGATACACCAAGCGTGCGAGTGCGAAAGGCAGCGAAGCCATGACGAACGACCGATCCCCTGACCCACGCTTCGCCGCGCTCCCGTTGCGCCCCGGGAAGATCATCGCGGTTCACCTGAGCTA
>DWXU01000268.1:0-9916 GCA_019119065.1 Candidatus Microbacterium pullistercoris | reverse complement strand
GAATGTCGGAGAACACGCCATCGAGCAGCGCCAAGTCGCCTACCAGGCGAGCGTCAGCGAGAACATCGGATACAACCAGCGCCTCTCGTCGCCGCTGCGCCAAATGCTCACGGGAGCGAAGTTCCTGTGGAACAGGCAGGGCGTGATCGGCACCGGCGGCTACGACATCGGCGCGTTCTATAAGACCGCACCGGAGAAGGAATCGGCGGACATCATCGCGATCTTCAATCCGTTGTCGATGGATCTGGAAGTGTCCCGTCTCACCTAGTTGGCAGTGAATCTCACGGACCCGGCAGTGTCTCACCTAGTTGGCAGTACGACGGCGTGTCGGCGGCCCGTGGCAGGGAGCGGGCCTAGCTTGAGGCCAAGCACAGACATCGGCGTCGGTGCTGATGCAGGCGACAAGCGCTGACGCCCGGACCGTGGGACGCGTCATGGACCTTGAGCTCCAGTGGGGAACTGCTGAGGTGACGTCTGGTGACGAGGCGACCCTCATCGAGTTCAGGATTGACGGCGCGAGACGTGAGGTTGATGCGGCCGACGTCGCCGATGTCCCGTTCGAGCTGGGGGATCCGGTCCGAACGTTCCCGTCGTGGCCGGGCAAGCGAAACGACGAAGGATCGCACGCGATGACCAAGGCGGGGCGGCCCGTGCCGTTCGAATCACTGACGGAGCGATCGTGCCTGATCGAGCTTGACCGTCTTCCGGACGTCGTGGGTGTTTCGAGCCAGCCGATGTGGATCCGTTGGCGTGGTGAACCCGACGTGCGACATGCCCCGGACTACTTCGTGCGGCGTGCGGACGGAAGCGCGGCCCTCATTGATGTGCGGCCAACCGAACTCATCGACGACGACGCGCGCGAGAAGTTCAACCGCACGCGAGCGACGGCCGCGCGGCTCGGGTGGAACTACGTCGTGTACGAGGGTGCATCTCCAGTGCGCCAGGCCAATCTTCGCTTCCTCATGCGATACAGAAGTGAGGCGTGGCGCGCTGATACCAGACACCTTCGACCGGGGTCTCGTTGTCTCGAGCAGATCGCTGGCGAGCTTGGCGGAGGCGCGGAGGGACTTGGGCGGTGCTACCACTTGGTATGGCGAGAAGAAGTGGCTGTGGATCTTGAGGAGCCACTGAGTCTGGGTATGACAGCCCGGGTCAAGGGGGAACGATGAAGGTCGCGGCCGGCGAGGAGATCCGGTGGAAGGGGGAGACCTTCCGGGTGGTCGTCGTTCGGCCGCTTGCCGTCGAGCTACGTGACAACGATGGAGACACCATCGAGGTCGATCTCGATGAAGTTCAACGTCACACGGAACACGCCCAGGGGTCAGTGCTGCCAGCTGCCAAGCTCTCGTGGCTCGAGGACGACCTTCACTCGGACTTGAGGCAGTGGGTCGAGGCGATAGAGCGTATCGAGGGAGCCGCGCGGGGTCAGCGTGATGACGTCATCGAACAGGAGGTTGCGTCGCTGAGCCGCGGACTCGGCAAATCGGTTTCGGTGCGAACAGTCGAACGCAAGCTGAGCGCCTATCGTCGCGACGGAGTCGCTGGTCTCGCGGATGGCCGCAAGGGTGCCAGCCGCCCATCCGTTGACACACGTGTCGTGGAAGCCATCAACGTGGTGCTTGCGCGCCAGTCGCGCGCTTCGACGAGGAGCAAGTCGGTCGCGCTCGACGAGATCGCGCATTACGTGCGCAAGGAGTTCGGTGACGAGGTCGAGCTCCCGAGCCGTGCGACGCTCTACCGCGTCCTCGAATCTGAGGAGGTTGGGCGCCACTCGTTCGGGTCGGCGAAGACGCGAGAGTCGTTGTCGCTGCAGCCTGACCGGGCGTTCGGGTTTCGTTCCGCGTTGCGGCCGGGTGAGCAGGTGCAGATCGATACGTCGCCGCTGGACGTGATGGTGCGCATCGACGAGGCGACGATTGGGCGGCCGGAGTTGACGATCCTTCTTGACGTCGCGACGCGGTCCATTCTGGCTGCTGTCCTTCGTCCTGGAGGCACGAGGAGCATGGACCTCGTTGTGGTGCTTGCCAGAGCGCTCGTCCCATACTCGCACCGTCCGGAGGGTATTCGGGAGACCCGGCGGCTGATCTCGACTGCGTGGGCAGATGAAGCGTTGATCGATCAGGAGCGCCTCGAGCGCCTCCGGGACGCACAGCCGTTCATTTTCCCGGAGACGATCACGACCGACCGGGGCAAGAACTACCTGTCGAAGCACTTCCGGGCCGTCTGCGAGCGTCTCGGCATTTCGATGATCACCGCTGCGCCGCACACTCCCACGGACAAGCCTCATGTCGAGCGCACCTTCGAGTCGATCACGACCCTGTTCCAGCAGTACGTGAAGGGCTACGTCGGGCGCAGCGCCGAACATCGTGGGCGTGACGTCGGGGCCCAGTCCGAGGAGCTGCTGTCGATCGCACAGATGCAGGAGCTACTCGAGGACTGGATCGCTGTCGAATGGCAGAACCGCAGCCACGACAGTTTGCGGGATCCACTCCACCCGACGATCTCGCTGTCGCCGAACGAGATGTGTCGCGCGTTCCGCCACGTTGCACCCGAGCTGCACGTGCCGCTGACAAATGACGACTACATCGCGATGTTGCCGATCACCTACCGGAGAGTGAACCGCTACGGGGTGACGATCGATCATCGCGTTTACGACTCGAACCGACTCGCTCACATCCGCCGCCGCGAGTCACCGTTGCCTTCGAAGAAGGGACGATGGCCCGTCCGCGTCGACCCATACAACCTCCATGTCGTCTGGCTCGAAGCCGATGGAGAGTTCATCCCGCTCCGGTGGGCCAACGACGTCCACGCGATGCCGATGCTCGGCGACGTGTGGCGGCACGCGCGGGACGAGTACCGCAACAAAGACGATGCCCAAGACCAGGCTGACAGGCGCCACCTCGTCGACGCGATGAAGACGTTCGCCAAGCAGGGAAACCCCGAGAAGCCCAAACGGCGCGCAGCCAGGCAACGAGCGCGCGCGAAAGCCGTCGCTGCAGACCCCATGAACCACACGAGCGTGCGCAACACCGTGGCAGACGAGCCTGCGCCGGCCGAGGACGCGCCCCCGGAGGCGACGAAAGAGTCGTGGCCGCACCGGGGTGGGTTCGAGCTGATTCAAGACCCCATGGACGAGGTTCGGTGGCGATTGGAGAACTGATGGTGATCGGGACGAAGGAAGGGTGGCACGAGTTCGTCGACGCGGTCTACGACAGACCAGTGCCGATGACGGTGGATGAGCTACGCGAGTTGTCGTTCGGTGACCGCGCCATCTAAAACAACGCCAGGGCGCGCTACGCGCAAGCAGGCGCGTTCGTGAAGACGCCGCAGTACCACGCTGTGCAACGCGCGACGCGGGAGCGGATCATGGCGAACCAATACCGCCAAGTAGGGAAGCTTGGCGTGATTCTCTCCGGCGCGCCCGGGCAGGGCAAAACGACAACCCTCATGCAGATCGGGAAAGAGCACGAGCTCCGCCGCCGCAACACGGGCCACCCAGCTGCGGCGAAAGGAAACCTTCCCGTCGTCTACGTCGCGGTCCCCGCGCAGTGTTCGGCGAAGGCCCTGATGTGCGAGTTTGCCCGCTTCCTCGGGCTTCCGGCCCTGGAACGCCGCACCTATGGCGTACTGCTGGACATGGTCGCGAACGCACTTCGCCGGTGCTCGACCGAACTCATCCTCGTCGACGACATCCACCACCTCGACCTCCGCTACCGACAGAACATCGAAGCGTCCGACATGCTCAAACAGCTTTCCGAGCGCTGCGGCGGAACGTTCGTGTATGCCGGGATCGATGTCGAGGAAACAGGGCTCTTGTCAGGTACGCGCGAGGGACAAATCCGCAAGCGGTTCGAAGTTCACACTGCCGAGCCGTACCGCATCTCAGACGAAGACGGGCGTGCTGATTGGGGGAGACCTTCTGCTCGCGATCGAAGACTCGCTGTGCCTCCTCAACCAGACCAAGGGCGCCATCCTGGAGGCAGCGTTGGACCTGCATCGCCTCAGCAACGGCGAGATCGGGATGCTCAAAGACATGCTCCAGATCGCGGGAAATCACGCTATCGAGGAGGGCGACGAGGCCCTTGATCTGGCGGAGTTCTCACGCAAGGTCGCCCAACTTCAGAAGCAGAAGCAAGTGCACCTGGCCGGATGAACACCACGCTCACGGACGCCAGGGAGTCAACAATCCGGGCGTTTCCAGTTCGCGTGAGACCTGTCACGGACGAGTCGGTGACCAGCTATTTTCGACGGCTCTGCGACGCCAACTTGCTCGACCAGAAGGACGCATGGTTGCATCTGCGTCACCACGACGCGAGTCTCCAATTCGGGGTGAAGCCACGGTCAGCAAAACCGCACGTCGCACGCCTCGGCGGCCTCCCGACCGACTTCTTCTCGTCGACCGGTTCTGATGCGACATGTAGACACGATCCGACCTATTGGGTGCGGACGTGCGACTGCTGCCGAACCGGATGGGCGTCGACACCAGTTTGCCGACGATGCGCCGACGGCGTCGCCGCCGAGTCGTACCGTGCAGTCGGCCCAGTGTGCATCAAACACAAGCGATGGCACGCTGGCGGGCTCGACATGGACGTTGCCCAACTTGAGTCGCATCTTCTCGCGCAACGACGCTTGAATCGACTTCGCCGCCACACGCGAATCGGCTTCCGCTCTTCACAGGCAACCATTGCACGAGACCTCTTGTTCGAGTGGCACACACCGCGCGACCGAGACAACAGTGAACTCTCTCCATCGGAACAGCTCGACTCCTTCCCTCTGCTCGTCGAGCTGCTTGTCCGGTTGAGCTCCACCGTCGTCACTGCGATCCTGCATGACCGCAAGATCCCCGGCGAGACCGTCTCTCGAATCCTCCAACTCATCACCTGCGGGGTCGTGCATCGTGAACCGCTCACGTCCAGCTTCGCTTCGCTCATGCCTGGCGCCTATGCGACGACCTCCGTTGAAGTCTGCACGCTTGTGCGGACTCTACGAGAGGTACGGGTCCCTGACGTCGATCCCTCCACTCGATACCTCATGGGTCGCTTGCGCACCGTTCGTGCAGCTCTGCTGCGACACCGCGACCAACGCGTCAACTCCGGCCCTGCGGCGAGGCGTACGGGTGTGCCGGAACGTGCAGGGGAACCATCTCGTCGAGACGAGGCGGCCTGATGCAGAAACAGGTGAAAGGTGATCCTCATGTATGACCAGCACGCCCCTGACAGCGACGCGAGTGATCCGGGCGCGACGATCGTGCTGTCGCCATTTCCAGTCCGCATACCTCACTACCCAGCGGAAACCGCCAGGAGCTTCTTCCAGCGGCTGTGCCGGGCGAACGGCATCTCCGAGGCGGACGCGAGGCTGCACATGCGACATCACGATCCGAAGATTCGAACAAAGGTCGATTCTCCACCGGGATTGCGATACATCGCTGAACTCGGGGGTTTGTCAAAGGACCCCTTCCGTGAAAAGTGGAGTCGCACTGGCGTGAAGTATCGCGCTTCCACGGATTATCGCGAACCCGTTCGCGGTGAGGCGCTCCAACCGTCAATTCTGTGTCGCAGGTGTGCTCGCGGCGAACGAGTCGAGGTGACGCGTCTCATCGGCCCGATATGCATCCGGCACCGCCGCTGGACCCTAGGAGACGAGCGAGGCGCAGAGGTCGTACTGACCCCGCGCCAACTGTCCGCACAACGGTGCCTGAACGGTACCTTGCACGCTCGCGGAATCGGGTACACCTCCCTTGCCGTGTCATCTGCACGGGAAGCCCTCCGCCGTGTGAAACGTGAGAGGCCGCGTCAGGATAGGTACGAGCCCATACCGCTCGAGCAAGAGCTCGCTGAATTCGCCGACGTCGTCCTGCTCACCGCCCACCTGACGAGCCCAGCGATGGTCGCGATTCTCCTCAATGACGAGCTCTCAATGACCATGCGGGGTATCGCCATCGCGTACGCGACCTACATACAGATCGAAGGCGGCGACGTTGCCGCAGCCATCGCCAAGATCCAGACCCGTGGCCCAGAACTAATATTGGCGCCAGGCACGGAACCTGTCGGGGTGCCCGACTCGAGGCGTAGTATCCCCGACTTCGTCGATGCGATATTGAACAGCAATGACAGCCTTCGGATCCGGTTACTCCGCTTCCTCTACTGGGGCGAAGACTCGCGATGGCGAGGCGCGATCTACAGTGCGGCCATTGAACACGCGGTCATCATCGATGAACCATGAATCCAGTCTCCGGACACGCCGGGGCGAGTCAAGCGATGCGACCGAAGGGCGGCTGGGCGTCGATCCGCGACGTCGAGATCGCCGTCGCGGAGTATGTTGATTGGTTCAACCAGCGGCGACTCCACGGCGAGATCGGGCACGTTCCGCCGGCCGAGTTCGAGCAGTCGTACTGGGCATCGATCGCCGCGACCCGCTACGCTCACGACCAGGTTCCGATCGGAGCCGGTTCCAGATAACCGAGCCTCCACAAAACCCGGGGCGCATCAGAGATACGGATGAACGGCGCCACCTGATCCATGACCGAGAACCACAACGCCTGCATCCGATGGAACCGCTCCCTGTAGACGCCATCGACGCTGAGGGCAACGAGCTCGTCGAGCCAGGGCATCAACATCCCGCTCCGATCCTCGCCGAGACGGAGCACCTGGGCCGGGTCGGTGTAAATCGTGTCCGCGAACCCTTGAGCCTCTAGGCGGTCGCGGAGAAGGTCCGAATACTGCCAGAACAACTGATCCAGTAGGAAATCCGTGTCGGCATAGATCGTCGTGACGGTGATGTGCCCTTCAGGTTCGCTGCCGCACAGCACATTGGCACCGAGGAGAATGACGTCGCCGATCCTGACGGGCCGCTCGCCGAACTCGCTGAACAAGATTGCCGACCCGGAGCGGACGACGATGAGTTTCACGCAGTCATAGGCGACGGGGCCAGTCGGCTGATGGATAGTGCGTGTTCGGGCGATCAAGGGATCGTAGCGTGCCATGCCGGTCTCAGCGCTCTCGCAGTAACGGGAACGGGGACATGGCCGATCGCTATCCGAGGTTCTTACGTGTCCTCGTGGTCACGGTGATCACCCATCTCACGGCGTCGCAACAGCGGCTTACCGAGACGCTGAACTCGCTCGAATTTCGTGCTGATCGCAGTACACGGACGATAGTGCTCATGAATATCCTTCTCAGGACTTGACGAGTCTGGTGATGGCGTCGGAGGCTTCCTTGAGCTTCGCCTCGGCCTCTGTACCGCCGTCCTGGATCGCTCCGGCGACGCAATGCTTGAGGTGGTCATCGAGCAGGCCGAGAGCGACGTTCTCCAGGGCGGAAGTGATTGCGCTGATCTGGGTGAGGATGTCGATGCAGTAGGCGTCCTCATCGATCATGCGGTGGATGCCACGTGCCTGACCCTCGATGCGTCTGAGCCGTGCGAGATAGCGCTCTTTCTCCGTGATGTAGCCGTGAGTCACCGGGGTGGCGGTGATGGTGGGGGTGTCCATATCGATGGCCTCCTAACGGGTGCGGTTCGGCCGATGCATGGTCATGCGGAACGGTCGAGGATTCTGGTGGTGCTGGCTTGCGGGGTGAGGTCGAGTCGGCGTAGCAGCTGGGCGTTGAGGGCGACGACGACAGTAGAGGCGGACATGAGGATCGCGCCGATACTCATCGGTAGGACGAACCCGATCGGGGCGAGGACGCCTGCGGCCAGCGGGACGGAGATGAGGTTGTAGCCGGCGGCCCACCACAGGTTTTGCTTCATCTTCCGGAACGTCGCCCGGGAGAGTTCGATGACCGAGAGCACCGAGCGCGGGTCGGAGGAGGCGAGGATGACGCCGGCCGAGCCGATCGCCACGTCGGTGCCCGCGCCGATGGCGATGCCCACGTCGGCTTGGGCGAGTGCGGGCGCGTCGTTGACGCCGTCGCCGACCATGGCGACCTTGCGGCCCTCGTCCTGGAGCTCGGCGACCTTGGCGGCCTTGTCTTCCGGGCGCACACCGGCGAAAACGCGGTCGATGCCGAGATCCTTCGCGACCGTGTCGGCGACGGCCTGGGCGTCGCCGGTGATCATCACGACCTGCACCCCGGCGGCGTGCAGCGCGTCGACTGCCTCGCGGGATTCGGGTCTGATCTCGTCGGCCAGTCGCAGGGCGCCGATGACCTCGCCGTCGGCGAGGACGTGGAGGATGATCGCCCCCTCTTCGCGCCAGGTGTCAGCGACGGGGAGCTCACCCGCCCCGTGCTGTTCGAGCAGGTACGGGCCGCCGACCTCGATGACGGTTCCATCGACGGTGGCCTTGACACCGACGGCCGGGGAGGAGGAGAAGTCCGAGGCCGCGGGCACGTCGAGTTCCCGGGTGCGGGCGGCGCCGACGATGGCGCGGGCGAGCGGGTGCTCGCTATCGGCCTCCGCGGCGGCGGCCAGCGCCAGCACCTCGTCCTCGGTCCGGTCTCCGGCGGGGTCGATGGCGGTCACCGTCGGCTCGCCCTTGGTGAGGGTGCCGGTCTTGTCGAACAGCACTGCGTCCACGGTGCGCATGGACTCCAGCGCGAGACGGTCCTTGATGAGCACGCCGCCGCGGGCGGCGCGTTCGGTCGCGATGGACACCACGAGCGGGATCGCCAGGCCGAGCGCGTGCGGGCAGGCGATGACCAGCACGGTGATCGTGCGGACTACGGCGGTGTCGGGCAGACCGACGAGCGACCAGACGGCGGCCGTGATCAGGCCCGCGCCCAGGGCGAACCAGAACAGCCACGCGGCCGCGGTATCGGCGATCCGCTGCGCACGAGAAGAGGACGCCTGGGCGTCGGAGACGAGCTTCTGAATGCCCGCCAAAGCAGTATCTTCGCCGGTGGCGGTGACCTCGACCCGCAGTCCGGAATCTGTCGCCACGGTGCCGGCGACCACCTGGTCTCCACTCTCGCGGCGCACGGTCTTGGACTCGCCGGTGACCATCGACTCGTCCATCGATGCCGACCCGTCGACGATTTTTCCGTCGGCGGGTACCGAGGAACCCGGCCGGACGATCACCACATCCCCGACAGCCAAATCGGCTGGGGAAACCTTGACCACGTCGTCGCCGTCGACTTTCTCGGCCTCGTCAGGCAGCAGCGCGGCCAGGGAATCCAGCGCTGAGGTGGTCTGGGCGAGGGAGCGCATCTCGATCCAGTGGCCCAGCAGCATGATGACCACCAGCAGCGCCAGCTCCCACCAGAAGTTCAGTTCGTGGTGCAGGATGCCCAGGCTCGCGCCCCAGGATGCGAGGAACGCGACGGTGATCGCCAGCGCGATGAGCAGCATCATCCCCGGTTTGCGGGAGCGGATCTCGCTCAGACCGCCGGTGAGGAAGGGCCACCCACCCCAGAAGTAGATGACCGTGCCGAGCACAGGCGAGACCCACCAGACCCAGGCGGCTTCGGGCAGGTGGTAGCCGATGAGGTGGGCGAACATGTCATTGAAGCCCACGACCGGGACGGCGAGGACGAGCATGATCCAGAACAAGCGTCGGAACTGCCCGACGTGATCGCCGTGACCGGCATGCCCATGATCGTGTCCGCTGTGGCCCTCGTGGTTCGCGTGGGCGTCATGGCCGTCGTGGCGACTGGGAGCCTCGCTATGACCCTGATGGTGGTCGTGCGAGTGATGACCGGCGTGGGTGCCGGGTGCATCATGGTGCGTGTGCTCGGCGTGCGCGTCCGAACGTGTCGAGGGCTCGTTGCTCATGGTCTCGTCTCCTTCATCCATCGGCCTCTGGTTCCGGCCTGAGACCGGGTGACGGCTCCGCGCTCCCGTGCGAGTGCGCGCAACGGGAGCGCGGAGCCAGGTGCCGTCAGGCGGCGTTCGCGTAGCGGTCGGGATCGGCGTCGAACAGGGGGCCGCAGGCGGCGCAGCAGAACCAGTACCGCTGGCCCTGGTAGTCGCGGTAGAG
>DWXU01000267.1:0-6053 GCA_019119065.1 Candidatus Microbacterium pullistercoris | reverse complement strand
AGCAGTGCCTCAACGGCCGCCAGAACCTGTGCCCGCGATGGAACGGCCTCGGCGTCGTCGCCTCCGACGGCGCCGCGCAGCAGTTCTTCACGGCGCCCTCGACGAACGTCTTCCGGCTGCAGCCCGAGACGGACATCTTCGAGGCAGCACTCATCGAGCCGCTCGCCTGCGCAATCCGCGGCTGGGACGTGCTCCCGCGCCGCATGGGCGACCATGTTCTCGTCTACGGCGCCGGCACCATGGGCCTGCTGATGGCGCAGCTCGCCCACCGCGCGGGAGCGGCGACCGTGACGATCGTCGATCTCAATGCGGACCGGCTCACGACGGCGGCTGAATGCGGCATCGAGCTGCGCTACACGAACGCCGATGACGCGGACCGCGACAAGTGGGACGTCGTGATCGACTGCACCGGAAACATCCGCGCGATCCAGGACGGGCTCACCCGCGTCAAGCCGGCCGGGTACTTCCAGGACTTCGGCGTCGCTCCCGCCGACAAGACGGCGCAGTTCTCGCCGTTCCGCATCTACCGTGACGAGATCTCCATCGTCGGCACGATGGCGGTCCTCAACTCGTTCGGTCGTGCGGTCGAGATGTTCGAGGCCGGTGCGATCAACGCGCGGGCGATGATCAGCCACTCGTTCACGCTCGACGACTACGCCGAGGCGCTCGAGATGTTCCGCCGCGGCGAGGGCCGCAAGCTGCAGATCCGCCCGAACGACACCGAGTCGCGGGTGCTTCTGTGAGCGGCGTCGCGGCGCCTGCGAGGCGCAAAGGTCTCGGCAAGGGCGCGAAGCGGGGGATCCTCGCGGCCGTGATCGTCGCGGCGATCGCGTTCGTTGCGATCGGCACCCGCGTCGTTCCGTACGGTGCGGAGCTGCCGGGCGCCGAAGAGGGATTCAACGCCGAGACCTACGGCGCCGAAAACTTCCCGGCCGTACAGGAAGCGGTCGTGGAGCGCGCGGCCGACGCCGAGACGCTCGCGGCGGCCATCGCCGACGACCAGGAGGCGGCCGTCGGCGAGTACGCGGTCGAGAGCTCGGGCGGCCCCGTCTTCAGCGTCACGGTGACGGGCACCTTCGGCGAAGCATCCTCCGGCATCTACGACCTGCAGGTCGAGGGGCTCGGCGACGACCTCACAGTGCGCGTCCAGACCGGCCCCGCCATCAACGGCACCGAGCTGCGTGACGCCTCCGGTGAGATCACCTTCGGTGAGTTCACCAACCAGATCGACTACCAGAACGCGGCGGCGGCGCTGAACAACGAGATGAAGGTCGCGGTGCTCGAGGGCATCGACACCGAGAACCTCGAGGGCAAGACCGCCACGATCACGGGCGCCTTCACGCTCATCAACCCGCAGGCGTGGCTCCTCACGCCGGTCGAGCTCGAGGTGGGGTGATGATGGCTACCGATGAGGTCGTCCTCGAAGCGCGCGACATCGTCAAGAACTATGGCGGCACGCGTGCGCTCAAGGGCGTGAACTTCTCGATCCGGTCGGGCACCGTCACCACACTGTTCGGTGAGAACGGCGCCGGCAAGTCGACGCTCATGAAGATCCTCTCCGGTGTCGAGCAGCCCACGTCCGGTGAGATCCTGCTCGGCGGCGAGCCGGTCGCGTTCTCGTCGACGATCGAGGCCGCCGAACACGGCATCTCGATCATTCACCAGGAGCTCAGCCTCGCGCCGAACCTCACGGTGCGGGACAACATCTTCATGGGTCGCGAGATCATGCGGCCGTTCGGCGGCGTCGACTATGCGGAGGAGGCGCGTCAGACGCGTGCGCTTCTGCAGGAGATGAACCTCGCCATCGAACCCGACACGTACGTCTCGGACCTCCGCGTCGGGCAGCAGCAGATCATCGAGATCGCGCGTGCGCTCTCGGTGAACTCGCGCATCCTCATCATGGATGAGCCGACGTCCGCGCTCGCCGCGGCCGAGGTCGAGACCCTGTTCGGGATCATCCGGGAACTGCTCGCGCGCGGCGTCGCCATCGTCTACATCTCTCACCACCTCGAAGAGGCGCTCGAGATCACCGACCACGCGGTCGTGCTGCGCGACGGATCCATGACGGCGCGCGCCGAGCGAGAGGACATCGACCTCGCGTGGATCGTGCGCAACATGGTCGGCGACAACTTCGATCTCGGCTCGCCGCCCGAGGGGTACGAGTTCGGCGATCCGGTGCTGACCGTCGACGGCGTGACCGTGCTCGATCCCGACAACCCTGAGCGCGCGGTCGTGAAGGACCTCGACCTCGAGGTACGCGCGGGCGAGATCGTCTGCATCTACGGACTCATGGGCGCCGGCCGCACGGAGCTGCTCGAGACGATCGCCGGCCGCGGACGTGTCGAGCGGGGCGAGATCCTGCTCGACGGACGTTCGATCCTCGGCGACTCGATCGCAGAACGGATCGAGCACGGCGTCGGCCTCGTGCCGGAGGACCGGCAGCGCGACGGGCTCGTGCAGACGTTCTCGGTGGGTCGGAACCTCACGCTCGCGAGTCTCGACGACTCGATGACGCGCGGAAGCCTCTCTCCGCGCAAGGAGCGGGCGCGGGCGAAGGAGCTCATCGACGCCGTCACGGTCAAGACCCCCGGTCCCGACCTCAACATCGGCGGCCTGTCGGGCGGAAACCAGCAGAAGGTCGTGATCGGCAAGATCGTCGCGACGGATCCCCGGCTCATCCTGCTCGACGAACCGAGTCGCGGCATCGACGTCGGCGCGAAGGCGGAGGTGTTCCGGCTGCTGTCGGAGCGCGCGCGCCGCGGCGTCGGCGTCGTCTACACGACGAGCGAGGTCGGCGAATGCCTCAGCATCGCGCACCGCATCATCGTGATGAGTCGCGGGCAGATCTCGGCAGAGTTCGGGCCGGACGCAACCAAGGACATGATCATGGCCGCCTCGGGCGAGGCCTGACCTTCGGACGGAAAAGACAATGACGACGACAACCAGTGCCATTCTCGAGAACCGGAAGAAGTTCTCCATCACGAAGCTGCTGCTCGAAGGTCGCGCGTTCCTCGCGCTGGTCCTGATCATCGTGGTGTTCTCGCTCATCTCGCCGAACTACCTGACGTGGAACAACCTCCTCATCATGACGAGCCACGTGGCGATCTACGCGCTGCTCGGGCTCGGGATGCTTCTCGTGATCCTCAACGGCGGCATCGACCTGTCGGTGGGGTCGACCCTCGCCTTCTCGGCGGTGATCGCCGGCTTCATGCTGCGAGGGGTTCCCCTCGATCTGTTCGGGGTGACCATCTACCCGAGCGTGCCGGTCACGGTGCTGATCGCCTGCGGAGTTGGAGCGCTCGCCGGGTTGGTCAACGGGATCCTCGTGGCGAAATTCAAGATCGCGCCATTCGTGGCGACGCTCGGCATGCTCTACGTCGTGCGCGGCCTCGCGCTGCTCATGACCGGCGGCCTGACGATCAACAACCTCTCGGGACGCGAGGAGCTCGGCAACACCGGGTTCGAGTGGCTCGGGTTCAACCGCATCTTCGGTGTGCCGGTCGGCGTGATCGTGATGATCATCGTGGCGATCGTGCTCGGCGTCGTGCTGAGTCGCTCGAAGTTCGGTCGCTGGCTGTACGCGTCGGGTGGCAACGAGCGTGCCGCCGAGCTGAGCGGCGTGCCGACGACCCGCGTCAAGATCTGGGTGTACGTCGTCTCGGGACTGTGCGCCGCGATCGCCGGCCTTGTGCTCGCCTCCACCCTCACGAGTGCCGACCCGAACGCGGGCAACACCTACGAGCTGACGGCGATCGCGACGGTCGTCATTGGCGGCGCCGCCCTCACCGGCGGTCGTGGCAATGTGCGCGGCACGCTCCTCGGCGCGTTCGTGATCGGCTTCCTCGCGGACGGCCTCGTGATCGTGGGCGTCTCGGCCTACTGGCAGATGGTCTTCATGGGTGCGGTGATCGTCGTCGCGGTGCTCCTGAACACGTTGCAGTACGGGCGTCGCAGCCGTCCCGGATCGACCAAGAGCCGTCGGGACAAGAACGAGAAAGACCCCGCCGTGACCGGTCAGGCGACCGGGACGGGCTCTGCGGAGTCCTGAGCGGCGCATCCGGCACCGATGAACGTTGCTGGAACATCAAGAAAGGACACATCACATGTTGCGTAAGAAGACACTCGGTGCCCTCCTCGCGGCGGGTGCCCTCGCTTTCGCGCTGACGGCGTGCGGATCCGGTGGATCCGAAGCCCCGGCTGAGGGCGGCGGCGACGAGTCGAACGGCGGCGGCGGCGAGGCCGGTGGCCTCATCACGATCATCGTCAACGACCCGGCCAACCCGTACTGGAAGACCGAGGGCGACCTCGCGTCGGCCAAGGCGGAAGAGCTCGGCTACGAGGCCACCGTCGGCGCTCACGAGGGCGACACGAACACCGAGAACACGCTGATCGACACCGCGATCGCGAACGACTCGGTGGCGATCATCCTCGACCCCGCCAACGCTGATGGTTCGGTCGGCGCGGTCAAGAAGGCCGACGAGGCCGGGATCCCGGTGTTCCTCGTGAACGCCGAGATCAACGAGTCGGGCATCGCGAAGGCGCAGCTCGTCTCGAACAACGCCCAGGGCGCGGCCCTCGGCGCGCAGGAGTACGTCAAGCAGATGGAGGAGTCGGGTACCTACGTCGAGCTCTTCGGCGCACCGAGCGACAACAACGCGCAGACCCGCTCGAACGGCTTCGAGACCGTGATCTCGCAGTACCCCGAGCTCGAGAAGGTCGGCCAGGAGGTCGCCAATTGGGACCGCACGGAGGGCCACAACAAGGCGCAGGCGCTCATGCAGGCCAACCCTGACATCGCTGGCGTGCTCGCGGGCAACGACGAGATGGCGCTCGGCGCGATCGCGGCGCTCAAGGAGGCCGGCAAGCTCGACGGTGTCGTCGTCGGCGGCTTCGACGGCGCCCCGGACGCGGTCGAAGCCGTGAAGAACGGTGAGATGGCGTACACGGTGCTGCAGCCGGTCGCGCAGTTCTCCGAGCTCGCGGTCGAGATGGCCGACGAGTTCATCACGACGGGTGAGGCGCCCGAGACGGAGAAGCAGGCGATCGATTGCATCCTGATCACGCCCGATAACGTCGACAACATGGTGTCGCCCTTCGTCTACGAGGAGTGACACCACCGGCGTCCCGTGTCGGGCGCGATGAGTCGGTCATCGTATCGCCTCATCGCCGCCGGGCACGGGACGCCCACACTGACGACCGGAGGGACGATGACAGCAGCGGACGAGGCGATGGCGCCCGAGACCGGGGCGTCGCGACAGGAGCGACAGACCGACCGGCGCAACGCCATCACGGAAGCCGTCATGACCGCGGGGTCGATTCGGATCACCGACCTCGCCGAGCGCTTCGAGATCAGCACGATGACGGTGCACCGGGATCTCGACGAGCTCGAGTCGCGCGGGCTGCTGCGAAAGAACCGCGGCGTCGCCACGGCGCTGTCGACGGTGCTCGTCGAATCAAGCGACGTGTACCGTGCAAGCCGCGAACTCGCGGAGAAGCGTGCGATCGCGGCCGCAGCCCTGGAGTTCATCGAGCCGGGGCAGGCGATCATGCTCGATGACTCCACGACCACTCTCCACCTCGTGCCGCACCTGCACGAGAAGCGCCCGCTCACCGTGATCACGAACACGCTCACGGTCATGAACGAGCTGCGCTCGGTGACGGGCATCACCCTGCTGGGCCTCGGTGGGCAGTACTACAACTGGTGCAGCGCTTACATGGGCCGGATCACCACGGCGGCGATCGCCGGCCTGCGCGCGGATGTGCTCGTCATGTCGACCTCGGCGATCACGGACGGTGTCGCGTTCCATCAGACGATGGAGACGGTCGACGTCAAGCGTGCCATGTTCGATGCCGCGAGCAAGCGGATCCTGCTCGCCGACCACACGAAGTTCGACAAGCGTGCGCTGCACGCGATGCAGCCGCTCGCCGACTTCGATGCCGTCATCGTCGACGCCGCCACCGACAAGCGCCACGTCGCAGATCTCCGGCAGAGCGGCGTCAACGTCGTGATCGCACCGCGCTCCCGCGCCGCGGGGTGAGGCCTTCCTGTCCAG
>DWXU01000266.1:0-7652 GCA_019119065.1 Candidatus Microbacterium pullistercoris | reverse complement strand
TTGTCGCTCGTTCCGCTCGTCGACAGCAGTATCACGACGTCTCCGGTTCGTGCATGTGCGCGCACCTGACGTGCGAAGACGTCGTTGAAGCCGTAGTCATTCCCGATCGCGGTCAGGCTCGAGGACTCCGCGTTGAGGGCGATCGCCGAATACGCCGGACGATCATCTCGGAAGCGCCCGACGAGTTCAGCGGTGAGGTGCTGCGCCTCAGCGGCGGAGCCGCCGTTCCCCGCGACCAGGACGCGACTGCCACGACTGAGTCGCGCTGCGAGTTGTGTGCCCCAGCTCTCGAGCGTGGGCGCGTGGCGCTCCGCCTCGGCCAGCACCTCGGCGAGCCCGCGCAGGTGGCGGCGTGCGAGGCCGTCGATCCGCGAAGCGGACGACGTACGTGTCTGCTGCGTGATCGTCACGCGACCACCTGCTCGAGCCTGTGCGAGCGGCGGTGCGGTCGTGCGAGGGCCTCACTGTAGATGCCCTCCGTCGTCGCCGCGACGCGATCCCATGTGTAGCGCTGCGTGACGCGGTCGTGCCCGGCCCTTCCTAAACGCTCCCGCACCTCGTCGTCGGCGAGCAGACGACGGATCGCACCCGCGAGCGACAGCGGATCGCGAGCCGGCACCTGGGCTCCCGTGACACCGTCGAGGACCGTGTCGACGAGCCCGCCGACGGAGGCGGCGATCACCGGCGTGCCGCATGCCATCGCCTCCAGCGGAACGATGCCGAAGGGCTCGTACCAGGGTGTGCAGACGGCGACGTCAGCCGAGCGGAGGAGCGCCGGGATGTGCTCGCGCGGAACCTGGCCGCGGAAGTCGACGATGTCGCTCGCACCGATTCTGTCCGCGAGCCGCCGCAGGCGTGCGATCTCCGGATCCGCATCGACACCGCCCTCTTGTGAGCTGCCCGCAACCACCAGTTCGATGTCATGACGGCCGTCGGCAGTCAGTCGGCCCACGGCTTCGATCGCGCGGTCGACGCCCTTGCGCGGAACGAGGCGGCTGACCACCACGACGCGGTACGGCGCTCGCTTCGGCTCGACCGGTCCGTCGGGCCGGAAGAGCGCCGTGTCGGCCCCACAGGGGGCGATCGCGATGCGGTGCGCGCGCACCCCCATCGCCTGCAGCTCCGAGGCCTCATCGGAGCAGGTGGCGACGACAGCGTCCATGTCGCGCGCGACCCGAGGCTCGAGCCACTCGCGCTCCGGGAGATGGGGCGCATCGCGGCGGGTGAAGACTGTCACCGCGTGACCGCGATCCGCCAGCGCGTGCGCGAGGGCGGCGACGTGCACGTTCTGCCCGCCAGCGTCGACGCTGCCGGGGGACGCGAGCGGACTCGCGTGCTCGGAGACCATCGAGATCCTCATCTGTCGCTTCCTTTCGTCGTGGCGCTCCGGAGCGCCGGGTGGCCGGGATGCACGAGCCGCCGACCGGCTGCCGGTCCGCCCGTGCCATCCGATCCGGTCCATGCCGTGAGCAGTTCCCCGCCGGTCCACGCGATAAACGCATCGCCGGTGCGGTGCGCGATTCTCTCGTACGCTCTGGAGCGGCTTGACGACGACGGGCCTCGCGGTCATACTGATGCGCCACGTCGCACGGTGTGCGACAGCGACGAGAGGAAGCCGATGTCAGCTGAAATCCACACGTGGTGGCCGCGACTCTCGGTGCGGGCGAAGCACGCGCTCCGCGAGCACCCGGGCGAGGTGATCCCCACGGAAGTGCGCGCGGAGATCGAGGAGATCACCGGTCATCCGGTGAGCGACGGTGAGCGACTCGACGACGACGAGGTGCGCTTCATCGAGACGCAACGCGAGCAGGTCGACTGAGACGTCTCGAGCCGCACGGGTCGGCGTCTCTCTCCGAAGCTTCGAAGTCACCTACATCAGGGGGCACCGCCAGCACAACCCTCTCCGTGGGGCCCGTGCGTTCCGATAGCGTGACGGACTCCGGGCCGTGATGGTCATCGGACCAGTGGGCACGAGGAGGCGCTGCGAACACGATGGACACGAAGCGTCTCGGTCGACGGATGTTGGCAACGAGCAGAACCGTCATACGTCCCGAACGCCTGGTGCTCGTGGCAAAGACGGCCGTCGCGGCGACCGCGGCGTGGCTCATCGGCCGCGCGCTTGCGGGCGGCGTGGCGGAGTACGCCTACTACGCGCCCTTCGGCGCGGTTGTCGCGATGACTCCCACGGTCGCCTCGTCACTCGGCTCAGCGGTCAAGACAGTCGTCGGCGTCGCATTGGGTCTCGCCGCGGCGTGGGCGCTGGTGCTTGTCGGCGTCGGCGGCGCGATCGCGCTGCCGCTCGCCGTCGGGGTCGGCACGCTCCTCGCGGGCGTGCCATGGCTCGGCGCCGAGCGACCTGCAGCGCGTCGTCGTGATCGCCTACGCGCTGCGGCGCGTCGTCGCGGTAGCCGCGAGTACTCGTGTGGACGACGGGGATGCGCCGCGAGGCTAACAGCGTTCGCGGCGGACCGCCACCCCCTTCGCGCACCACCGGATGACGTGCACGGTGGGCCGTATGAGTACCGGCCGCCGACCTCGGCGCGATCCCACCAAGGTGACGAACCAACCCGCGCTCCGGAGTTCATCCGGGACGATCTGGCTCGTGATGGGCGGGCTGCTCCTCGTGGCAGGGGCGGGGATGCTCACGCTGATCATCGTGCGGGGCGGGGCTGCAGTCCCGGTCGCCATCGTAAGCGCCGCCGTCGTCCTCGGTCTCTACATCGTCCTCGTCATCGCGCGGCTCACCGTCGCCCATCGCGTCACGCGCCTGCGCGTGATGGCCGGAGCGATGCTCGGCATGGCGCTCGTCGCGGTCCTCGGCACCATCGCGAGCGCCTGGACCACCTGGCAGAATTCGCGCTGAGCGTGCGGATAGCGCTCAGACTCCGGTCGCGAACGGCCAGCCGGTGTACGCCTCCGCGAGATAGGTGCGGCCCGCCTCCGATTCGACGACCGTACGCAGCTCGCCGACCTGGCGGCGGCGGTCGAAGTCGCTCGCGCCCGGGGCGATGTGCAGCATGCTCGTCATCCACCACGAGAAATGCTGTGCTTTCCAGATGCGGCGCATCGCGAGCTCGGCATAGGCGTCGATCGGCCCCTCATCCCGGCGCACGAGGAGCGATTCGAGTGCCGCGGAAAGGAGCACGACGTCGGCGATCGCGAGGTTCATGCCCTTCGCGCCGGTCGGCGGCACGGTATGCGCGGCGTCGCCGACCAGGGCAGCTCGGCCGTGACGCAGTTCGCGGGCGACGAAGCTGCGGAAGCGCAGCACGTCACGCTGGAAGATCCGGCCCTCGTTGAGGGTCGTTCCCGGCACGCGCGCCTGCAACGTGTCCCAGATCTCCGCCTCGCTCATCTCATTCGCGTCGGCGTCCGGGTCGCACTGGAAATACATGCGCTGGACCTCGGGCGAGCGCTGGCTGATGAGCGCGAAGCCGTTGTCCGAGTTGCTGTAGATCAGCTCATCTGAGCTCGGGGGAGCCTCGCACAGGATCCCGAACCAGGCGAACGGGTACTCGCGGAAGTAGCCCTCGGACGACCGTCCGGCGACCTGCCCGCGCACGACGGAGTGCGAGCCGTCCGCACCGACGACGAAGTCGGCCTCGACGATGAGCTCGTCGCCGTCGCGATCGGCGGCAATGACGCGCGGCCGATCCGAATCGATGTCGTCGACACGCCGCGCGGTCACCTCGAAGCGCAGATCCTGTCCCCGAGACAGGCGCAACGAGAGGAGGTCCGTGAGCACCTCGTGCTGCGGGTAGAGCCATACACCGCGGCCGGTGAGTCCCGCGAAGTCGATGCGATGGCGTTCGCCGTCGAATCCGAGCTCGATGCCGTCGTGTCGGTCGCCGACGGAGTGCACGCGAGAGTCGGGGTCAATTCGCGCGAGCAGGTCAACCGTGCCCTGCTCGAGGATTCCCGCGCGGATCGTCGTTTCGATCTCGGCGCGGGAGCGGGAATCGAGCACGATCGATTCGATGCCCGAGTCGGCGAGGAGGTGCGAGAGGACGAGGCCGGCGGGGCCAGCCCCGACAATGGCGACCTGGGTGCGGAGCGAGGTGGTCATGTCGTCTCCTTCGACGTGGAGCTGATGGGTGAGGCGATGTCGCCCTGAGGGAAAGTGTGCACCGGGAGCTCGCGGCGAGGCCGTACGATCCCGTTCAACGGGAAGATTTGAGGTCCGCCTCGATCGCGGTCGCCGCGCGCGCGAGCGCGTCGACGGCGAGGTCGGGGGCGGTGCCGCGCGGCAAGACGACCGACAGTGCGGCGACGACCTCCCCCCGATCGCGTATCGGTGCGGCGACCCCCGTGGAAACGCTTTCGACGGTGCCGGGGGCGACGACGTAGCCGTCACGGCGGATCCGGGCGAGCAGTCGGCGCAGCCCCCCGGGGTCGGTGGGCGTCTCGGCCGACACCGGGCTCAGGGGCGAGGACAGCACTCGTTCGCGCACGAGCGGATCCGCGTGGGCGAGGAGCACGAGGCCCGACGAGGACGCGTGCAGCGGCAGCCGTCCCGCGACGCGGGTGATGTTCGCGCCGGCGGCGGGGTGAGACAGCCGCTCCAGGAAGAGCGCTTCACCCTGTTCGAGCACCGCGAGCTGGGTGTGCTCTCGGACGACCGTCTGGACGCGCTCCATGTGGGGGAGCGCGGCCTGGCGCAGTCGCAGGGCCATGGATCCGCGCAGCGCCAACTCCCACAGCCGCATGCCGAGCCGGATCCGGCGTCCCTCGTCGCGCTCGAGGAGACCTTCCCTCACGAGCTCATCGACAATGCGGTGCGTCGTGCTGGTCGGGAGTCCCGCGCGTCGGGCGATGTCGGTCACCGTTTGAACGGTGCGCTCTGCGCTGAACGTGTCGAGCACGCGGACGAGGCGGGTCGTCATCGAGTCGCCCGACCGAGAGTTCGCCATGCCGTCAGCTTCCCACGACATGGACGCCGCGTGGCAATCGTTGGGCATCCATCTGATGCGGCCAGGTCCCCGCGGATGCTGGAGCGAGCCTGGCCACGCTTCCCGGGCGGATCCTCGTCAGCGCGCGTCGACGCGCGCGAACTGCTGGAGCGTCTCGATGACGCTTCCGACGTGCGCCGCCATGGCCGCCCGCGCCGCCTCGACGTCGCCCGCGCAGACCGCGTCGATGATCGCAAGGTGCTCGGGCAGGGACGTGCTCGGGCGACCCGGCACGAGGAACAGGCGGAACTGATGCCGCACCATCTGGCCGTGCAACTGAGAGAGCATGCGCTCGGCCGCGCCATGCTGCGCGATCTCACGCAGCATGCTGTGGAGCGTGACGTTCAGGTCGGAGTAGCCCATGAGCTCGTTTCCCTCGACGGCCACGCGCATGTCCCGACCGATGCCGCGGAGGATCTCGATCTGCTCGGGCGTCGCCCGCTCGGCGGCACGCGCCGCCACGAGCGCCTCGATCGACTGGCGGATCTCGGTGATCTCGATGGCCTCCTGGACCGTGATCTCGCGGACGCGAGCCCCGCGGTTCGGCTGCAACTCGACCAGGCCTTCCGCCTCGAGTTGGATCAGCGCGTTGCGCAAGGCGAAGCGGCTCGCTCCGTACTGCTTCGCCAGGTCTGCCTCGATCAGGCGCTGGCGTGGCGCATAGTCGCCGCGCAGGATGTCGTCGCGCAGCCGGCGGCGGATGTCGTTGTTCTCTGCCACGGGATCCCTCCCGTGCGCGGGGCGGACGACGCCCGCTGCGCACATGTCATTGGTCACCAAGATTGTTGACAATCTAGCGGGCGGGACCGTAGATTGGCCAGTGCGCGGCCGAGATTCGCCGTCATTCACCCCGTCACCAGGTCAGAGAGGACCTTCCATGGCCGTTGAAGAGAACTTCGATCTCGCCCACCTCGGGGCGATCGAGCTCTACACTCCGCGATTCGAAGAGAGTCTCCATTTCTTCCGCGACATCTGCGCGATGAGAGAAGTCGAGCGGATCGGCGACTCGGCCTATCTCCGCTGCTGGGACGAGTACCAGCGCTACTCGTTGAAGCTCACGGCCTCCGACACGAACGGCGTCGGACGCACCCTCCTGCGCACGACTTCCGAAGACGCGCTGTCGCGACGTGTCGCGGCCATCGAGCGGACGGGGCTGGGCCACGGGTGGCGCGACCCCGAGGTGGGCGTCGGCCGTTCCTACGAGTTCCAGGATCCCGACGGGCACGTGATGGCCCTCTACTACGACACCGAGCACTACGTGCCGGACGACACGGACCGCCCTGCCCTGAAGAACCAGGCGTCGGCGTTCCCGGGCAGCGGAATCAACGCGCGCCGAATCGACCACATCAACTATCTCGCCTCGGACGTGACGGCCGCGGGTGAGTTCTGGAGCGACGTGATGATGTCGCGCGAGTCGGAGCGCGTGCGGCTCGACGAGGGCGGTTACGCGGCTCGGTGGTTCCGCTTCCACCAGAAGTCATACGACGTGGTCTACTCGAGCGACTGGACGGGGGAGCGCGGCCGGTTCCACCACTTCGCGTTCTCGCCGGACTCTCGGGAGGACATCCTGCGCGCGGCCGACATCTGCCTCGAGAACGACATCTTCATCGAATACGGACCGTACAAGCACGCGATCAACCAGACGTTCTTCCTGTACGTGTGGGAGCCGGGTGGCAACCGGATCGAGTTCGCGAACGCGCAGGCGCGCCTGCTGCTCGATCCTGACTGGCCGGTCGTGGAATGGTCCGAGGCGGAGCGTGCGAAGGGTCAGGCCTGGGGCATGAAGACCGTGCCCACGTTCCACACCCACGGCACGCCGTACGTCGAGAATCAGGAAGAGATCGACCGCGCGGCGATGGAGGGGCGTCACTGACGACCCGGAGCCGCCTCACGCGGGATGGAATGCGTGCCGTCGCTTCGCGGGTTCGGCGTCGATGGCGGCGAGCGAGGCGAGGATCCGGCGGGCTGCGTCCGGCTCCTTTGCCGTCGTCGCCACGGCACCGGAGAACGTCGTCTCGATCGCGCAGTCGCCCGGAAGAACCCCAAGGATCTGCACACCCGGTTCGCCGACGAGCTCGCTGAGCTGCTGGAAGCCGAGATCCACCTCGCCCGCGGCGATGAGGCGCGCGACCGGAACGCCCGGGGGAGCCTGTCGGAGACGATCTCCCAGTTCGTCTGCCAGACCCCACTGCTCGATCATGCGCACGAGCGCGTTCCCGCTGGGGCCGGTGGAGTAGCCGACGGACGGAGCCGCTCGCAGCGCATCGCGTAGGCGCTGCGCGTCGGAGAAAGCCGTGCCGGCTGGTTGCGCGGCCGGCTCATCGGATCCGGAGGGCACCGCCACCGCCACTTCAGAGCGCACGAGGGGCGTGATCGTCTCGGCATCGACGGCGCCGCCAGCCGCGAGACGCGTCAGGGCCGCGGATGAGAGGAAGACCAGGTCGACGGCCTCGCCGCCGGAGACGCGCTGCTCGGCATCGACGCCTCCGGTCGCGGTCAGCTCGGCCCCGTGACCCGCGAGCAGCTCCGCAAGCAGGTGGCGCGTCGCCATCGAGGTCAGGGCCTTCATCGTGTGCCTCCGTGGAGGGGTGCCGCGACCGGCCCGGCTGCTCCCGTGCGTGCGCGCTCGCGTTTCGTCATGATGAGCCTTCCTCCGGCCAGTACAGCCGACGCGGATTGTCGACGAGGAGTCGTTGCCGCAAC
>DWXU01000265.1:0-21762 GCA_019119065.1 Candidatus Microbacterium pullistercoris | reverse complement strand
GATCACCGCGTGGTAGTGACGCTTCAGGTCGTCGAGCGTGATGTCGGTGCCGTACTCGACGTTGCCGAACACGCGGATGTCACCGCGGTCGAGCACGCCGCGCAGCGCGCCGACGACACCCTTGATTCGCGGGTGGTCGGGTGCGACGCCGTAGCGCACGAGGCCGTACGGGGCGGGGAGCCGCTCGAAGAGGTCGATCGACACGTCGAAGCTGCGCTCGGTGCGCAGGAGGATGTCCGCGGCGTAGATGCCGGCGGGGCCGGCTCCGACGATGGCAAGGCGAAGCTTCGTCATAGGTGAGGAACTTTCTCGTGTTTCGGCGTGGACGTCAGCTGGCTCGCTCGGCGAGGTGCCGCGCGAATCGCGTGAGCGCGTCGCGAACGGATCCGCGGGGCAGGACGGCGAGGGCCGCTACGGCTTCGTTGGTCCAGGAGACCGCGAGCGCTTCCGTTCTGGCTGTCGCGTCGTGTTCGCGCAGCTCGGCGAGCTCGCCGTCGAGGATCGACGGATCCTCTCCGGCGCGGATCCGCGCGACACCGGCGTCGATGCGCGCGCGAAGGTCGGTGTCGCGCGGGTCGTCGCTCGCGCCGAGCAGCAGGTAGGGCATGGTGACGACGCCGGCGCGCAGGTCGGTGCCGGGCACCTTCCCGGTCTCCTCGGGGTCTGCGGAGAGGTCGATCACGTCATCGGCGAGCTGGAAGGCCACGCCGATCTTCTCGCCGTACGTGCGCAGCGCGTCTCGGTACTCTTCGCTCGCGCCTCCGAAGAAGGCGCCGGCGCCGGCGGCGGCCGCGATGAGGGAGCCGGTCTTGTCGGACAGCACGCGCAGGTAGAAGTCGATCGGATCCTCGTCCTCACGGTTGCCGACCGTCTCGTTCAGCTGCCCCATGACGAGGCGCTCGAACGTCTCGGTCTGCAGGTCGACGGCTTCTGCGCCGTGGCGCCCCATCACGCGGCTCGCTCGCGCGAGAAGCAGGTCGCCGGTGAGGATCGCGGTCGAGTTGTCCCAGACGCGGTGCGCCGCGGGCACGCCGCGTCTGCGATCGGCGCCGTCCATGACGTCGTCGTGGTACAGGGAACCGAGGTGCATGAGCTCGAGGGCGACGGCCACGTCGCGCACGGCGGGCGAGAAGCCCTCGCCGAGCTGGGCCGTGAGCATCACGAGCATGGGCCGCACGCGCTTGCCGCCGGCCTCATAGAGGTAGCGGCTCATCGCGTCGACGAGGGGGTCGGCGCTGCCGAGTTCGGCGGCAATCGCCTGCTCGACCTCTTCGAGCCCGGCCTCGATCGTCCGCGCGAGACGCTGGGCCGCGCGGCCGACGAAAATGCGGTCGCTGAGACCGAAGCGGCTCGCCAGGCGCGAGCCCGAGGAAACGGGGCCCGTAGTCACCCGACCAGCCTACCCGTCGGCACCTGGGCTGTTACGCCGTGCGACGGTACCCGCGGTGCAGCGCGGCGATGCCGCCCGCAAGATCACGGTGGGCCACGTCGGTCCATCCGGCCTCGCGCATCCAGGCCGCGAGCTCGCGCTGGTCGGGCCAGGCGCGGATCGACTCGCCGAGATAGTCGTACGCGTCGCCGTTCGACCCGACCACGCGCGCCACGCGCGGCAGGATGACGTCATTGTAGAAGCGGTACAGCACGCGGAAGAGACGGCTCGGCGGGGTGGAGAACTCGTTGATGACGATGCGCCCGCCCTCCCGCGTCACGCGCCGCATCTCGGCGAGCGCGACCTTCGGCTGCTGCACGTTCCGCAGACCGTACGAGATGGTGACGGCGTCGAACTCGCCGTCGTCGAATGGCAGTGCCATGGCGTCGGCCTCGACGAAACGCAGCCCGCGCACATCGGCGTACCGGCGGCGTCCCTGCGCGAGCATGCCCGGCGAGAAGTCAGCCGCGACGACCTCCGCGCCGCGGCGCGCGAGCGACGCGGACGAACGGCAGGTGCCGGCCGCGAGGTCGAGGATCCGTTCGCCCGGCTGCGGATCAACCGCGTTCGTCGTCGCGCGACGCCAGACGGCGTCGAGTCCGAAGGTCATCGCGACGTTCGTCAGGTCGTAGCGCTCGGCGACCTGGTCGAACATCCTGCTGACGGTGCGCGGATCCTTGTCGAGGTCGGCGCGCTGCGCTGAGGTCATGGAGCGATCCTATTCGCGGGCGGTCGGCCCGAGGGCGTGTCTCATAATTGGAGCCGTCGCGAGCAACGCCCTAGGCGAGCGCGTCGACGATCGGGCGGAACTTCAGGCGCGTTTCGTCGAGCTCCGCGTCGGGCACGGATCCACGGACGATCCCGCCGCCCGCGTGCGCCGACACGGTGCGCGTCGTCGCCGCCGGCTCGAGGGGGTCGAACTGTGCGCTGCGCAACGCGATCGCCCACTCGCCGTCGCCATCACCGTCGATCCACCCGACGGGGCCGGCGTAGCGCCCGCGGTCGAACGGCTCGATGCGGCGGATCTCCTCGATCGCGCGGTGTGTGGGGGTTCCGGCGACCGCCGCGGTCGGATGCATCGCGCGCACGAGGTCGAGCGCCGAGGCGCCGTCACTGAGGGTGCCGCTCACGTCTGTCGCGAGGTGCCACAGGTTCGGCAATTCGAGCGCGAACGGCTCGTCCGCGGCGCGCAGGTCGCTGACGTGCGGCCGGAGCGTGTCGAGAACGCTGTCGACGGCGAAGCGGTGCTCGGCGGAGTTCTTCGTGCTCGCGCGCAACTCGCTCGAGACCAGCTGATCCTCGTGCAGGCCTGCGCCGCGTGCGTGCGTTCCGGCGAGCACGCGAGCCGAGACGGCTCCGTCCCGGACCGTCACGAGCGTCTCGGGGCTGGCCCCGATGAGCCCGTCGACGGCGAACGTCCACGTGTCGGGGTAGTCGGTCGCGAGCGAGCGGACGAGACGGCGCAGGTCGGCGCCGGCGGGAACGGTTCCGACGAGGTCGCGGGCGATGACGATCTTCTCGGCCGTGCCCGCCTCGATGACGGCGAGAGCGCGACGGACGGCGGCCTCGTGAGCGGGCGGATCCATGGCCCCGGGCCCCAGCGTCGCCGACCACGCACCGCCGAGATCGACGGGCGCGGGTTCCGCGAGCTGGGCGGGGGTGTCCGCGACGCGGATCCGCGTGAGCCACGCGCGACCGCCGCGCCAGCCGACGAGCGCCGACGGCACGATGAGGGTCGAGGGGCGCTCGGATGCATCGTCGAAAGCGAAGGTGCCGAACCCGATGAGGCCCGTGCCGGGCACGCGCACCTCGTCGTCCACCTCGGCGGCTTGCGAGAGCGCGCGCCAGAGGTCGGCGAGCGCCGCGATGCGTCCCTCTTCGGCCACGTCGATGTGCAGGAGGTCGGGGCCGGCGGCGACGAGTCCATCGCCCTTTCGTGTCCACGCGAGAGGATCTGCCGGGTCGGCGAAGAGCAGCGCGTCCACGGGGTCGATCTCTCGTGTGGTCGCCTGCAGGATCGGCAGCGAGAGCGGTTCGGTCACGATGCCGATCCTATTGAGGAGCGGATTCATTCCGCCTGGGAGACGGGCGAGGTCATATTCTCGGAGGATGACCACCTCGATCCGACCCGGAGCCAAAACGCACATCAACTGGCGAAAATGGGACGGAGCGCCGCACTGGATCCACGAGGTCGTCTACCTGGGTCGCGACGAGTGGGGATCGTGGTTCGGCCAGTGCGCAGGGTGGCGCAGCCACCGTCCCGGACGCGACACGCTGCTGAAGACGTCGTGCGTCATGCTGCTGCCGGATCCCGAGCCGGGCAGCGATCACGGCGCCGAGTGGATCCTCACGGTGAACGCGCCTCCGCAGCGCACGCGAATCTACATCGACGTCGCGTGGGATGCGCGCTGGGACGGTGAGGAGCCGCACGCGATCGACATGGATCTCGACGTCGTGCGCCGCACTGATCAGCGCGGCATCTACATCGACGACGAGGACGAGTGGGAAGAGCATCGCATCGAATACGGCTACCCCCTGCACGTCGTCAATCGTCTCGAGATCGTCGCCGCGGAGCTCAAGCGCAAAGTCACCGAGCGTGCCGCGCCCTTCAACGAGGCGACGACGCACACGTGGTTCGACGTGCTCGACGCGCTCGAGCTGTAGGACCTCGACGACTCTTCACTCCACGGTCGTGAATAAGGCAGCCGGGACGAGCACGAACGCGAGCAAGCTGGGGAGCAACAGCGATATCCCCATGCCGAGGCTTCCGGCCACGCTGAGCCCGACCCCGGCGATGACGGCGCCCGCGAAGACGCCGAGGCTCATGCCTGCGGCGTTGATGCTGTAGGCGGGCGCGGTCAGGTCTCCCCCGCGGTCTGCAATCATCGTCGTAACGAGGGCCGCGACGATCGCGTGGCTGAAGCCCATCCCCGTCGTCGCGACCAGTGCTACGGGCAGATTGTTCGTCGTGAAGACCACGATGACCGCGACGGCCGCGCCCGCCAATCCGCCCCAGAGGAGCCCGCACCGCCGACGCACCGGTCCTCTCGCCCAGCGGCCCGCGAGATAGTTCCCGACGAAAAACGACGCGCCGCTGAGCGTCCAGACGAGCGTGAGCGCGACCGGCAGGGCGATGGCCGCCCGCCGTGATCGGCGCCGTAAAGGTGTCGTCCTCATCATCGAGTGCCTTCCATGTGTTCGTGGATCCGTCGTGCGGTGCACGCCGGCGTCGTCAACTGCTCGGCCTCAGGGGCCGTGGTACTGCGGAGCGGAGCTTCCTTTCATCGAACCGGTTCGCGCGACGGCGCGCGCTGAGTGTCCCCGAGGCATTTCAGGCCACGGGCAAAAAGACGCGCATCGTCGATGGGCCACGCTCCGCCCACCGGTGATACGGGATGAGCGGCACCTCGAACGCGCGTTCGTGTCGCGCGTCCCCGCGACCGGGATTCGGGCGCGCCGAGACGAACGGCGGCCGACCGTCTCCGTGCGCGGGCAGGGACACGGTGCGAGCGTGGACGATCGCGCCGTCGCCTCGATCCGTCGGCAGAGAATCGACGCTGAGGGCGAGACCGTCGATCGACACGTCGTCGGGCAGATCGACCGATTCGAGGCAGAGCACGACCGGTCCGCGTTCGACCGCGACCGTTCCTCGGGCGCCGTCGATGCGCAGATCCGGCCAGGTCAAGCGCGGCCGCACGGGAAGGTCGAGCACGATCTCATCACCGGCCGCTACCGGACCCACGACATCGATCCAGCCCGGTGCGCACGAGGTCACGGCCTCGTCGTGACTGCGTATGCTCGCCCCATCGGCCCAGTGAGGTACGCGCAGACGAAGCCCGACGCGTCCGGCGGGCGCCTCGCGGACCAGGAAGCGCACGACGCCCTCTTTGGGATACGCCGTCTCGACGTCCACGGCGAGTGTGCCGCGCTCCGTTGCGACGTGCATCGCGCCGGCGGCGTACTGCGCGATCGTCACAACCGGATCCTCACCCGACTCGTCGACGAAAACCGCGTAGCTCTGCCAGGAGGCAAGCGTCCTGGCGACATTGGTCGGGCAGCACGACACGTCGAACCAGGGCGCGCGGATCCCACCCTCGGCCCGCGGATTGACCTCGTCCAGCCGTACATCACCGCCGGGCTCGCGCTGATGCAGCGGATTGGCGTAGAAGAAGGCGCGACCATCCTCGCGCGGGGACGTCGCGACGACGTTGTACATGGTTCGCTCGATGAGGTCGGCGTACTTCGCCTCGCCCGTCGCGAGCAAGAGGCGCCACGACACCATGACCGAGGCCACGCCCGCGCAGGTCTCGCAGTACGCGCGATCGGAGGGGAGCTCCCAGTCGTCGCCGAAGCCCTCGTCCTGATGACGCGAGCCCATACCCCCCGTGAGGTACGTGCGACGCTCGACCGAACTCGTCCACTGGCGTTCGATCGCACTGACGAGCTCGCGGTCGCCCGTCGACGTCGCGACATCGAGTGCGCCGGCCGCCAGGTACAGGGCGCGCACCGCGTGACCGCGCCAATGGTCGGCGTCGCGGACCGGAACGTCGTCCTGGAAGTACGCGGGACTGAGCAGCGCGATCGGGGCAAGGATTCCGCGTCCGCGGCGTTCGACGAACAGGCGCGCCTGTTCGATGTAGGTCGGTTCGCCGAGCGCGCGACCGAACTCGACGAGTCCGACCTCGATCTCCGGATGCCCGCAGATGCCCGGCCGCCCGTTCGCTCCGAACTCACGGCACACGTGGTCGGCGGCACGGCGGGCGACACGGACGAGTTCGTCCTCACCGTGGGTGCGCACACGCGCCACAGCGGCCTGCAGCAGGTGGCCCGTGCAGTAGAGCTCATGCCCCATCGACAGGTCGGAGTAGCGCGCCGGCTGGTGAGCGTGGCCGAAGCACGTGTTGAGGTATCCGTCGTCGTCCTGCGCGGCCGCGATCCGATCGACGAGCTGCGCCCAGATCCTCTCGACCGCCGGATCCGGCGTGTGCCCCTGCTGCCAGGCCACCGCCTCGAGCAGCTTGTAGACCTCCGAATCGGAGAACTGCCAGCCGGGGCGATCGTCTCCTGTTGAGCCGCTCGCAACGCGATCGAAGTTCGCGAGCCAGCCGAGTCGCTCCATCCAGTCGTAACAGTGCCGAAGTGTGGCGCGCGCGTTGGTCATTTGGCGCGCGCCCCAGAAACCGCCGTCGAGGTGCATCTCGCCGACACCGATTCCGCGTCGCGTTCCCGGTGCGTCCACGGGGCGGGCGAGAGAACCGGAGCATGTCATGTCGATCGTCACGAAGAATCCTTGTCAGTCTTTGACGGCGCCCGCCGTGACACCGGCCGCGACGTAGCGCTGGGCGATGACGAGCAGGACGGCAGCAGGTACGGACGCGACGACAGCGGTCGCCATGATCGCGTTCCACTGCGTCGTGTTGTTGCCGATGTAGTTGTAGATGCTGAGGGTGATGGGGATGAGGTCGCCGTTGCGATTGAGGGTCGAGGCGAAGATGAAGTCCGACCACGCCCAAAGGAAGGCGAAGAGCGCGACCGTGAGCATCGAGTTGCGGCTCATCGGGAGCACGATCGAGACGAACGTGCGCCATGCCCCGGCGCCGTCGACGCGCGCCGCCTGCAGCAACTCGCGCGGGATTCCTCCCATGAACGCTGTGAACAGCAGAACACCGAAGGGGACCGCGATCGTCGAGTCGGCGATGATCAGCCCCCAGACCGTGTTGAGCAGGCCGAGACTGTTGTACACGGCGTAGAAGCCCATCGCCATGACGACAGCCGGGATCATCTGCGCAACGAGAAGCACGAAGTTGAGCGGCCCGCCCCCGCGCAGGTTCAGCAGCGCGAGCGCGTACCCGGCCGGAGCCGCGATCACGAGGGTGACCGCAACGCATCCGAGGCCGACGATCAGGCTCGTTCCGAGAGCCGGGAGCTGTTGCGCGAAGACGGCCGTGTATCCCTCGAACGTCGGGTCCCAGGGGAACCAATGCGGCGGTGTGCGGCGCAGGTCGCTGGTCCGAGTGAACGAGACATTCACCATCCAGTAGACGGGAAACAGCATCGCGAGCGTGAACACGACGCCGAGGGCGGTCTTCCACCAGGTGCGCCGAATCGAACGGTCAGGAGTCATGAGCGGGCCCCCTGTCGGTGCTGGAGCTTCAGATGCAGGAACCCGAACACGAGTGCGATGACGATGAGGAGGTTGCCCACGGCCGCGGCCGGCGAGAACGACGGCATCCCGGTGCCGAACGCCTCTTGGTACGCCCAGATCGACAGTGTGGTCGACGCGCCAGCCGGGCCGCCCGCCGTCATCACCCATATCACGTCGACGACTTTCAGTGTGTAGATGAGGCCGAGCAGGAGCGTGATCGCCGACACGGGCCGCAGCAACGGGAGCGTGATGCTCGAGAACTTCCGCCACGATCCGGCGCCGTCGAGCGAGGCCGCCTCATACATCTCCTCCGGAATGTTCTGGAGACCCGAGTACAGGACGACGAGGTTGAACGGCACGCCGAGCCAGATGTTCGCGATCGTGACCGACAGCAGGGCCGTCTCGGGAGAGGTGAGCCAGTTGATCCGGTCGCCACCGAAGGCGAGAAGCACCGAATTGACGATTCCGTTGTCGCTGTTGAGCATCCACGCCCACGTCGACGCGGACACGATCAGCGGCAGCAGCCACGGGACGAGAAATAGCGCGCGCAGCAGGTTCGACAGCCGAAAGTTCTGCCGGAAGAACACCGCGAGCGCGAGGCCGACGGCGAACTGCACGATGATAGACCCGAACGTGAACAGCAGGGTGTTCACCAGGGCGACGGGGAATGTCGACGACCCGAACACCTCCACGTAGTTCGCGAAGCCCACGAACTCGGCGTCGCCCTGCACGAACGCGCGGATCGTGAAATCACGGATCGACAGATCGATGTTGCGCCACAGCGGGTAGGCGTAGAAGACGACGAGGTAGCCCAAGAGCGGCGCGGCGAAGCCGACGGCGGCCCACTGGCTCGCGTCGAGCCGCCGTCGGTGGCGCCGCGCGCCCGGCCGCCGCACCCCGAGGAGCGTCGCGGTGGTGGTCATGGATCGGTTCTCTCTCGTGCGCGGATCAGCTGGTGGTTGCTTCGGCGGCCGCCTGCGCGGCCTCGAGCGCCTCTTGGGGACTCTCGGCGCCCGACAGCGCGCTCTGCACGGCCGTCCACAGTGCCTCCGAGATCAGCGGGTAATCCGTCCCGAGCCCGTCACTCGTGCGACCCTTCGCGTTCTGTACCGCGGTCACCCACGGCTCGAGGTCGGGATTCTCTACGAGGAGCTGCTCCTGCCCCTCGGCTGTCGGTGGGATGTAATACGCGAAGGTGTTCGCCGTCTCAACGAAGCCCTCGGGCGTCGTCATGCACTCGACGATCTGGCGCGTGACCTCGTACCGTGCGTCATCAGACTGCACGGGGGCGACGATGAACTCGCCACCCGTCGGTGCGGGCGCGACGCCTCCATCGCGCCCAGGCAACTGCACGATGCCGGTGGCGAAGTCGGCCTCGGCGGCGCTGTTGACCTGCCACGTTCCGTTCTCGGCGAAGGCGAAGTCGCCCGTGAGGAACTCCTCCCACACGGTGTTCTGCGAGTTGCCGATGACGGAGTTGGGCGCATACCCCTCGTCGAGCCACGTCGTCCACAGTTCGAGCGCCGCGACCGCCTCGGGCGAGTCGAGCTGCTCGAGATCGGCGCCGGAACCCCAGAACCATGGGAGGAACTGGAAGGTGCCCTCCTCGGTGCCGATTCCCGCGAATGTGATGCCGCGATGCCCGGCTTCGTCGACCTTCGTCAACGCCGTCGTCAGGGTCTCCCAGTCGGTGATCGACGCGGGGTCGACGCCTGCTGCGTCAAGGATGTCGGCGTTGTAGTAGAGCGAGAGCGTATTCGCGCCGACCGGAATCCCGTACGCGGACCCGTCGATCACACCCGCGTCGAGCAGGTTCTCATCGATCGCCGACGTGTCGAGGCCGAGCTCCTCGACCGTCGTCAGCATACCGGTCTCGGCAAGCGTCGAGACGGCCGGGTTGTCGAGCAGGATGATATCCGGTGACGTCCCCTCCTGCGCGGCGAGCAGCGCCTGATTCGTGAGGGCCGTCGTGTCGTAGGCGGTGCGCTCGATCGTGACGCCGGCGTCCTCACCACACTGCTGCGCGCGCTGTTCCCAGTCGGACGAGCCCTCATGCTGCGGATACGGATCCCACCACGTATAGGTAGCGGACGCGGCGTCGGATCCGCCGTCGGATCCACCTCCTCCGGCGGACGAGCAGGCGGCAAGGGCTCCGACCGCGACGAGCGCCGTGGCCGTGGCGAGAGCTGTGCGGGTGGGATTCATGAGTGTTCCTCCTTGAACAGGTACCGGATTATTCGAACCGGTTCGATTTGTGGTGTGGTGGGTCTGACTGTCCGGATGTGCGGTCAGGTTCGCCGTCGCGGGGCAGCCGTACTGCCGCGATCGACGAGTTCGGGAGAGACGTAGTGCACGATATGCGGGTCATCGTGACCGGTCTGCCCTTCGATCCGCCGCACGAGAGCGCGCACCGCCATCCCTCCCAGACGATCGGGGGCGCTCTCAATGGCCGAGTAGGGCAGCGAGAAGGTGCGTGCGAACTCATCGGAGTAGCGACCGATGACCGACAGATCGCGCGGCACGGTCAGCCCGCGCTCGTGCATCACGGTCGGCAGCGCAGCGGCGGCCGCTTCGTTGTTCACGAGGAGGCCCGTGACGCCGGGGTGCGCCTGCAGCAGCTCGCCGACCGCGCGCCCCACCTCGGGCTGGCGTGCGGGGGCGAACGCGGTGTCGAGCCGGATGCCGCGCACACGCGCCTGCTCGACAGCCGCGTTCTGCAGCCGCCACACGTAGGCGCCGCCGCGCTCGACGACGTGTTCGGGCTGTGACACCAGCAGCAGCTGACGATGTCCGAGGTCATACAGGTGGTCGACCATCTGGCGGCCGGCCTCTTCGAAGTCGAGGTCGAAGACGTCGACCCCCGCGCAATCGGCGGGCCGCCCGACGAGCGCTCCGGGCTGCGCAGCCGCACGGAGGACGGGCAGCCGCTCATCGTGCTCAGCGACGTTGAGCAGCACGATGCCGTCCACCATCCGCGTCGAGGTGAGGCGGCGCAACGCGCTGCGGCCGTCGGACTCCGTCACCAGAAGGATGTCGTACCCCAGGTCTCGAGCGACGTTGGACACACCCTGTATGTACTGCATCATGGCCGGCGCGAACTCGTCGTCGTAGAACTGCGCGAGCAGTCCGATCGTCCGGGTGCGCGCCGTCGCGAGCGCTCGAGCGCCCGCATTCGGCGAGTAGCCCAGCGTGCGCACGGCCTCCTCGACGCGGTGGCGCACCTCCTCGGAGATCGACCGCTTGCCGGACAGAGCGTACGACGCGGTACTGCGCGACACGCCCGCCTCGCGGGCGACGTCCCCGATGGTGACCACGGCGTCTCCTGTTCCGACCTCGTTGATGCGAACCGGTTCGACGATACATGGCGCTCGCCTCGCGACGCAAGGATCGGATCCGGAAGCGCCGCGACTGCCCGACCATCGTGACGTCGGACTCAGTCGGCGAGCGTCGCGCCCGCCTCGCGCAGCCAGCGGTCGGGCTCGGCGAGCGCGGCTGAGACGGATCCGGCGAGATCCGTCAGCGATACCGCGCGACGGAAAGCGCTCGCATCGCCGTCGATCACGCCCGCGACGAGGGCGACCGGCGCCCCCGCCTCCGCGGCGAGCGCGGCGACGTGCGCGGGCGCCTTCCCCGCGGCCGACTGGCCGTCGTAACGGCCTTCGCCCGTGATGACGAGGTCGGCACCGTCCAGATCGCGAGCGAGGCCGGTGAGGTCGGCGATCGCGGCGGACCCCGGCACCATCTGTCCGCCCCAGAGGAGCAGGCCGAAGCCGGTCCCGCCCGCGGCACCCGCACCGGCTCTGGCCGCGAGGTCGAGGCTGTCGGCCGCGCGAGCGAGCGCGGCGAGTCCCGCCTCGGCCCGCGCGGCGCCGGCGGAATCGAGGCCCTTCTGTGGGCCGAAGACGGCGGCGGCTCCGGTCTCTCCGAGCAGCGGGTTGGTCACGTCGCTGAGCACGGTGATGCCCCCGGCAGGCGGCGGACGCAACGCGGTGAGGTCGAGGGTCGTGATCTCGCCGAGTCCGTCGACGCCGGGCGGCACCGAGGCGCCGAAGTCGTTCATGAACCGCGCACCGAGAGCGGTGAGCATCCCGACACCGCCGTCCGTCGAGGCGCTCGAGCCGATGCCGACGACCAGGCGCGACACCCCGGCATCGAGGGCGGCGGCGATGGCCTGCCCGAAGCCGAGCGTCGAGGCGGTGAGTGGATGCCGGTCGTCGCCGAGCAGTTCGATCCCGGAGGTCGACGCGAGCTCGACGACGCCGACGCCTCCGGGCAGAGCGTCCGTCGCAGGCAGGCGCACCCAGAACGCATCGACGGGCACCCGCGCGGGGCCGGTCACCCGGACGGGGACGCGCTCGGCTCCCGGCACGGCCTTCTCGAACGCGTCGAGCGTGCCCTCGCCGCCGTCGGCCATCGGGCGGAGGACGACGTGGTCGGTCGGGCGGCGGCGCACCCACCCCTCAGCGATCGCGACGGCCGCTTCTGCGGCGGGGATCGATCCCTTGAAGCTGTCGGGGGCGATCACGATACGCCGTGCTGTCGTCATGGCTCCATCCTGCCCGATCCCGCGGCCACGCTCGATCCGCTATCGCTCGAGCGGCACCTCGATGAGCTGCGGCCCGGAGATCGCCGCCGTCAGCGCGACATCGAGCTCGCAGCGCGTCTCCGCGCGCACATACTCCCAGCCGTACGCCGCGGCGAGTGGCGCGAAGTCGACCGACGGCGGGGTGAGCAGCACGCGGATCATCGACGCGGGATCCGCGACGCCCGCGACCTCGAGCCCGTCGAAGATCGTGCCGCCGCGGTCGTTGCCGACGATCACCTGGATCCGCGGCCGCGGCTCGCCCTCCGCGAACAGGAGCGATCCGATGTCGTGCAAGAGCGCGAGATCACCGAGGAGGACGCGCGTGACGCCCGCCGCCCCGTCCTGCTGACTCGCCAGGGCGATGCCGAGGCCCGTCGCGACCGTGCCGTCGATACCCGCCAGGCCGCGGTTCGCGTGCACGGGCACCTTCTTGCCGCGCAGCACGTCGTCCGCGACCCGAACGAGGCGACTCGACCCAAACAGGAGGCGGTCGTGCGGCCACGTCGCGCGCCAGACGCCCGCCACGAGCTGCGCGCGATCGAGCGGTGTGCGCACGGCCTCGAGCTCTGCTCGGACCGCACCGAGCCGGGTCTTCGGATCCGTCGACGCGAGTCCGGCAGAATCCGGCGCGGGCGGCTCGAGGTCGATCGCATGCTGGCGCCCGTGGACCCGCCACGCGCGCAGCCATGCCTCGTCGACCTCACCGGGCGCGATCTGCACAGCGTGCGCGACGCGCGTGGATCCGTTCAGGTCGAGAGCTTCGCCCGCTCCGGCGAGGGCGATGATGTCGAGGTCGTCGCGGGCGAGCAGACGAGCCGTCTCGCGCTGCAGCGTGGGATGGCCCACGACGACGACCCGCTCGACGCGCCCACCGAGGTGCGGATCGGCGAGCGCCGCGCGATAGCCGGCCACAGCGAGAGCACCGTATCGCGACCCGCTGACGATCTCGGCGACAAGCGGCCATCCGCCCTGGTGAGCGAGGATCTCGGCATCGTCGCCCGCATCGGCCCCGGCCACCACGATCGTGCGCGGGCCGCGGTCGAGCACGGTGGGGCGGGGCGGATCCGGCAGCATCGCCCGCGCCTGCGCGATGACGGCATCGGCGTCGCGCGCGCGCCCGCTACGGAACCATTCCGGAAGCTCGCCGGCGAGCGGCTCACGGAAGGGCAGATCGAGATGGGCGACGCCCTGCACCGATTCGCCCGCCGCGGCGACGAACACGCGCGCCGCGAGCTCGTGCGCCGGCCAGGCGGATCCGTCGGGCACAGGAGCGTCGATCGCGAGGCGGGCGAAGGAAGAGAACAGGGACGGCTGATCCGTCGTCTGGTTGGCACCGACGCCGCGCAGCTCGGGCGGTCGGTCGGCCGTGAGCAGCAGCAGCGGGATCCCGGAATGGTGTGCCTCGAGTGCGGCCGGCAGCAGGTTGGCGGCCGCGGTCCCGGATGTGCAGATGACCGCGGCGGGCACGCGCGTTTCGCGGCCGATGCCCAGCGCCGTGAATCCTGCCGAACGCTCGTCGATGCGCACGTGCAGGCGAACGCGTTCCGTCCGTTCGAGATCCGCTGCGGCGAGCGCGAGCGCTTGCGATCGCGAGCCGGGGCTCACGACGATGTGCCGTACCCCCAGCGTGACGAGGGCGTCCAGCAGCGCGCACGCGGCCTCGGTCGCGGGCGAGGATCCGTCAGGCGCGCTCATCTCGTGGGCCGTCTCCGTGGTCCTCGTCGGAATCGGCTTCCCCTTCATCGGACGCCTCGTCGTCGCCGACGCTCGGCGACCCGAAGGCCTCCTCGGCGTCGAGCATGGCGAGCTCCTCCTCCAGGCGACGGATGCGCTCATCGGAGGCGGTGAAGCGAGGGTCGTCATCCGGCGCGACCGGCTGTCCCCCGGCCGGTTGCGGCTGCGTATCGCGCGAGCGGCCGATGACCCACCACAGGATGCCGCCGATCACCGGAACCAGCGTGATGAGGATCCAGACCCGCTTCGAGGCGCCACGATGCCGCGTCGGCGGCTGGATGGCGCAGTCAACGATGCTGAACACCCAGAACGCCAGGGCAACGAGTGCCAGAGGAATAAGGAGTCGACCCACGAGACCAGTCTATTGCCGAGCAGATCGGCGGGACCTGACTACTCCGACGATTCGATGCGGCTGAACTTCGGCGGTTCGTCGCCCGTCGGCGATTCGACGGTCTCGGCGGAGTCGTCCTCCCCCGTGAGGCGCGCCACCGCGGCCTCGAACTGACGAGAGAGGGCCTCGGCGGCGGCGTCCCCATCCCCCGCTGCGATCGCATCGACGAGTTCGCGGTAGGTCGGCGACACCGACCGGCGCACGTGGAAGCCGTCCTCGGCGCTCAGGCTCGCCACGCGGGTCTCCGCCAAGAGCGTCTCGATGCGCGCCGAGAGCCGACGGCTGCCGACGAGATCGACGAGCTGACGGTGGAAGGCGAGGTCGGCGTCACCGATCGGCATCGCGGCATCGGCCGCGCTCACGGCGATGAGCCGGGCGAGACACGCCTCGAGTTCGGCGATCTGGGTCGGCTCCGGGCGCTGGGCGAGGCGCCGCGCCGCGTGCGATTCGAGCGCGAGACGCGATTCATAGAGGTCGGGCACCTCTGCCGACGGGATCCGCCGGACGCGCATACCGCGCCCGGGCACAGACACGAGCAGCCCCTCCTGCACGAGACGCTGCGCGGCCTCGCGCAGCGGACCGCGACTCACGCCCAGCTGGGAGGCGATCTCGACCTCGCCAAGCGGGGCACCGACCACCAGGTTCCCGGCCAGAATCGCCTTGCGCAGCTCGATCACGATCAGGTCGACTGTCGACATGCGCGACACGGGCACGACGGAGCGTGCCGCGTTGAGACGCGAAGCCGGCTTCGACACGTGATCCCTCCTGGAATCAAGAAGTTCTCTCACCCGTTGATTGTCCCATTGTCGCAGGGTGTCCTTGTGTAGGACAACCGGACAAGAAGATTGCCCTTGCGCCGACATTGTGAAACGGTTGTACTGCCCTTGTACCGAGCGCCCGCAGGGCGTGACAGCACATCACGGAGAGGAATCATCATGATTCGACGCACCAAGTGGACCGCGGGCATCGCGGGAGCCGGTATTCTCGCGCTCGGCCTCGCCGGTTGCGGGTCCGGCGGCACCGAAGGTGGCGACGGCGGCGGCGCTGAAGGTGAGGGGAGCACCCTCGAGCGTCTGCAGGAGGAAGGCACCATCACGGTCGCCATCAACGGCGAGCAGCCGTACTCCTGGGTCGACGATTCGGGCGAGCCCACGGGCGCGACCATCGCGATCCACGAGGAGGTCTTCGGCAACCTCGGCATCGACAACATCGAGGTCGAGGAAGTCGCCTGGGACAACCTCATCCCCGGCCTCAACGCCGGCCGCTGGGACGCGGTCAGCGCGGGCATGTCCATCACCCCCGAGCGCTGCGAGCAGGCCGCGTTCGGCGACCCCGAGATCATGTACACGACGACCCTCGCGGTTCCGGCAGGCAACCCGCTCGGCCTCACGGACCTCGACTCGGTCCTCGAGACGGACGGCGACGTCACGCTCGCGCTGCAGTCGGGCGCGATCGAGGACGGCTACGTCGACCAGCTCGGCGGCTACAGCAACGTCGTCCAGGTCGACGGCGCGGCCTCTGGCCTCGAGACCGTACAGGCCGGCCGTGCCGATGCGTTCGCGCTGACCGCCGTGTCGCTGGCGTGGATGACCGAGGACATGGACGACCTCGAGACCACCGGTGCGTTCGTGCAGGAGATCGACGGCATCAAGCAGATTGGTGCCGGTGCCACCGTCTTCCGCCCGGGTGACACCGACCTGCTCGAGGCGTACAACGAGGAGCTCGCGAACGTCACGGGCGACGAGTCGACGTACCTCGGCCTCGTGGAGCCCTTCGGCTTCTCGGCAGAGAACCTGCCGCCGCAGGACCTCACCACCGACCAGCTCTGCTCCGGCGATCTCGAAGAGCTGCAGTAAGCAGGAATCGATACCCCAGTCGTGACTGACTACATCGAAACGCTAGGACGGCGCCTCCCGCAGGTCCTCGACGGTCTCCTGATCACCGTCGAGCTGACCGTCGGGGGCGCCGTCCTCGCGCTTCTCATCGCCATCGGACTCGGCCTGCTCGCCCGGGTCCGAAACGTGTTTCTGCGCGGGTTCGCCCGCGTCGTGATCGAATTCTTCCGCGGGACCTCGCTCGTCGTACAGCTGTTCTTCCTGTTCTTCGTGCTGCCGTTGCCGCCGTTCAACCTCGATCTGCCTCCCCTTGTCGTCGGCCTCATCGGGCTCGGCCTCAACTACGGTGCGTACGGCGCGGAGGTCGTACGCGGATCCATCAACTCAGTACCCAAGGGACAGTGGGAGGCCACGACCGCACTGAGCATGTCGCCCGCGCAGCGCATGGTGCGCGTCATCTTCCCGCAGGCATGGGCGCTGATGATCCCGTCCCTGAACAACCTGCTGATCCAGCTTCTGAAGGGAACGGCCGTTGTGTACACGATCACGATCGTCGAGCTGACGAAGGTCTTCAACGACCTGCGCCAGGACACGGACGTCTTCTTCGCGTACACGGTTGCGTTGGTCATCTACTTCGTGCTCGCATACATCCTGTCGACGCTGATGGGACTGCTGGAGAAGCGCGCTGTCGCGAAGCTCGGGCGTGGCGCGAAGAAGCTCAAGATGGTCCCGGACACGAAGGGGGTCGCAGCATGATCGACGACTCTCTCTGGAACTGGGATCACGTCTGGGCGGCGTTGCCAGACATGCTCGCGGCCTTCGTCAAGGTGACGTTGCTCGTGACCGTCGTCGGCAGCATCATCGCCGCGGTACTCGGTCTCGTGATCGCCCTCGTGCGTCGCACGGCGCCGCAGCCGATCTCGGGCATCGTGACCTTCCTGATGAACTTCATCCGCATGACGCCGATCGTCGTGCAGCTGCTGTTCGTCTACTACGCGATACCGAGCATCTCCGGCCTCACCGTCGGCATCGTGGTGTTCGGCATCCACTACGCCACCTTCATGGCGGAGGTCTACCGCTCCGGAATCGACGCGGTGCCGAAGGGCCAGTGGGAAGCAACCACCGCCCTCAGCATGTCGCCGGGCCGCACCTGGATCGCTGTCATCATCCCGCAGGCGGTGCGCGCAACCGTTCCCGCCCTCGGAAACTACGTCATCTCGATGTTCAAGGAGACGCCGTTCCTCGTCACGATCGCCGTGATGGACATGGTCGGTGCAGCGCGCGAATATGGCGCGGGCACCTTCCGGTTCACCGAGGTGTTCATCGTCGCGGGCATCCTGTTCCTTGTCGCGAGCTATCCCACCTCTCTCCTCATTGGGCGATTGGAGAAGCGTCTTGTCTACTGAACCCCACACTCACACCGGTGCGGTCGAACTCGCGGAGGGCGAGGTCCCCGCGATCCGCTTCGAGCAGATCGTGAAGCGCTACGGCGACAACACCGTGCTCGACCACCTCAACTTCACGGTCCGCAAGGGCGATCGCGTCACGCTGATCGGTCCCAGTGGGTCCGGGAAGACGACCATCCTGCGCCTCGTGATGACCCTCGAGGACTCGACGGACGGCTACATCCTGGTTGACGGAAATCCGCTCACGCACCGCCAGCGCGATGGCAAGCGGGTCGTCATCAAGGACAAGGAGCGTGCCCAGATGCGTAAGCGCATCGGCATGGTGTTCCAGCAGTTCAACCTGTTCCCGAACATGACGGTCCTCGAGAACATCATCGAGGCTCCCGTGCATGTGCTGGGACGGTCGAAGGCGGAAGCCACCAAGCGGGCGCACGAGCTGCTCGAACAGGTCGGCCTGCCCGACAAGGCGAACGCGCACCCCACGTCGCTCTCAGGTGGACAGCAGCAGCGCGTCGCGATCGCGCGGTGCCTCGCGATGGATCCTGAGATCATGCTGCTCGACGAGGTCACGAGCGCGCTCGACCCCGAGGTCGTCGGCGAGGTGCTGGGGATCCTCCGCACAATCGCGGAGACAACCGACGTGACGATGCTGATCGTCACGCACGAGATGCAGTTCGCGCGCGACGTGTCGAACCGCGTCCTCATGTTCGACAAGGGGCGGATCGTCGAGGAGGGGGCACCCTCCGACATTTTCGACAATCCTCAGGAGCAGCGCACGAAGGATTTCCTCTCGGCCGTCGCCTGATTCTCCGCTCACACGAGGAGGGGCGTCGCACCGGCTGGTGCGACGCCCCTCCTCGTGTGTCCCGGCCGCTGTCAGGCGCGGAATCTAGAATGGTCGTATGAAGGCCCGCTCCGTCATCACCTACACGCTGCTGCGCCTGGCGTTCTTCCTGGTGCCGCTGGGCATCATGATGCTGTTCCCGGCCTTCTGGAACATGTGGTGGCTCGCGATCCTCTTCGCCGGTCTCATCGGCGTGAGCCTGTCGATCATCTTCCTGCAGAAGCCGCGCTCGGAGATGTCCGAAGGCCTCTATGAGCGCCGCCGCACGACGAAATCCGCGCGCGAGATCGACGAGGACGTCGAGAACGAGGCGAATGCGCGTCTAACCGATGAAACTCCACGCGAGGAAGATTCCGTAGATCGGTGAGCTGATCGACGTCAGCGCGAGCGCCGTGACGAGCTCGCGCGGCACCCGGAAGCTCCACACGATCGCGATCGCGGGGCCGACGGCGACGAGGCCGAAGAAGCACAGCCACGCGATCGGATACAGCAGCGCGATGAACGCGGCGATGCCGTACGCCGCTGCGACGAACAGCGTGTAGAGGATCTTCGTGCCCAGCGGTCCGATGATCACCGAGAGGGTGCGCTTGCCGGCCGCGCGATCCTGTTCGATGTCGCGGAGGTTGTTCGCGAGCAGCACCGCGCACGCGAGGAGCCCGGCCGCGACCGCGCCGAACCACGCCTCCTGCGGCAGGTACAGCGCCTGCACCCACGTCGTGCCGAGCGTGGCGACGAGCCCGAAGAAGACGAAGACGAACACCTCGCCGAGGGCGTTGTAGCCGTACGGGCGGCGGCCACCGGTGTAGAACCACGCCGCGACGATGCAGAGCGCGCCGACCGCGATCATCCACCACTGCTCGGTGCGAATGACGATGGCGAGTCCGGCGAGCGCGGCGAGACCGAAGAACGTGAGTGCGACGATGAGCACGGTCTTCGCGGGGACCCGCTTCGACCCCGTCAGACGCGCCGGGCCGACGCGCAGGTCGTCGGTGCCGCGGATGCCGTCGGAGTAGTCGTTGGCGAAGTTCACGCCGATCTGCAGCAGAACCGACACGGCGAGGCAGAACAGCGCGATCACCCAGTGGAACTGACGGTCGACGTCCGCGAGGACCGCAGCGCCGGTGCCGATGACGACGGGCGTCACCGCGAGCGGCAGCGTACGCAGCCGCGCCGCGCCCACCCAATCGCCGAATGTCACCGGCTTCGGCGGCGGCGCCTTCGTCGTCCCGCGCTTCGCCGGATTCCCGCTCACATTCCTGGAGTTCTTCGCCACGGAGCCCCATCGTAGTCGGGCCGTGCTCCCCCCGCTCAGACGACGTGGGCGCGGAGCGCCCGGCGGTCCGGCTTGCCGCTCGCCAGGCGCGGGATCGTCTCGACGCGGATGACGCGGGCTGGTCGCCCCGGAGCTCCGAGCTCGCGCTCGACCGCCGCGCGCGCAGCGTCCAGCGCCTCGACCGGCGAGGCGGTCACGATGACGGGGACCTCCCCCCAGCGGGCGTGTGGCGCCGGCACGACGACCGCGTCGGCGAGGCCGGGAACCTCACGCACGATCGCCTCGACGCGGTCGAGCGAGACGTTGACGCCGCCGGAGACGATGACGTTGTCGATGCGGCCGGTGACGCGCACGCGGCCGTCGACGACGGATCCGGCGTCGCCCGTGCGGTACCAGCGCGTCCCCGAGTCGTCGACGACGAACGCCGCGGCGGTGAGGTCCGGATCCCCGAGGTAGCCGTCGGCGAGGTGCGGACCCGCGATGCGCAGCTCCCCGTCGACGACCCCGACGCGGACGTCGTCCAGCGGCGCTCCGTCGTAGACGCAGCCGCCGCTCGTCTCCGTGGAGCCGTAGGTCCGCACGATGCGCGCCCCGAGCGCGAGCGCGCGTTCGCGGAGGGCGTCGGGGAGACGCTGCCCGCCGACGAGGATCGCCTCGAACGAGGCCAGCGCCTGCGCGACGGACGGATCCGCGTCCGCCGCGTCGACGAGCGTCAGCAGCTGCGCCGGCACGAGCGAGGTGAAGGTCGGGATCCGCTCGCCGCCGACGGTCGAGCGCATGCCGCTCGCGGCATGCGCGAAGGCCGGCGCGGAGAATCGCCCGGCGAGGATCGCCGGATCGCGTCCCGCGACGAGCGCGCGCACCATCACCTGGATGCCCGCGATCGTGGCGCCGCTGAGCGGCAGGAGCCAGTGCCCCTCGCCGATGCGGGCGGCCGTCGCCATCGCCGACGCCGTCAGCGCCGAACGGGACAGCGCGACCGACTTGGGCACGCCCGTGGAGCCCGAGGTCGTCACGACGAGCGCGGTCCCCGCGGAGACCTCGGCCGGAAGGTCGCCGCCGCCGAGCGCGATCGCGGGGCCCGTGCCGAGGACCGCGCCGCGCACCGCGCGCAGCACGTCGCGCGGATCCGTCGCCTCGACGCGTTCGAGTCTCACGTCACACCCGGGGCCCACATCAGAAGTGGTAAGGGAAGCCGGTCCAGTCCGGGTCGCGCTTGTCGAGGAAGGCGTCGCGCCCCTCGACCGCCTCATCGGTGCCATAGGCGAGGCGCGTCGTCTCGCCCGCGAACATCTGCAGGCCGACCATGCCGTCGTCTGTCGCGTTGAACGCGTACTTGAGCATCCGGATCGCCGTCGGCGACTTGCCCAGGATCGTCCGCGCCATCCCGATCGCTTCGCGCTCGAGGTCGGCGTGTGCGACGACGCGGTTCACCGCGCCCATCTCGTACGCGCGCTCGGCCGAGTACTCCTCGGCGAGGAAGAACACCTCTCGCGCGAGCTTCTGACCGATCTGCTTGGCGTAGTACGCGGACCCGTAGCCCGCGTCGAAAGACCCCACGTCGGCGTCGGTCTGCTTGAACCGGCCGTGCTCGCGCGACGCGATCGTGAGGTCGCACACGGCATGCAACGAGTGTCCGCCGCCGGCCGCCCAGCCGGGCACCACCGCGATGACGACCTTCGGCATGAAGCGGATGAGCCGCTGCACCTCGAGGATGTGCAGTCGCCCAGCGCGCGCGGGATCCGTGACGGCGGCCTCGTCCTCGGAGTACTTGTAGCCGTCGCGTCCGCGGATCCGCTGGTCGCCGCCCGAGCAGAACGCCCAGCCGCCGTCTTTCGGACTCGGGCCGTTGCCGGTCAGCAGGACGCAGCCGATCGCCGGATCCGTTCGAGCCGTCTCGAGCGCGTGGTACAGCTCGTCGACGGTGCCGGGGCGGAACGCGTTGCGTACCTCCGGCCGGTTGAACGCGATGCGGGCGATGCGACCGTCCGTCGAGACGTGCGCCGTGATGTCGCGGTAGGTCGCCGAGCCCGGCGCCGGGCGCCATTCGGCGGCATCGAACAGGTCGGAAACGTTGGCGGAGGTCACGAACCCAGCCTACGCCGCGCGGCGCAGACGTC
>DWXU01000264.1:0-3651 GCA_019119065.1 Candidatus Microbacterium pullistercoris | reverse complement strand
ACCTTGCCCGTGGCCGCCACGCGCGCGACCACGGGCACGTCATGCATATTGGCCGACGCGCGTCTCAGCGCGCGCGAAACTCGCCGGTCGGTCTCGCCGTGGGGCGCGCACTCGATGAGGTATCGCACCGTCATCGTTCCGATCTCGTCTGCGGCCGGCCGCGCCTCCGACGAACACCTTTCCAGCAGGTGCGTCAACGCGGCGGGCTGATCGGCAACGAGCTCCTCGACGCGGAGCAGCGCCTGCGCCGCGCTGGCCGAAACATCCTGACCGACCGACCGCGTCACCGCGTCGCGCACAGCGGCCGAGGCGTGCCGAAGGCTCTCGTAGTCGCGCGAGTCCTCCGGGCCGCGCGCGATCCCACCGCGCCACAGATCCCGCGGGAACGCCGCGTCGATCGCGTCGAGGTCCACGATCGGAGGCGGCACGGGACCGAGTTCCAGCGCCTCCTCGTGCGTGGCAGCGAATCGCACGTCGGCGCGCCCCGTCCCGGCGTAGTAGTCGAGATACTTCAGTGGGTGCTCGGCCGCAGGGACGAGCGGCCGCGACGGGATGCCGTATGCGTCGGCAAGTACGAGCGCGTGCAGGGAACTGGCCACGACGAAACCGCTCCCGGCGATGCGCGCCGCGATCTCGCGGGGCTCGCCGACAGGGCTGAGGACATCCTCACCCGGCACGCGATCGAGCTCGTTGAGGTTCGGGACGACGGTCAATCCGCCGGCCCCGTTCGCGGTCACCTCCGGGAACAACCGCGGAAACAGAAGGGCCGGATCTCCGTACACCTCGGGGGCGCGCACACCGTGCCCGAGGAGCACCGCGCGGGTCAACGGCCCGCGCACGGAGCGCACGTCCAGTGGGTATCGCACGCGCTGACGCACCTTGCCGTTGATTCCCGCGCCCCACACGACATCGCCGGGCGAGGCGAACTGCAGCACGCTTCCGACCGAGAGCAGGCGCGCCGAGCCCTCCTGTCGCGGAGCCGCGCTGAGCAGCGCGCGCACGAGCAACGGTCCGATCTCGTCGCCGAAGTTCCTCGGCGCATCCGGCGCGTCTGGCGTCCAATGCGGCACGCGAACGCCGTCGATCAACTCGTCGGGAAAGGCCACGAAGCTTCTCCTGGGGTCGTCATGAGCGGCAGGGTGAGAAACCCGCACACCCCAGGGCCATCATCGCGACAGCTGCGCGGGCGCCGCAAGGCGCGCGCCGGTTTCCCTCCCGAGCCTCCTATCATGTGGGCATGCGTTCCGGCCCCCAGCTGCTCGTCTTTCCCGCCTATCTGAACAACGCGTTTCTCAACCTTCTCCAACTGGCTCCGGCGGCCGACGGGTTCCAGATCCGCGGTGCGCACACGTACGACGACCTCATGCGCGGACTCGCCGACCTGGGGCGCGGCGACATCGTGCACCTGCACTGGACGACGCCGATCGCGCAGCAGGCCCAGTCGTACGCCGATGCGCTCCGCCGCGTGCGCCGCCTGGAGCGTGCGCTCCGAGGCGTCCGTTCGCGCGGCGGGAAGCTCGTGTGGACCGTGCACAACCGGCTGCCCCATGAGCTCACGTTCCGCGAGCTCGAGATTCGGCTGCTGCGCGTCATCGCCGACTCGGCCGACGCCGTCCACATCATGGCACCGCACACGCCCGAGGCGATCGGCGACGTCGTCTCGCTCGACCCGCGACGCATCCGGCAGATCCCGCACCCCAGCTACGAGGGGGTGTACGACACGTCGGTCACGCGGAGCGACGCGCGTGCCTCATTCGGCCTGACGGACGGCGACACCGCGGCGCTGTTCCTCGGCCAGATCCGCCCGTACAAGGGCGTCGCCGCGCTCGCCGACGCGGCCGCCGAAGCCGACACACGTCGCAAGAACGACCTCGTGCTGATGCTGGCCGGCGCGGTCAAGGAGATGTCGCGCGCCGATTTCGCGGCATCGCTGCCGAGCGGAGTGCGTACGGTGACGCAGCTCGCTTTCGTGGCGGACGCCGACATCGCGCGTTGGTTCCGAGCCGCCGACGTTGCCTGCTTCCCCTACCGCGCGATCCTCAACTCCGGCAGCGTCCATCTCGCGGCCACGTTCCGCGTCCCCGTGATCCTGCCCGCGGATCCGGGCCTGCGCGCGCAGTTCGGCGATCAACGCTGGGTGGCGTTCTTCGACCCCGAGGATCCCGCAGGATCCATCGCCGAGCTGCTCGCCACGGATCCGTTCGCCTCGGTGACCGACGCCGACTTCGACGACTTCCTCGCGCCGATCTCCCCCTGGGACGTCTCACGCGCCTACGCCGATCTGCTCGCGGAACTCAGCGCCGCCTGAGCTCGATCAGGGCAGGAGCCGGCGAACACCGCGGACGAGCCAGTGGCGTCGGCGGCGCACCACGAGGATCCGGTCGACGACGTCGTAGAGGAACGCGTCACGCCGCGAGTACGGCGGTAACTCGAACGCTGCGTCGATGTTGGTGATGGTGTCTCCGGCGACGACGACCGGCGTGAGAGGGCGATGCAACGGCAGCGACGCGGCCGGGAAGGCGGCCGACCAGCTGCGCACGCCGTCGGCTGCCGTGCGCCAGGTGACGTTCGCGGCGTCGATCACGCGCCGCTCCCCCGCTGCGAGCGCGGCCTCGCCGTCGAACAGCGCCGGCCGTGGGTCGTCGGCCACGGACGCGGCGTCGGCGGAGACCGTCCCCTCGATGACGAGGAGGTCGCCGCCCGAGACCCGATCCACTCGAGCGCCGATGCGCGCCCGCATCTCGCGGCGCGCGTCGTCATCCGATGGCTCCTGCCACGCGTCGACCGCGAACAAGCGCGCGCGCTCGCCGAGCATGTCACGGGCCTGTTCGACAAGCTGTCGCCACTCGGATCCGGCAGCACGCGGCTGCGCCAGCTGGCGCGAGAGTCGCTCCAAGACGAGCGCGCGCTCCTCATCGCTCCAGGCGGAGTCCGCCGCGAGCAGCGCTCGCCACGTGGCGACGAGGTCTGCGCGTTCTTCCGTGGAATCTGTGCCCTCGGGGTGGCCGCCCGCGACGCGAGCGATGGCGTGGCCAGCGTCGAACTCCCCGCGCGCCGCCAGCTCGAGGGTGGCGCGGCGCAGCGGTCCGATGGCGTCGGGGGCGGGCACAGCCTCGAGCAGCGCGTGTACGGCGGCCGCGACCTCGTCGTCGGCCTCCGACGGGGCCTCCCAGGCAAGCAGGTAACGGTTCACGGCGACGAAGCCGTCGCGGTCCCACACGAGGTCGGCGTACACCTCCTCGAGCGCGGGGAGAGCCGCCTCGCTCACGAGGCGGGCGCACTCGGTCTCCTGTGTCAGGTAGCTCACGAGGCTCGTTCCGGCGCCCGCTCGCGCCGTCATCGACCCGGATCCCGGCCGCTCGCGATAGACGTACACGGCGTCGGCGATGATGTCGATCGACCGAGCGGCGAGAAGCGCCGTGACCATCGGGACGATGTCGTTCGAGCGCGGCACGTCGGGGAAGCGGATCCCGGAGCCCGTCCAAAACTCACGCCGGAACGCGCGGTTCCAGCACGGGCGGCTGTAGATCAGCGTCGGCTCGTCCGCGAGCGAGATGCCCTCCGCCGGACGGTCGAACGCCGGCATTGCGGCGGTCGGGCGCCACGTGTCGACCGCGCGGAACTTGAGATAGTCGCCGACGGCCATGTCAG
>DWXU01000263.1:0-15128 GCA_019119065.1 Candidatus Microbacterium pullistercoris | reverse complement strand
CCCGGGAAGAACGCCTGCAGCACGGCGCGCGGACGCGGCTCCGCGCCGTCGAGCGCCCACCCGATCGCATAGGGGCGTCCGGTGAGCATCACCATCACGACGGGCGTGCCCGTGGCGGCGACGCGCGAGACCAGCTCGCGCTGCACGCCCGGAAGCTCGAGCGATTCGGTGTCGTTGCCCTCGCCGACGGATCCGCGACCGAAGAGGCCGGCCTGGTCGCCGACCACGACGACCGCGACGTCGGCATCGGCCGCCTGCGTGACGGCGTCGTCGATTCCGGAGGTGTCGGACCCGGAAACCTCACAGCCGCGCGCGACCGTCAGCTCCGCGTCCGGGAACTCGGAGCGCAGCGCCTCGGCGACCGTCGGGATCTCGAGGCCGATGTCGTGCCCGGGGTGGTGCGCGAGCACGTGGTTGGCGAACGAGTAGCACCCCTGGAGCGCCTCGGTCCGATCTGCGTTGGGCCCGATGACGGCGATCCGACGCGCGTCGGCCGCGAGCGGAAGCGCGCCATCGTTCGAGAGCAGGACGACGGATTCGGCCGCCAGGCGCCGCGCGATGTCGCGGTGACGCGGGGTGTCGAGGTCGATCACCGCAGGAGCGTCATCGTCGAAGGCGTTCGGCTCGAGCAGCCCGAGCTCCTCCTTCTCGGCGAGCACGCGCAACACCGCGCGATCGATGAACCGCTCGTCCATCCGCCCCGAGCGGACCCGCTCGATGAGTGGCTCGAGATACGCGTCTCCCGAGGGGAGCTCGACGTCGATGCCGGCCTCGAGCGCCCACTGCGCCGCTTCGCCGCGGTCGGCCGCGAGACCATGCATGACCTCGAGGAACGCGACCGAGAAGTAGTCGGCGACGACTGTGCCCGCGAACCCGAGCTCCTCGCGCAGAAGGTGCGTGAGCAGCTGCGGCTGTGAGGCGACGGGCACGCCGTCGATCTCGGTGTAGCTGTTCATGACGCTCTTCGCTCCGCCGTCGCGGATCGCCATCTCGAACGGTGGCAGGTAGACGTCCGCGAGTTCGCGCGGCCCGGCGTGCACGGGAGCATGGTTGCGCCCCGCCTGCGATCCGGAGTACGACAGGAAGTGCTTCAGTGTCGCGTGGATGCCGGCCTGCTGCAGGCCGCGGACGAACGCGGTGCCGACCGTGCCGACGAGATACGGATCCTCGGAGATGCACTCGTCGACGCGCCCCCAGCGCGGATCGCGCACGACGTCGAGCACCGGGGCGAGCCCCTGGTGGACGCCGAGCTGCGCCATGGACTCCCCGATCGCCGAGGCCATCTCGGCCACGAGCTCGGGGTCGAAGGACGCGCCCCAGGCGAGCGGCGTCGGGAAGGTCGCCGCCTTCCACGCCGCGAGCCCCGTCAGGCACTCCTCATGCACGAGGGCCGGGATCCCCAGCCGCGTCTCGCGCACCAGTCGGCGCTGCTCGTCACGGAGCCACGCGGCACGCTGGGCCGGATCCACTGGACGCGTGCCATACACGCGCGTGTAGTGTCCGATCCCGTGCCGCGTGATGTCTGCGAGAGTGCGCGAGCCGTCGCTCGTCGTCATCTCGTCGGCCATCGGGGCGACGACCTCGCCGCCCTGGTCGAGCCAGTATCCGACGATCTGCGCGGTCTTCTCCTCGAGGGTCATCGAGGCGACAAGCGCGCGGACGCGCTCTGACACCTCGGGCATCGCGGCGATCGCGTCCTGCTGCATGGTCACCTGGGGCGTTCCTTCCATCGACGACGAGCTGGTCATCCCTTGACTGCTCCGGTGAGGCCGCCGACGATCCGCTTCTCGAACAGGCTGAAGAAGATCAGCGCGGGGACCATCGACAGCGATGTGTACGCGAGCACTCTGGCCGTGTCGACCGAGTACTGCGAGGCGAAGTTCTGCACGCCGAGTGGCAGCGTGAACAGCCCCGGATCGCTCAAGATGAACAGTGGCAAGATGTAGCCGTTCCACGTCGTGACGAACGCGAGGATCCCGACCGTGATGACGCCGGGCAAGCTCAGCGGGATCACCATCCGCCAGAAGAACCCGAGTCGTCCCGTGCCGTCGATCGACGCGGCCTCCTCGAGTTCGCGCGGGATCGCACGGAGGAACGGCACGAGGATGATGATCGTCGTCGGCAGCGCGAACGCGATCTGCGGCAGGATGATGCCCCAGAGGCTGTTCACGAGCCCGAGGTTGCGGATCAGTAGGTAAAGCGGCGTGATCGCGACGGTCGCCGGGAACATCAGCCCCGCGGCGAACAGCGAATACATCGCGCCCTTGCCGAAGAAGTCGTACCGCGCGATGACATAGCTCGCCATCACGCCGAGCGTGACCGCTCCGACCGTCGTGGCCACAGCCGAGATCGTCGAGTTGCCCATGGCGACCCAGAACTCGCTGCTGACGAGCACGCCACCGTAGTTTCCGAACACCCACGGGGCGGGGAACCCGGACGGATCGAGCGTGATCTGCGCGTTCGTACGGAACCCGCCGATGATGACGTAGAGCACGGGGCCGATGCACACGGCGACGAGGATCGTCGCCATGAGGTACACCCAGCCACTCGCTCCGCCCGTACGAGCGCGCGACGAGCGACGACGGGTGCCGACCGCGCCGATGGCGACCGATGTCGAGGTCATGACTTCTTCCTTCCGCTGTCGCCCGTGACGGCGCCCGCGGTGTCACGGCGCAGCGCGATGCGCTGGTACGTGAGCGCGATGATCAGGGAGATGAGGAACAGCAGCACGGCGACGGCGTTACCGAAGCCGTAGTTCCCCGCAAGGTGACCGTTCTGGTACATGTACGTCGCCATCGTGGAGGTTCCCGCCGTGGCGGCGATGTATTGACCCCAGATGATGTTGACGAGGTCGAACAGCTGCAGGGAGCCGATCATCGACAGGAATGCCCAGATGCGGATCGTCGGGCCGAGCAGCGGAAGCGTGATGTGCCACTGCGACTGCCAGAAGGTCGCGCCATCGATCGCGGCGGCCTCGTACAGCTCCTCCGGGATCGACTGGAGCCCGGCGAGCATGAGGATCACGGCGAAGCCGATGTACTTCCAGCTGATGATGAACATCAGCGTGCCCATCGCGATGCCCGGCTCGGAGATCCACGACTGCTGCCAGGCACCGAGGCCGACCTTCTCGAGGAACGAGTTGACGGCGCCGACGTCCTGCAGCATGAGCGACCAGCCGGTGCCGACGACGACCTCGGAGATCACGTACGGCACGAAGATGAGCACGCGAATCAGGCTGCGTCCGCGCATCTTCTGGTTCATCAGAAGCGCGAAGAGGATCGCGAGTGGGCCCTGCAGGATGAGCGAAGCAACGACGATGAACATGTTGTGCATCACGGCTTCGCGGAACGTCGGATCCTGCAGAATCATGACGTAGTTGTCGAGCCCGACGAAGTCCTCGGGGAACCCGAAGCCCTTCCAGCGGAAGAAGCCGTAGAACGCCGCCATCAGCACCGGGAAGATGACGAAGGTCACGAAGATGAGGATGCCGGGACCGGCGAGAAGCGCGATCTCGCCGCGCTTTCGCCAGTCCGCACGCGCCCTGCGGGGCGCCGGGGACGACGCGTTTGCGCCGCCCCCGGTGCCCCGCTCCCCGGCCGTGCGCGCCGCGTACGTTGCGGGGGAGGTCATACGGAGCCCTCTCAGCCGCGCGCGGCGGCGTTGGTTGCGGTCTCGACGAGCGACTCGGGAGTGCCGCTGCCGGCCAGCATGTCGACGACCGCGGTGTTGAGCGCGTTGCCGACGTTCTGTCCGAGCAGCGTGTCGAGCCAGAGGACGATGTACTCGGCGTCGTTGTACGCCGTCATCATCTCGGTGAGGACCGGGTCCTCGACCGCGCCCTGCGCGTCGAGCGATGCGGGGATCGCGTCGAATGCGTCAGCGTACTTCTCCTGCCACTCGGCCTGCGCGATGAAGTTCAGGAACTCCTCGCAGGCCTCAGGCGAGTCGACGGAGCACGCGTAGCCATCGACGCCGCCCATCATGGCGGTGGGGGCGCCCTCGCCACCGGACGTCGCGGGAAGCGGGAACCAGCCGAGGTCGGCCAGCGGCTCGCCGTCCGGCGTCAGCGATCCGATCACCCCGGCGTTCCAGCCGCCCATGAGCTCCATCGCGGCCTGGTGGTTGGCGACGAGACCGGCAGACGATCCCGCGCCCTCCTGCGCGTCGGTCGTCAGGAACCCCTGGTTGAACGGCTCGGTCGCCGCGAACTCCTCGAGGTCTTCAGCCGCGGACAGCCAGCAGCCCGAGCTGAAGTCGAGGGTCGAGGCGATGTCCTGGATCGTCTCCTCCGAGCAGGCACGCAACGCGAACGCGTAGTACCAGTGCGCGGCCGGCCATGCCGCCTTCGCGCCGAGAGCGATCGGTTCGACGTCCGTGTCCTTGAGAGCCGAGACGGCATCGTTCAGCTCGTCGAACGTCGTGGGCGTCTCGGAGATGCCCGCGTCGGCGAAGAGGTCCTCGCTGTAGAACATGCCCTGCGGAAGAACCGCGACCGGCATGCCGTAGATCGCGTCATCGACCGTGAACGGCGCGAACGGCGTCTCGCCGTAGGCCTCGTTGGTCTCGTCGTCGATGAGGCCCGTGATGTCCTTCACCACGCCCGCGGCCACGATGTCGGCGAGCTTGCCGCCGCCGCGCGCCATGAACAGGTCCGGCATGTCGCCGGAGTTCGTCGCGGTCTGGAGCTTGCCGTCCATGTCCTCGTTCTGAATCGAGGTCATCTTGACGGAGACGCCGGTCTCCTCCTCGAACGCGGCCGCGACCTCGTCCCAGTATTCCTTGCCATCGCCCGTCGTGGAGTTGTGCCACATCTCCATCGACGTGCCGTCGTCGTCGCCGCCTCCGGAACCTCCGGCGCAGCCGGCCAGGGCGAGGCTCGCCGTGGCGATGGTCGCCGCTCCGACGACCCACTTCTTTCGCACGTTCATGCTCTTCTCCTCGTTGAGTGCTGTCGGCCTCGCACCGAGCAGGGTACGTACCCGGTGCGGAAACGACTCTGACAGGATCGCTCGACTTTGTCAATCGATATCGATAACGTTTTCTCTCGGGCCGGCTCGACACGTCCCGCACCGCGGGATGCCCGGCCAGACGGCGCTTCGGGCCTAACGTAGGAGGATCATGACCACCAGCAGGATTCGTCCACGTGCCCGCACGACGATCACCGACGTCGCGCGCGCCGCCGGCGTGTCGGTGGCCACCGTCTCGAAAGTGATCAACGGGCGAGACGGCGTCGCCGCGGCGACGAGCGAGCGCGTTCTGAAGGTCGTCTCCGACCTCGGGTACGCCAGCTCGCTCGTCGCGACGTCCATGCGCCGGAGCCGCACGCACGTCCTCGGCGTGCTCGTGGCCGAGTTCGAGCCGTTTGCCCTGCGCCTGCTCAACGGCGTCTCCAGCGCGCTCAGCAATACGGACTACGACGTGCTCGCCTATGCCGGTGCGGTCTCATCCGGATCTCACCACGGGTGGGAGAGCCGCTCGCTGTCACGACTCGGCGGCACGCTCATCGACGGGGCCATCGTGGTCACCCCGACCGTGCGGCCGCCCGAGACGGCCGTTCCCGTCGTGTCGATCGATCCGCACACGGGCCCCGCCGGATCCGCGAGCGTCGACACCGACAACCTGCGGGGCGCGCGCCTCGCGACCGAGCACCTCATCTCGCTCGGCCACACCCGCATCGGGCACCTGCGCGGCCGGAGCGATCTGGAATCCGCACGCCTGCGTGAGCGCGGGTACGCCGAGGCGCTGTCGACCGCCGGCATCGCCCGCGACGCAGCGCTGGTCGCCGAGGGCGGCTACCGCGCCGCCGAGGCGTCCGAGGGCGCGGCTGTCCTGCTCGACCTCGATCAGCCGCCGACGGCCATCTTCGCCGCGAACGACATCTCGGCGATGGAGCTCATCCGCGTCGCGAACGCCCGTGGCGTGCGGGTGCCGGAGGATCTGTCCGTGGTCGGCTTCGACGACATCCCCGAAGCGGTCGCGATGACGCCGTCCCTGACGACGGTCCGTCAGCCGCTGGAGGACATGGGCCGCACGGCGGTCGATCTGCTCGTTCGCATGATGGACGAGGATGCGGCGCCGAGGCACATCCGCCTCGATTCCGATCTCGTCGTACGCGAGTCGACCGCCGCGCTCGGCTCTCAGACTCGGTAGGGATCCCAGTCGGCCGGGATCGGCTCGGGCCGGTCGGCACGGCTCGTCACGTCGACGGTCTGCCCCGTCGCGACGGACTGTTCGATGGCGATCATCGTGTCGAGCACGTGGAGACCGATCTCGGCGGAGGCGCGGTGCGGCTGCCCCGAGCGGATCGCTCGCACCATGTCGATGACGCCGAGCCCGCGGCCGCCCACGACGCCGTCGGAGGGGAGTTCCTCCCACGCCTGTTCGCGCGTCTCGCGGTTCGGGACGCGCATGACCCTGAGCGGCCCCTCGAACATGTTCGGGTCGGGAATCGCGAGGGTGCCCTCGGTGCCGGTCACCTCGAAGAAGCCCATCCGGACGAGCGGTGAGTCCCAGCTGTAGACGCTCGTGCTGGTCCCGCCCGCTTCGAACTCGAGGTTCGCGTGCACGTGGGTCGGCACGCTCACGGGGAACATCTCCCCCGTGCGCGGCCCCGCCATGACGCGTCGCTCCTGCTGCGGCGTCAGCCCGAAGGCGGACGCGCGCGTGACGGATCCGAACACGTTCACGAGGGTCGTCAGGTAGTACGGCCCCATATCGAAGATCGGGCCGGCGCCGCGCTGGAAGAAGAAGTCGGGGTTCTGGTGCCACTGGTCGGGGCCCGGGCCCTGCATGGTGGTCGTCGCGGCCAGGGGCTGACCGATGTCGCCACGGGCGATCGCGCGCAGTGCGCTCTGCACGCCGCGCCCGAGCACGGTGTCGGGCGCGATGCCGACGCGCAGCCCCTTCTCGGCGGCGCGCTGCACGAGCTGCCGTCCGGACTCGCGGTCGACGGAGATCGGCTTCTCGCTCCACACGTGCTTGCCCGCGTCGATCGCGGCGAGCGAGATCTCGGCGTGCACGGCCGGGATCGTCAGGTTCACCACGAGCTCCACGTCCGGGTGGGCGAGGACGTCCGCCGGGCGGCCGGAGTCGCGCACGCCGTGCTTCTCGGCCTGCGCAGCCGCGCGGTCGGTGTCGATGTCGCCGATCGCGACGACCTCGACCTCGGGGAACTGCGCGAGGTGCTCCAGGTAGGTGTCGCTGATCATCCCTGCGCCGATGAATCCGACGCCCAGAGGCTGACTGGTCATGCGTTCTCTCCTTCGATGAGCGTGCGGATGCCCGCGAGTCCCTCGGTGACGCCGTCGTAGATGTCTCCGCGATACTCGTCGAACTCGACGACGAGCAGTTCCGCGGCGGGCGCCGCGGCAAGGATCGGACCCCACCCGATCGCGCCCTGGCCGGCGGGGAGCTGGTCCTCACGGTCGGTGCTCAGGGCATCGCCGACGAGCGGCGCATCCTTGATGTGCAGCTGTCGCACGCGCGATCCGAGACGCGTGAGCACCGCGGCCACGTCGGCCCCGCCCACCGCCGCCCAGTACGCGTCGACCTCGAGCCCAATGTCGTCCGGGAGCTCGGCAGCCAGCACCTCGAGCGCGGTCTCGTCGCCGAAGACGTTCTCGACCTCCCACGCGTGGTTGTGATACCCGAACTCCAGGCCATACTTCTTCGCGAGCTCGCCGTGTTCCGCCAGCTGCTCGGCATTGCGCTTGACGTCGTCGCGCGTCGCCCACCGCTCCGCGGCGATCATCGGGTCGATGAGCGTGCGCACGCCGAGCGATGCGGCGGCGTCGAACGCCTCCTCGACGTCCGCGTCGGATAATCGCGCGTGCGCCGTGGGCGCCGTCAAGCCGTTCGCAGCGAGCCCCCGGGCGAGTTCATCGCGCCATCCCACGATGTTGTAGAGCTCGATCTGCGTGAACCCGATCTCCGCGGCCCTCGCGAGGGTCGCGTCCGGATCGGCGTTCATGCGGTCTCGGAGCGTATACAACTGGAGGGCGATCGATCGATCAGCGGGCATGCGTGGGATCACTTCCGTCGATGGTGGGAGAAACAGTGTCCATGCTACGACCGGTCACCGTCGGAGCGTGACGGCCCCCTCGGTCGCGTGATGCGGCTCGCCGTTCGCGATCGCCGCGGTGAACGCCGCGACGTCGCTCGACGTGATCCGCACGTCCTCCGCCGTCTGTTCGACGCGGAAGGTCGCCGTCCGGTCACCGGAGACGATCGTCGCGGTTCGCTCTCCGTCCGCCCCGGGGAAGACGACGAGCCGCGGCGCGTCGAAGACGTCGTAGTCCGCTCCCTGCGATCCGTCGCCGGTGACGAGCGTGGCGCCCGCGCGCGCGTACAGCGGGAGGCTGTCGAATCCGTGTCGCTCCCGACGCCAGGATCCACCCTCGACACTCTCTCCGGTCAGCAGTGAGGTCCACTGCCCGGCCGGCAGGAAGAACTCCACGTCGCCGTCGGCGGAGAAGACGGGAGCGACGAGCAGGTCCGGTCCGAGCATGTACTGCCGATCGAGATAGGCGGTCGCCGGGTCATCCGGGAACGCGAGTGTCATGGGGCGCATGAGCGGCAGACCGGTCTCGCGCGCCTCGCGACCGATCCGCACGAGATACGGCGTGAGCGAGGCCTTGAGGCGCGCGAAGCGCCGGGTCACGCTCACCGCACTCTCCGGATCCGACTCGTCGCGACCCTCCGCCTCGTCGAAGAGCCACGGCACGCGGTAGGACTCGGATCCGTGCAGGCGACTGTGACTCGAGAGCAGCCCGAACGCGAGCCAGCGCTTGAAGACCGCGGGATCGGGCATGCCCTCGAACCCGCCGATGTCATGGCTCCAGTACGCGAAACCGCTCATCGCGAGTGACAGACCGCCGCGCAGGGATTCCGCCATCGACTCGAACGAGGACGTGTTGTCGCCGCCCCAGTGCACAGGCATCTGCTGACCACCGGCGGTCGCCGACCGCGCGAACACCACGGCCTCGCCGCGTCCGCGCTGCTCCTCGAGCACTTCGAAGACCGCCTCGTTGTACAGGTGCGTGTAGCGATTGTGCATGTCGTGGGGGTCGGATCCGTCGAAGTAGACGACATCGAGCGGGATGCGCTCGCCGAAGTCGGTCTTGAACGTGTCGACGCCCTGTCGCAGGAGGCCTCGCAGATGCTCCTGATACCACCGTCGCGCGTCGGGGTTCGTGAAGTCGACGAGCCCCATCCCGGCCTGCCACATGTCCCACTGCCACACGGATCCGTCGGTGCGCCGGACCAGGTACCCCTTCTCGGCCGCCTCCCGAAAGAGCCGCGAGCGTTGGCCGAGATACGGGTTCGTCCAGACGCTCACGCGCAGGCCGCGGTCGTGCAGCCGCGCGAGCATGCCCTCGGGATCCGGGAACACCCGCGGATCCCATTCGAAGTCGCACCACGTGAACTCGCGCATCCAGAAGCAGTCGAAGTGGAAGACGTCGAGCGGGATGTCGCGCTCCGTCATCCCGTCGATGAAGCTGTTCACGGTCTGCTCGTCGTAGTCGGTCGTGAAGCTCGTCGAGAGCCAGAGCCCGTAGGACCAGGCGGGCACCTCCGGTGCGCGGCCGGTGAGCGACGTGTAACGGTCCAAGACCGCGGCGGGACTCGGCCCGGCGAACACGAAGTACTCGAGCTGCTCCCCCGCAACCGAGAACTGCACCCGCTCGACGGCCTCCGAACCGATCTCGTACGACACGTGGCGCGCGTCGTTGACGAGCACGCCGTACCCGCGATTGGTCAGATAGAACGGAACGTTCTTATAAGCCTGCTCGCTCGACGTCCCGCCGTCAGCGTTCCAGATGTCGACCGACTGGCCGTTCTTGACGAAGGGCCCGAATCGTTCGCCGAGGCCGTAGACCGCCTCGCCGACACCCAGCGACAGCTGCTCGTGGAGGTATGCCTGACCGTGCTCCGAGCGAAGGGTCGCGCGCGCGTCGCCGACGACACCGGGGTCGATCTGGGCGTCCGGGGTCGTCCGCATGTAGCCCAGGGCCTTCTCGCCGCTCGACGTCAGCAGCCGCCCCGTCTCGGTGTCGCGGAACTCCAGTCGCCATGGCGCCCCCAGCCGCACGATCGCGGTGATCGCGCCGCTCACGAGCCGCACCTCGTCTCCGTCTCGCACCACTTCGCCGCATTCTGACGCTCCGACGAGCTCGAACCCCCGCGGTCGTCGCGCGCCGGTGTGGTGCGCGACGCGCACGCCGATGACTCCCTCATGAGGCGAATGCAGCGTGACGGTCAGGGTCGGCCGGTTGAGGGTGTCCCCCCGCGTCTCGATGACTTTCGTGGGCACGATCGCGTCGATCGTGGATCCGTCGACCTGGAGGTCGTACACCTCGCGGCCGTAAAGCGCCTCGACGCCGGGGCGGAGCTGCCAGAAACCGTCGGTGAACTTCATTTACTTGACTGCTCCTGCTGTGATGCCACGCGACAGCGTGCGCTGGAAGATGAGGAAGAAGATGAGCGTCGGAAGAAGGCCCAGGAGCGCGGATGCGCTCGTCGTGGTCACGTCCATCAGCCGGTCGCCCTGCAGCACGCTGATCGCGACGGGCACGGTCTGATTCGCGTTGCTGATGAGGAACGTCAGTGGGATGAGGAACTCGTTCCACGTCCAGATGAAGAAGAACACCATGAGCACGCCGAGCGTCGGGCGGCTCACGGGAACGATGACACGCCACAGGGTGAGCCAGCGTCCGGCTCCGTCGAGCGCTGCGGCCTCGATGATCTCCTTCGGGAAGGTCCCGAAGACGCTGGCGAGCAGGTAGGTGCCGAACGCGCTCTGGATCACGACGAACGTGATGATCACCGACCACACGTTGTCGTAGAGGCCGACCGTCCGGAAGATCGTGTAGAGCGGATAGAGGAGCACCTCCTGCGGCAGCATGTTCGCGAGGAGGAACACGAGAATCAGCGGCACGCGGCCACGTACGCGTCCGATCCCGATCGCGTACGCGTTCAGCACCGAGACGACCACCGCGAGCACGGCGACGACACCGCTGATGAACAGGCTGTTCCACAGCTTTCCGGTGAAGTCGACCCGCTCCCAGAACGCCGCGATCCCGTCGAAGTGCAGCGCCGTCGGCAGCTGCAGCGGTCCGCCGGTCGCGTAGTCGGAGGGCGACTTGAACGCGTTGATGAGGATCAACAGGAACGGGAAGACGACGACGAGTGCCGTGATGACGATGATGGCGAGGACGATCCAGTCGCCGACGGTGCGACGCCGACGGTTCCGGCGCCCGTTCTCACCCGTGACGATAAGGCGGGTGGCGCTCATCGTTCGCGCTCCTTTCGCTCGGCGCGATTCTGCGCCCACACGAACACGATCGAGACGAGCATGATGACGGCGGTCAGCGCCGTTGCGATCGTCGCGCCGTACCCGACCTGCTGATTCTGGAAGAACTGGCTGTAGGAGTAGTAGCTCGGCACGATCGTGGCGAAGTTGGGACCGCCGCCCGTGAGGGCGTAGACGGGGCCGAACACCTTTAGCGCCGCGATCGTGCAGGTCAGGGCGACGACGAACATCTCCGGCCGGATCATCGGCATCGTGATCGCCGCGAACCTCCGGAACCAGCCCGCGCCGTCGATCTCCGCGGCCTCGTACAGCTCGGGATCGACGCGTTCGAGCGCCGCCATGAAGATGACGACGGGGTACCCGACCTGGATCCACACGAGCACGACCATGAGGCTCACGAGCGCGGTGTCGGGCACCCCGAGCCAATTGCTGGCGAACTGCCCGAGGCCCACCGCCTGCAGGATCGTGTTGAGTGCCCCGTTCTCGGGCCGCAGGATCCAGCCGATCACGATCGCGGCGATCACGGAGGGCAGGATCTGCGGCAGGTAGTACGTCGCACGGAGGAAGGCCGCGAGCTTCGCGCCGAATTTGCGGCCGATCACGTCGAACAGCGCGGCCGCGACGAGCAGCCCGATGACCGTCGGGGCGATCACCATCGCGAGGATCATCGCGACGCTGTTGCGGAACGACAGCCAGAAGCGCTCGTCCTGGAAGAGCATCACCCAGTTGTCGAGACCACTCCACTGCGGCGCCATGATGCCGCGGTAGTCGGTGAAGCTCAGGGAGATGTTCCACACGAGCGGCACGAGGACGATAAGCGTCAGGAGCGCGAAGCCGGGAAGCAGATACCACCAGTAGCTCCGGCCCGAGAGGAATGGGACGAGCGAGTCGCCCCTCCCCCGGCGGCGCCCGGTCGGCGGGGCGACCGCGGAGTGCGTGGCGTCCGCGCGGGATTCGATGAGTGTCATGTCAGAAGTCCTTCGGGAGGGGCGAGGTCATCACCCCTCCCCTCGGTTCACGGAGCGGACGATCCGGCGCTCGCGGGCAGACCGGCCTCGTAGTCGGATCCGATCTGCTCGTTCATCTCCTGCGGCGACAGGGATCCGTTGAGCAGCCCCTGCAGGCCAGCGTTGAGCTCGTCGTAGAACGTCGGCGTGGGCCAGTCGGGGTAGAAGGCCAGCCCGTCCTGGTCGAGCAGCGTGTTGAAGTTCTCGATGAGCTCGACGCTCGATTCGTTGGTCAGGTCGTCGGCGCTCGCGGCGACCGGGACGCCACCGTTGTCGCCCATCATCGCCTGGATCTCCGGGCGCAGCGTGATGTCGATGAACTCCTGGGCGAGCTCCGGATCGCCCGACGTTGTCGGGATGACCCACAGGTTGCCCGACGAGCCCGGCGACATCTCCGCCTCCGGGAAGAGGAACGTCGACCAGTCGTGCTCGGCCTCGTCGAGGAAGCGTCCGTACCACCAGCTGCCGGAGAAGAACATCGGGTAGGTGCCGTTGATGAAGCCGGTGCCGGCGTCCTCAGCCGCGAGGCCGGTGGCGTCGCCGGAGATGAATCCGCGCTCGACCCAGTCGGCGACAGTGTCGGTCGCGTACGTCACCTCCGGTCCGGCGAAGTCGATCGGGTGGTCGTAGACCTGGTAATCGTCGACCCACTGCCGGTCCGCCTGCGTCAGCGCGAGCTGGTACCAGAGCTGGCCGAGCGGATACTCGGCCGCCGCTTCGGCCAACGGTGTGATGCCCTCGTCGACGAACGCCTGCATCGCGTCTTCGAGCTCATCGAGCGTGGTCGGCACCTCGACGCCGTACTCGTCGAACATCTCCGCGTTGTAATAGAACTGCACGTACTCGCCATAGGTCGGCACGCCATACCAGCTGCCGCTCCCCATGACGCCGTCTTCGTCGTAGCGGGCGGTCGTCTGCAGCGACGAGGCGAGCGTCTCGTCCCATCCGTACTCGGCGACGGCGTCGTCGAGCGGCGCGAGCAGTCCCTGGCTGGCGAGGAGGCCGGCGGTGGCGTTGCCCTTGTTGTACTCGAGCAGATCGGGCGCCTCATCTGAGTTGAGCACCTGACTCGCGGTCTGGCGGATCTGCTCGAAGCTGCGCTCCTCGAACGCGACGGTCGCGCCCGTCTCCTCCTCGAAGATCTCGATCGCGCGGTTCCAAGCGATTCCCATCGCGGAGTTCTCGCCCTCGTAATGCCAAAGCGTGAGCACGCCATCGGATTCCTGCTCAGCCGGTCCGCATCCTGCGAGAGCGGCGACGCCGAGCGCGGCAATTCCCGTCGTGGCGATAAGCCGACGAGCGTTCATGTTCTACCTCCTTGTAGGGGGACGGATGTCCCGTGATGCGAATGCCGCAGATGCGGCGGTGTGCTTCTGTCGGGTGGAATCAATCGCGTCGTAGTCGAAGCGTTTCGATAATGGCGAACGAATCAGCCATCTGCCGTCACGCGACAGCCGCTGTCGACCCCCGATCGACGAGCTCGGGGGCGAGGATCCGCGTCGTCGCGAGGGCGGTGCCGCCGCGCAGGCCGAGTGCGGCTTCGACCGCGCTCGTGCACATCTCTTCCATCGGCAGAGTGATCCCCGTGACCGGCGTCTCGAGGCGACCGGGGTCGTAGCTCGCCGCGGCGGCGAACAGCGACAGGTCCCGCGGAACCGCGAGGCCGCGTTCACGGATACGTCGTTCCGCCTCCTCGACCGCCGGTTCGTTGCAGTGGAAGATGATCGCCGTGGGCGGCTCCACGGCATCCAGGAGTGCGTCAGCGGCACGCGCGCCCGCCCCGCGGGAGACCTCGGCCCACTCGTGGACGATGCGCACGCCGGCCTCCGCGGCCGCCGCGGCAAGACCATCCTCGAAGCGCGCCATGAAGGTCTGCTGCCGATCGACGTAGCCGTGAGGATGCCCGATCACACCGATCGTGCGGTGCCCGTCCGCGACGAGACGCTCGACAGCCATCCGCGCCGCTTCGGCGAAGTCGAGGTCGACGCAGGCGACACCATCGCTGTCGCCGGGGACGCCGATGAACGCCGCAGCCACCCCCAGGGACCGGACGAGGGCCACGCGCTCGTCGCGCTCGGTCACCCCCATCGCCACGACGCCGTCGACGAGCGAGGTGCTCGCGACCCGTCGGATCCCCGTCACCTCATCGTCACGAGCGAGCAGCAGGACGTCGTAGTCGCGCTCGCGAGCGGCACGCACGACCTCCGTCACGAAGCGCATGTGCGTCGGAAGGTGGCCGTCGGCATGGAGGGGGGCGCTGAGCGCGAGGATGTTCGTCCGCGCACCAGCCAGCATCCTGGCACCGGCATTCGGGGTGTAGCCGAGCTCACGGATCGCACGATCGATGCGCTCGCGGGTCGCGCGCGAAATCGACCGCTTCCCGGACAGCGCGTACGAGACCGTGCTGATCGAGACGCCGGCCGCTTTGGCGACCTCGTTGATCGTGACCACAGTGCTCTCCCGGTGCTCTCCGAGCGAAACGCGGGCGAAGCGCTTCGACTGAGCGACGACTTTACGCACTCGTGACCGCTCCACACAAGCCCCATCCGTTGATAACGGCACTTTCGCATGATACGTTTTGGCTAACAACATTTCACCGACGACGCTGGAAGGCGGCTCATCATGACCCTCACCCCCACCAAGGACGACAAGTTCTCCTTCGGCCTGTGGACCATCGGCTACAACGGCGGCGACCCGTTCGGCGGCCCGACCCGTCCGGCGCTCGACGTCGTCCACGGCGTCGAGAAGCTCGCTGAGCTCGGCGCCTACGGCCTCACGTTCCACGACGACGACCTGTTCGCGTTCGGCTC
>DWXU01000044.1:0-8118 GCA_019119065.1 Candidatus Microbacterium pullistercoris | reverse complement strand
GAGTCGGCTCGCGATACCGCCGCGGAGGCCGGTCTCGAGATCATCCACCCGCACACGCCGAGGCACCCGGGGCGACGCGAGGAGCCGCGCACCTGGAAAGCGGTGTCCAGTGGATCGACATGCGGGATCCAGACGGCAATCGTTCTCGGGTCTTCGCGCCGCGAAGTACGTAAGCGCCGAGCAATGCCGCGCAGTCGCGACGCCTGCCGGAGAATAGGCCCATGTGCGCATACGGGATTCGAGACGAGGCGCGGAAACGTCACCCCTGAGTTCCGCCAGACGCCCGCGCACGCCACCGTGCCGGCGCCAGGGCCCTATTTCTCGCGCTCCATGACCACGAAGTTCCGCGTGATGCCGCGCGTGATCCAACCCATTCGCTGGCTGCGACGCGCGCCTGGTGCGCGTCGAACGCCGCGCGGTCAACGAACCGCTCCGACACGGACCACACGAGCGGGTCGTCGGTCGGCTTCACCTCGAAGTGGAGGCACCCCGGCTCTGCGCGGGCGGGTTAGCCCATCACGATACGCACGGGGCCCTCAGCGAGTGTCGGGGGTTCGAAATGATCGAAGTAAATTGCGGCGGTCTCCTCGTCCAGTGCGAAGTCATCGCCGTGCGTTCGCCGTCGCGCCGCGACGCGACCGAGACACGTCGCCCTCTCAGTTGCGAGGTAGATGGTCTCGGGCACCACGCCGCGCGGTTCTAACGTGCGCCGCCAGCTCTCGCGCATGGCGCGCGACCAGAACGAGAAGTCGAGCACGACGTCGCATCCGTCTGCGACGAGATCGAGGAGCCGCTTCCGAAGACGAGCGTCGATGTCTCGGTGATCCTCCTTGTCGAGCGGCATGTGGCGGATGCCTCGATTCCAGGTTTCTTGATCGAACGAGAGGCGGACGAAGCCCTCCGCTTCGAGGCGACGCGCGATGGTCGATTTACCGGAGCCCGCAGGCCCGCACATGAAGACGACCTCTGCCACGCCATCACCCTAGAGTGAGTCGCCACCGAACGTCCACAGATCCGTACGATGACGTCGGTGCACTGCGAACGCAGACGTCGTTGGCTTCGCACGGAAAGAGTTCGTCGTCCACACGACGCGGGTGCGTCCGTATCCTGAGCGGATGGACGCAGCGGAGTTCTATACGGGGATCGTCCCCGAGGTGTATTCAGCGCTGAGAGGTACGCGCTTCAGTTCCGATCGATATCGCACCTTCATCCAGGAACACGGGCTGCCAGCACTCGAGCTGGGGTGCGGCGAGGATGGACCGTTCTTCGAACTCGCCTCGGCCGGATATGACGTGATCGGAGTGGACTCCTCCGCTGACATGGTGCGCCGCGGCCGCGAACGACTGGAGCGCAACCAGATTACGGCCGAGATTCATCACCAGCGGATGGAAGAGCTCAATCTGGAAGCAACTTTCGCGAGCATCTATCTGGCCGGGCCGACGTTCAATCTGTTGCCGGACGACACCACGGCCCTCAATTCCTTACAGGCCATCGCACGCCACCTCCGCCCAGCGGGCGCAGCTCTCATTCCGCTTTGGATGCCCCAGCCCACGCCACCGGAGCACATGGGAGTGACACGCGTCTCCCCCTCCGCGGCGGGCGAAGCTCGTTACACCGTCGTAGACGAGACGTACGACCGTGATCGGCGCGTCAGGACGACGCACGTCCGGTACGAACTCATCACGGAGCGCGAGCCGCTTGTCGCCGATCGCGCATGGGTCATCCACTGGTTCTCCGACGACGTGTTCCGTGAGCTGGCGACCACCGCCGGGCTTCGCGCCGCCTTCACTCGGCTCGACGACGAGCAGACGGAAGCGGTCCTTCGCCTGATATGACCGGCCTCATTCGGCCCGTCGGTAGTGCACCGCGATCACGCCGTTGCCGAGCGGCTCGGACGAGATCAGGTCGAGGCGACGATTGCTCGGCAGTCCGTCCTGATACATGGTGGGGCCGTGGCCCGCGATCACGGGGTGGACGAGGAACCGGTACTCATCGATCAGGCCGAGTCGATCGAGCTCTGTCGCAAGTTTGCCGCTCCCGAGAAGCACTCCACCCGGAGCGCTCTCCTTGAGATTCTGCACGGCTGACCCCAGATCACCGACGACACGATGGCTGTTGTTCCAGGGGAAGTCGCTGCGTGATGTCGACACGACGTACTTCGGCTTCGTCTCGAGCTTGAGTGCCCACTCGCGCACCGCCCCCGGGGCATCGACGTCGCCACGCGCAACCGCCGGCCAGTAATTCTCCATCATTTCGTAGGTCGTACGGCCCCAGAGCATTGCGTGGTGCTCGTCCATGAGACGAGTGAAAAAGCCGTGCGTCTCATCGTCCGCGATTCCGACCTGGTGGTCGACGCAACCATCCAGGGTGACGTTCATGCTGAAAGTGAGTCTCGCCATGAGGTGACTGTAGGTTGCTGACGACCGAACGGGAAGGGGCACCGCCCGCCCTGACTCACGCTGGCCGACTCGCCCGATACGCTCAACCTGCACGGACGGTAACTGCAACGCTCGTCGCAGGCACAGCATCTCCGACAGCTGCGCGGCTTCCGTCGCACGTGATGACCTTGGAGGACCATTCGATGAGTCAACGACCGTACGGCCATCCCCATCACCCCGGGAACTCTGCTCAGCAACCGAACCTCACGCCTCCTGCGCTGCACCCCCAGGGCCAGGCGCCCACGGCGAGCATTGGCCTCGGAATCACCGCCGTTGTCTGGGCAGGCCTCGGCCTGGTCGGGCACACCATCATGACCTTGTATCTCGCACTGGGCGCCGCGATGACCCACACGCTGGACGGCGTCTTCGGGAACGATCCGAACGGCGTCTTCAATTTCGTCGTACTCCTCATCGCGCTCATCGGCCAACTGCTCGGTCTCGCGTTGTCCGTGGTCGCTCTGCTATTCGGAATCGGCGCCAAGAGGAAGCGGATGAGGCGCAGTACGACAGCACTGGTCCTGGGCATCGTAGCGACGGCCACTTTCCTCCTGATTGGTCTCATCCAACTACCGCTCGTGTCGCTGTTCTTCGACATCATGTCGCTGTAGAGCTCCGGGTGATTCGATGATCCGCCAGTGCGCGCGGTGGCCCGTACCGAGCCGCTGATCGACTACTCAACGAGCTCGGCGCCTCCCCGGAGAAGGCGCCGAGCGGTTCCTGGCCACGGCGTCGTTGACAGCGGTCGAGTGCAGCATGTTGGAGAGGTCTGCACCGGCACGGAGTAGTGCGTCTGAGCGGAAGGCGATGTCTCGCAGTCGGTTATGGAGCGCTTCTCGGGCGTCCGTGGTCCTGTCCAGCGTGTGCAGGGATGTCATGACTGCTTGGATGGCGGGGATCCGGTAGCCGCCTGCGCGGAGGGTGGCGACGATCCGGGCGTCGCTCACGGCATCTGGCGGGTAGCGTCGCGCGGCAAGCGGCTCGTCCCGTTCAGGCATGATCAACCCTTCCTGCTCCCAGAAACGGAGCGTGGAGGAGCGCACGCCGAGCGCGGTGGAAAGTTCGGTGATAGTCATCGTGTCGCCGGGCACTGCGGGCGTGTTGTGGGCGCTTTCGTCGACGATGCTGTCGAGAGCGCGGAGCGCGGCGATCGCATCGGCTCGCGAACGCGCGAGATCGACATGGAGCGCGACGATGCGGGCGATCGCTTCGTCTATGGGCAGACCACGTATGTCACGCATTGTCGCGCGGGCCACCACAGGGCCGACCGCGATTGCCAGGCCGCGGTACGCGCGTAGTGCGGTGACATGGAGGCCAGCGAACTGTCGATATCCGTTGCTCTGCCGGTCAGCGGGCGGGATGACACCGAGGCGGTCGAGATCGCGGACCTGCTGGGCCGAGTATCCAGAAACAGCCGCGAGCTGACTCGTCGTGTATCGCTCGGGCTCACGGGAAGCCGCGCACGTCATACGGTCAAACCCTCCATAAGCACTTCAAGCTCATACTCGAACCATGTCTATGGAACAGATCCTGTCAGAAGTCCGAACGTTCAACGGTCTCCTCGAACTCGCACCGCTGCCCGGAAGCGAACATCCAGAGATCTCGTGGGGCGACCACTTCTTCTACTACGCCCCGGACGGCCAGGTGCCACGCAACCGCCAGCCGTACGCGACGATCGTCACGAAGAACTACCTGGACGACACAGAAAGTCGGCTCGATCACGAGGGGCGTTGGCGACTGAACATGAATGTGGGAGCGGAAGCTTTCACCGATCTCGTCGGATACCCTCCCGAAGAGATCGACGAATTCGGTGCGGATTACAGCACGACAGATTCGTTCCTCCCTCATCCCCTGTATGGCGCATACGGGTGGGTATGCGTCGTCAATCCCGCAAGCGCAACCATCGAGCGTGCGCTGGAGGCTCTCCGCGTCGCCCATCTGGCTGATCGGCGACGAGTGGAGCGCCGACAAAGGCGCGGCGATGCCTCACAGACCGCATGAGTGCCGGCCTTCATCGGAATGCGCCGCTAATGGTGGCGAGGCGGAAGCGGCTTGTCGAGCGTCGCCGCACCCGCCCGGCAACTACCACCGGCCCCATGGCGCACACGACGGACAACCACGAGAATCGGTGGTTCCTGTCACCGTCAACAACATCCTGACCTCATACACTTCATGCACCGCACGTCGTCGGCGCCGAGGTCAGGAAAGGGATGACTCACCCAACGATCCATTCGGAGGAGTCTGCATGAAAAAGGCGCGATACGGCCTGCTCGATCGTTACGTGAACCGTGCCAACAGACTCCCCCGAGGCGGCGCATACTCGGTCGCGGATCACGACGTCGTCCTCGCCGACGGCACCGTCCTGAAAGTGGCCCACTACGCTCCAACCGGCCGAGCCCGGGGCACCCTCGTCGCAATGACCCCATACGCGCGCACCGGACTCGCCGCGCGTTTCACCTACGGGGTCTACGCGTCTCAGGGCTATCACGTCCTGATCGCGAGCATCCGTGGTTCCTTCGGGTCGGGGGGCGAGTTCTCCCCGATGTTCCACGAACGCGACGATTTTCGCGACGTCGTTGAATGGATGCGGGAACAGGGCTGGTATGCGGGCGCGTTCGCGTCCATTGGCGCCTCCTACCTGGGCTGGACGCAGTGGGCGTTACTCTCCGACCCGCAGCCCGATCACAAGGCGGCGATCATCCTCGCCGGACCGCACGACTTCACGCAGTTCCACTGGGGAACGGGCACATTCACTTCCGCCCTGCCAGTATGGGCGGCGCTCATCAACGTGCAGGAGACCCGTCCGCTGCAGTCGATCCGCTATGCCGTCACGAAGGCGGCCTCCGTCCACCGGCTCCTGCGCCGTGCGCCGATCGATGCGGCCCTCCACGAGATGATGCCTCGCCAGTGGCACTGGCTAAAGGATCGCCTCGTGCATGAGATCGACGACCCATACTGGAAGCCGGTTGATCTCAGCGATTCGATCGACCGCGTGGATATCCCTGTCCTGATCTCGAGCGGCTGGCAGGACCTCTTCCTGCCGCAGTCCCTCGAGCAGTTCGACCGACTCCGGAACCGCGGGGTGGACACAGCCTTCACGGTCGGTCCGTGGGAGCACAGGGGCGCCAGCGGCGGTCCTCTGCAGGTTGCCGAGACGTTCGATTGGCTCGACGCGCACTTGATCGGCACCGACTCGAACCGGACAGCTCCCGTGCACCTTCATGTCACTGGCGCCGACGAGTGGCGATCCCTCGATTACTGGCCGCCGGCGACCGTCCCTCACCGCCTGCATCTGGCCCCTGGTTCGCTTTCGGATGTGCCCGCCTCGGGGGAGATTTCTTTCCTCTTCGACCCCGCTGATGCCCCGACCTTCCCCGGTGGACCGCTACTGCTCGGCGGAGGCTACGCCGACGACACCGCCGTGGCACAGCGCGCGGACGTATTCGTCGTCGCATCCGACGTACTAACGGCGGATCTGGAGGTCCATGGAACACCGATCGCCGCGCTGGACCATTCGGCCGAATGTCCTGACTCGAACATCTTCGTACGGATCTCCGAGGTCGACGCGAAGGGGAAGTCACGGAACGTCGCGCAGGGCGCACAACGCGTCAGTGCGAATGGGACGGCCCACATAGAGCTCACTCCAATCGCACACCGGTTCAGTGCGGGGAACAGAATCAGAGTCGCCATCGCCGGGGGTGCCTACCCGCACTTTCCGGCGAGCCCCGGGACTGGTGAAAATCCCATGCTCGCCGTGGAACGGGTTTCGAATAGGCACACGATCCGTCTGGCGGGATCGAGCATCACACTCCCGGTTGCGACCTAGTCAGAAGTCACGCTGTCTCGGAACAGCACCTTCGTCACCGGCCGTGGCCGTCCTCCTGATCGGACTCATTCAATGACGGCTCGTATCGCTGTTCATCGACGCCGTCTCCCGTCGGGCTTCCGGTGGTTGGCCGCGTGAGTCGCCGCTCGAGCAGCCCCCTCGTCGAGGGACCGATCACCGCCCGGACGCTGAGCGAATACACGATAGATGCCCGCACCAGAATCGTAAGATGGGAGCTGTCCCCTCAACGACCAGCAAGGTGTGGCTCAAGACTCCGTGACGACTCGACTAGTACGAGCGAAGCTGCGCGCCTCTCTCGCCACGACGGCCGCCACAGCCCTCCTCCTCGTCGGCATCGTGCTCCCCGCGACGATCGAACCCACCGACGCTTCCTGGACGGGCAAGGACCTGGCGTCAGCGTCGTTCTCTGCGGCGACGATCCCGGCCCCGGTCTTGACGCAACCCTGCGAGTTCCGACCGGGTGTTCTCGGCCTTGCGGCTCGAGTGCGGATCTACTGGCAGCTCCCAGAGGGTTATGAGCTCGGCGACATCGTCGTTGAAGCGTCCACGAGCGGTCTCGGGTCCGTGCTCGCCCCCTTGACCGGCTTCAGCGTGCTGTCGAACACGACAGCACGGGACGACGGCACCTATAGAACCACAGTGCCCACCAACCTCCTCGGCGGGCTGCTCGGGCTCGGAAGCGAGATGGAGATCGCATTCGCGGTCGAGCACGAAAGCGGTTGGCGGTCGGAATCAGCTGCTGTCGCGACCAATGCGGGATTGCTGGCTGGGCTCGGAGGGAACTGCCGCAACCTGACCTAACTGGCAGCGGCCCCGACCGCGACCTCGCTGTGCTCTGCAGGGACCGGGAAGTCGCCCCTTCACCCGCACATCCCGTCGACGTGTGGACCGTGCGACGCGTGGCCGATCACGAGGCGCCCGGGGCAGGACGGTGCGCATCACCGCTGAACATCTGGTGCGCGGCGTTGATCAGCCACATGACCTCACCCTGTCCCATCTCCTCAACGCCGGGGACATAGATGTGACGATGGGTGCGGTTCCAGAACGGACCCGTGGGCGGTGATATCCGCTCGCGGAGCGCGGGTGCGAGCCGCTGGTTGACGACGGCGAACCCCGAGGCTGTCAAGGGCATCACGGCCCGACGCACCCACCCGTCAGAATGCTCGTTACGGACCATGAGGTGTTGCGCCAGCCCGAAGTCACGCCAGGGAATCGGCCCCACGCCGCGCAGAGTGATGCCGTGGGCGTCGAGGACGACCGCTCGGCGCTCGACGGTGAGGTACCTCTTCTGCCGTCGGTATCCCCGGTTGAGGAGTACGGCAGCGACGGTCAGCATGGCGTAGACGCCGAGGAACCCCAGCACGGTAGCCACCGTGACATCGATTCCCGACGCGAGGGCAAACGGAACGGCGACGAGGCCACCGACCGCGAGCACACCGATGAGCGTCAACAAGACCAGGAAGAGCCATCGCATCGCACCGGACCACACCGCCGGCTCTCCCGGGAGAGAGACCCGGCCTGTCCCCTGCAACGTGGCCCACGCCGCATTCACCGCTGATGACACCCGGACAGGATAACGAATCCAGGCGGCTCGGCCTTCCCACACCGGCTCGAGGCGAAAGCGAGCGCTCGGGCCGGAAACACCGGTCAATCGCGCTCGATCGGGAACCACAGCTCGCACGTCGCCGTGCTGAAGTCGTCGGTGTGTTCGCGGATCGCGACGATCGAAGGCCCTGGTCGCAGCCGCCAAGGATTCGACGGGAACCAATGCGCAGCGGATGCGGCGTACGCGTCCTGCAGTGCCTTCGGATGCGGACCTGAAGTGCGGAACACGAC
>DWXU01000262.1:0-3402 GCA_019119065.1 Candidatus Microbacterium pullistercoris | reverse complement strand
GCAGGACGCAGCCGACTTCCCCTCACACCTCGAGCGACGCGGCGTAATCGGCGAACGTCGCGGGCGGCCGGCCCAGCACCGCGCGAACGTCATCTGACACGGGCGCGAACGCCCCGGTCCTCGTCACGCTGTCGACGAACCCGAGCACCGCGACGACGGGTTCTGGCACGCCGGTCGCCGCAATGACCTCCGCGGCGTCTCGCGGGGAACGGTTCTCGTACGTGATCCGCCGATCGAGGCCCTTGCTCAGGTGCTCCGCCGCGTCCGTGAGAGTCAGCGCCTCGGGGCCAGTCACGCCATACGCGCGGCCTTCCCAGCGCGGATCCGTCAGTACTGCGATGGCCATGTCGGCGATGTCTCCCGTGTCGACAAAACTGATGGCGACGTCTCCGACGGCGGCGGGGATCTCGTCGCGCTCCGCAAGCACCCGCGTGAACGCGGGGTTCTCCGAGAAGTTCTGCATGAACCAGCTCGCCCGCAGAATCGTCCAGCGCTTGCCCGATTCGACGACAGCCTCCTCCATGGCGCCGTTGGGCGACCCGTCCCCGGGTTCGGTGGCGAGGCTCGAGAGAAGCACGACGCTCGGCGCATCGCTCACCGCGAGAAAGTCGCCCAGCGTGCGCCCCGGATCCGGCTGCGCAATCGGCCCCACGACGAAGATCGCGTCGGCTCCCTCGGCGACATCGCGCCACGTGCTCGGATCCGTCCAGTCGAACCGCACCCCGCGGATCCCTTCTGCCGGGCCCTCGGGGCGCCTCGATGCGGCGCGCACGCTCACGCCCTGCTGCGCGAGTCGAGTTGCCACGCGCCGACCGACCTTTCCTGTTGCCCCGATCACTGCAACGTCCATGTCTTTTCCTCACATTGCTGTCGAATAGTTCGTACGCGATCGAGCGTAGGAAGCAGACGTCGGAGTTTCGATGGCTGATTCTCTGGTTTTCATGTCTGTTCGTCTGACCGTCGACTATCGTCACCACCGTGGATGTACTCGCGGACGTGCTGAGGGCCTTTCGCACGGGGCAGGCGGTTGCTGCCGAGACGGTCGGCCACCGCCCCTGGGGGCTGCGCTTTCGGAACCCCGTCGGGGTGGTGTTCCACATCGTGCTCACGGGATCCGCGTGGCTCACGGTCGATGACACCGCGCCGAGAGAGCTCACCGCCGGCGACATCGTGCTGATGCCCGCGCCGCGATCTCACAATCTCTCGGATGCGCCCGGCCGCACGACGATCGACTTCAGCAGCGACCTCGAGAACCATGACGGACCGATCTCGCGCGCCGTCCTTCCGGGCGAAGGGCCGCTCTCCCGCCTCATCTGCGGCGCCTATCTCCTCGACGGTTTCGGCACGCACCCGCTCCTGCGCAATCTGCCGGAGGTGATTCACCTGAACACGTCCCACAACGCCGCGCCGGGGCTTGCCGCGACGATCGACCTGCTTCACGCAGAGATCCGCGATCGGCATCCGGGTGCCGAGGGCGCCGTGGCGTCTCTCATCGATGCCACGCTCATCTACCTGTTGCGCGCCGCGCTTGCGACGGGCAATTCCGGCGTCTCCACGCCCCTCTCGGATCCGCAGATATCACGCGCTCTGACGGCCATCCACCGGGATCCCGCCCACGACTGGACCGTCGCATCCCTCGCCGCGCACGCCACGATGTCGCGATCGACGTTCGCCGACCGGTTCCGCGCCCTCGTCGGCGAGCCGCCTGGCGCCTACGTGACGCGATGGCGCATGACGACCGCTGCGCGCCTGCTGCGCGAGGGATCGGATCCGCTCGTCACCGTCGCGCCGCGCGTCGGCTACGCGTCGGAATTCGCGTTCGCGAAAGCGTTCAAACGCTTTCACGGCGAGTCGCCCGGGCGATACCGCCGCGCGCGACCCGGCTGACTCCGCGCCATGCCCACCCTCAGTCTGAAGCCCCCCGCCCAAGCACTCAACGAGTACCCCGCCACCGCAGCCTGAGGCAACGACCACTCGTCAACAAGGATCCGATGCGCCTGACTTCTCGGCGGTTATGGCACGTCGCCGCGGTGGGGCGCTCGCGTACGCTGGCCGCATGGAGTGGACGAGCGATGTGGCGGCCGGTGACTGGATCCGCGATCGGCTCGAGAGCGCATGGACGCTGCACCACTTCGTACCGACCGATTTCCCCGCGTACGCGCGCGTGTTTCACCCCGCGTATCGCGAACGTCCCGTCGGCGCGGCCTGGCCCGCGGAGGGCGACCTCGACGGCTGGGAGCAGCTACAGGGACGCGAGGTCGACGTCGAGCGGATCGCGTGGAGCGATGCCGCGGCCGCGTTCGGCACCGAGATGCATGGCGCCGCGGCATGGCACCTCGTCGCGCAGACGGATCCCCCGAACGAGTCGCCGATCGACGCGGACGGGTGGCGTTACCTCGCCCCACAACAGGGGCTCATCGAACCCGACGTTCTCGCTGGCATCGGAGCACACCTCGCGGCCCACACGTCGACTCCTGACGACGGGTACGCCGCGATCTGGGAAGGGTGGGGCGGCCTCCTCGGGTTCCTCGGCACCCGAGGATCGAACGTCGGCCTGAGCGCGGCCTACGCCGCGGACGCACATCACGCCAGCATGCTGCGCGAGAGCTATCGCGACGCCTTCAACAACGTGTTCCGCAAGAAGACCTGGCACCCGGGGATCCTCGACGACGAGATCTCGCGCGGACCGCGCCTCGAGCTTCCCGACCGCGGGCACGTGCTGTTCCGAGCGGCACCGACCGCATGGGCGGATCCGTCGTGGCCGAGCAACGTGCCGTGGCACGAGGGCGAGTACACGCGCTCGCCGAGCCTCATCTGGCCGGCGGATCGCGCGTGGGTGCTCGTCACCGAGATCGACGCAGACTCGACCATCGTCGCGGGCGCGCCGGATCTCGTCCGCGCGCTCTGCACCGACCCCGGCCTCGAGGCCCACGCGATCCACCCGGGCGACGACATCCCGCTCACCGCCTGAGGTGAACGGCCTCGGTCTCGCCATCTCGTTCGGCGAGCGTCGCAAAATTCGCCGGGATCCGACCAGATCACGGAGAATTGTCCGACCCTCGCCGAATTTCGAGACGCTCAGCGAGCGCACCCCATCACCAGGCGGTCAGCGCGCGCTCATCCCGCGCCAGGCGACCTCGAACGCGTCCCGACAGCGCGCGAGCGCGGCGGGATCCGCCATCGACGCCCCGCGCACGACGACCTGATAGTAGAAGACGCCGTTGATGAGATCGATGCAGGCATCGAGGTCGATGTCGTCCCGCAGCTCGCCCCGTCGCACGGCCTCGGCGAGCGCGGTGTGCAGCGACGCGCGCCGACGGCGCACGTGCGATGTCCAGTACGCCTGCTGGAGATCGGGGTTCTCCATCACGAGCGCGATGCGCGCCCGGAACCGGCGGTCGC
>DWXU01000261.1:0-8640 GCA_019119065.1 Candidatus Microbacterium pullistercoris | reverse complement strand
GAAGTCGGGGCGGTCGAAGTACTCCGACGTCGCCTCGCTGCCCAGTGGAGCGACGCCGCCGGCCGCGCGGGCGCCGAGACGCACGCGGGCGCTCTTGACCGCCATCATCGAGACGGCTTCGGCGCCCTTGGCCGTCTCGGAGATCGCGACGATGCCGTGGTTGCCCAGCAGCACGAGCGACGGCAGCTCGCCGTGTTCCTCGACATAGCCTTCCAAGCGGTCGAGGAAGACGCGGCCGAGCTCGAGGCCGGGCTGAGCGTACGGAACGAACAGCGGGCGGCCGAGGATCAGCAGCTCGTCGGTGTAGACCGGCTCCGCGAACGCGGTCGCCGCCTGCTGGCTCGCGAGCAGCGACACGACATCGGTCGGGTGCGTGTGGGCCACGTAGCGGACGGGCGCCAGGGCGCGCACCGCCACGTGCACGAGCGACTCGACGGATCCTCGGACCGCGCGCCCGTCCACCTCGCCCGCCGTGAGGGCGGCGGTGAGGCGGTCCTGGTCCGCGGTGGGGTCGCGCAGCAGCTCGACGAGCGGCTCCACGGCCATCGACACGAAGTCGGCGCGCGTGGCCGAGCCCATGGCGGATCCCGACGCCTTCACGACGATCTCGTCGCCGACCAGCTCACTCGTGTTCCCTTCCGAGAGGATCACGAGATCCCGCGCGGGCTCCGCGAGCTTCAGGGTCAGCTCGAGCAGTTCCTCGCTCACGGCCTCCGGGGCGATCCGTGCGCTCATCGCGCGCTCCTCTCCGCGCGTGATCGCGCGTCATCGTGTCGAGCGCCCGGCAGGTGCTGCCGTGGCGCGATGGTGCGGGTGACGATCGCCCGCAGGTCGTCGACGGTTCCGTTCACGGTCCCGGCGGTCCGGGCCTGCACGAGCAGGCTCCCCAGCGCGGTCGCCTCGTTCGGCCCGGCGTACACGGGCACGCCGGCGAGATCCGCGACGCGCGCGCACAGCAGTTCGTTGCGCGAGCCGCCGCCGACGATATTGATCTGGGTCACGGGTTCGTCCGTGAGTCGTCCGATCTCGTGCGCGGAGGCCGCGAGGGCGTGCGCGAGGGACTCGATGATCGAGCGGACGATGGCGACGCGGCCCTGCGGCGGCGCGACGCCATGCTCCTCGCACCAGGCCGCGATCCGTGCGGGCATGTCGCCCGGGATCTGGAAGCGCGGATCCTCGACGTCGAAGACGGGGACGGCGTCGCCCAGCGCGGTGGCGCGGGCGAGCAGCTCCGTCAGCTCGTCGGTGGCGTCCCAGCCGCGCAGTGTCTCCGAGAGGATCCAGAGCCCCATGCCGTTGCGCATCACGAGGTAGCGGTCGTCGAGGCCGCGCTCGTTGGTGACGCCGGCGGCGAACGCCTCGGATCCGAGCAGGGGACGATCGCGCTCGACGCCGATCAGCCCCCACGTGCCGCAGGAGACGAACACGCCTCCGCGAGACGGCAGGGGAGTCGCGACGGCCGCGGCCGCGGTGTCGTGGGCGGCGGTGGCGACGACATCGATCGACGAGGACAGACCGAGGTCAGCGACCACGTCTTCGGAGATCGGGCCGATCCGCGTGCCCGCAGGAACGACGCGAGCGAACAGGTCGGTCGGGATGCCGACCTTCTCGAGCAGCTCGCGATCCCAGTCACCCGTCTCAGCCGACAGCAGTCCCGTCGTCGAGGCCATCGTGCGTTCGGCGATGCGCTCGCCCGTGAACCAGTACGAGAACACGTCGGGCATGAGCAGGGCGCCGTCGGCCGCGTCGATCAGGCCGCCCGACTGCTCGGCGACGAGCTGATAGATCGTGTTGATCGACGCCGGCTGCACGCCAGCGCGGGAGAACAGCTCCTCCGGCGGCACGAGCCCATGCACCTGCTCGGTCACCGCGTCAGTGCGCGTGTCCCGGTAGTGCACGGGATTGCCGAGCAGGCGCTCGCCGCGCGTGAGCGCGACATCGACGCCCCATGTGTCGACCGCGACCGACCGGATCCGCGGGTTCTCGGCCGCGGCCCGAGCGAGCCCGGCGGTCGCGTCGGCCCAGAGTGAGAGCACGTCCCACTGCATGAGTCCGCCGACGCGCACCGGCCGGTTCTCGAATCGCGAGCACTCGGTCGCCGTGATCCGTTCGCCGTCGACCTCGCCGACGATCACTCTGCCGCTGGTCGCGCCGAGGTCGATGGCGGCGAACAGGTCCCCTCGTGATGCCATGGAAGAGCCCGCGAGCGCGGTCAGAACGCGAGTGCGCGCGGCTCAGGACCCAGGTCCGCCTCGCGCGGCTCGACGACGCGGAAACCGTTCGCACGGTACGCCTCGTAGTCGAACGCTTCGCACTCGTCGTACCCGATGCGGTGGTATTCGTAGAACCCGTCCCAGTCCTCGTAGCCCTCGCCGAGCGAGTGCGAGAGGAAGGCGTCGGCCATGGCGCGGCCGAGGCGCGGCGCGATGTAGAACGCGCCCATCGCCATCACGTTGCAGTTGTTGGCGGTCGCGGCGCGCAGGGCGGCCGGAACGCTCTCGCACACGGCGGCGTGCACGTGTGGCACCTTGCTCGCGGCGACGTGGATCCCCATGCCGGATCCGCAGAACAGCAGCGCCTTCTCGTACTCCTGCTCGGCGATCTGCGAGCCGACGAGGAACCCGACGCGGTGATACATGTCGGCGTCGTCGAGCGTCGGAGTCATGTCCTTCACCTGCCAGCCGTTCTCGGTCAGGTGCGACTTGACGGCCTCCTTGAGGGGGAATCCGGCGAAGTCGGCGCCGACGACGACGTGGCGATCCTTGGCGAGCTTCATGTTCTCTGTCCTCTCCAGCGCAGCATTCGCATGAGATTTCCGCGCTTGTCCCATTGATTGATGACGATCACGATGAGCAGCACGCCACCCCAGATGAGCGGGCGGTAGAAGTTGCTCACGCCGGGGAAGGTGTTCAGCAGCGACGAGAGCACCTGCAGCACGATCACCGCGAGCACGACGCCCGCGAGCCGGCCGGTGCCGCCGTTGGGGTTGATGCCGCCGAGCACGACGATGAGGATCGCCAGCAGCGTGTACGTCGAGCCGTAGTCGGCCTTCGCCGAGTTGTAGTTCGCGAGCATCACGAGGCCCGCTCCCGCGGCGTAGACGCCCGAGATCGTGTACGTGCGCACGATGAGGCTCGTCGTCTTGAGCCCCGAGAAGTTCGCCGCGGTCTCATTCGAGCCGAGCATGTAGAGCTTCGTGCCGAACGCCGTGCGGTTCATCAGGTACCAGATGATGATCGCGCCCACGATGAAGACGATGAGCACCATCGGAATGTAGGTGGCGATGTGGCTGCCCATCACGTAGGCGTACTCGGGCGGCAGGCCCGAGATGGGCTTGCCGGCGCTGAGGACGAGCGCGATGCCCGTGAACAGCTCGAAGGTGCCGAGCGTGACGAGGATCGCGGGGATCCTCACCTTCGCGACGAGGACGCCGTTGAGCGCACCGGCCGCGGCTCCGACGACGAGGGCGAAGACGACGCCCGCGCCGAGCGCGAGGTAACCGGTCGACGAGTCGGATCCGATCGGCGCGATCTTCAGCATGAGCATCGCGGTCGCGATGGAGGTCAGGTTCGCGGTGCCCACGACCGAGAGGTCGATGCCGCCGAGGACCATTGTCAGCATCACTCCGAGCGCGAGCAGACCGAACTCGGGGAACTGCATGGCCATGGCCTGCCAGGTCACGACCGAACTGAAGTTCGGCCACTTCATCACGGCGAAGAAGCCGAGCAGCAGCACGAGGACGACGGCGAGGCGGGTGACGTGTGCGTCTTGGAATACGGTCTGCAGTCCGCGCGGCATGCGCTTCGTGCGCGTCATGGTGGTGGTCACGATGCCTCCTCCTGATGGTCCGCTGCGGTGCGGGGGGCGATGGCGGTCATACGAGAATCCCCTGTCGCTTCCTGGCCTTCGTCATCTGCACGGCCGAGATGCCCGTACCGATGATGATGAGCACGCCGAGCGCGACGCTCTGCCAGATCGTCGGGATGCCGACGAGGATCATGCTGTTCTGGACGATGACGATGAGCAGCGTTCCGAGCATGGCGCCCGTGAGGGTGCCGCGGCCGCCCGTGATCGCGGTGCCGCCGAGGACGACGGCGGCGATCACCATGAGCTCCATCCCGAGCAGGTTCGTCGGGTGCATCTGGCCCATCATGCTGGTGCGCACGAGGCCGGCGATGCCGGCGAGCACGCCCGCGATGATGTACAGCAGGAACTTGGTGCGCTTGACGTTGACGCCGGCGCGGGCCGCCGCACTCTCGTCGCCGCCGATCGCGTAGATCGAGCGGCCGAAGGTCGTGTACCGCATGACGAAGAACGCCGCGGCGACGATGACGACGAGCAGCAGGAAGGCCATCGGCAGGCTCGAGAGGTGACCCGTGCGCGGGCTCTCGGTGACGAGCAGCGAGGCGCGGCCGAACTCCGCCATCGCGGGCGGGATGTTCGGGATCTGAACGGACGCGAGCGCACCCTGCATGAAGCCGGTGAACACGTTGGCCGTCCCGAGCGTGATGATGAGCACCGGGATCGCGATCGTCGCGGTGAAGGCGCCGTTGAACGCGCCGAGCAGCGCGGAGATCACGATGACGATCAGCAGCGGCAGCCAGAGGCCGCCCTCCCAGCCCCAGTCGACGAGCATCCGCGTCGTCGCGTAGACCGCCAGGGAGGCGAGTGCGGGGAACGAGACGTCGATGCCGCCGGAGACGAGCACCATGTACGTTCCCACGGCGAAGATGCCGGGGACGACCATGGCGCCCGCGAGGGAGACGATGTTGTCGAGCGAGAAGAACAGGCCGCTGCGAGCCTGGATCGCGATCGCGAGGGCGACGATGACGAGCAGAATGTAGAACTCGTTCTGGTGCAGGACCTTCTGAAGCCTGGTGCGAGCCTTCATCGCGTCCCTCCTTCGATGGCGTCTTCGGACATGAGCTCGGACAGGCGCTCTTCACTCGTGGTGGTCGGGTCGACCTCGTGGACGAGGCGGCCGTCGCGCATCACGAGCACGCGGTTGCAGTTCTCGATGATCTCGGGGATGTCGTCGGAGATGATGACGACCGCGAGGCCCTCGGCGGCGAGCTCACGCAGCACCTGGTGGATGTCGTGCTTGGAGCCGATGTCGACGCCGACGGTCGGGCCGTTCAGCACGAGCACGCGGGGGTTGGTGGCGAGCCACTTGCCGAGCACGACGCGCTGCTGGTTGCCGCCCGAGAGCGTGCTGACCGCGTTGTCCGGATTCGGCGTTGCGATCTTCAGCCGATCGACCCAGCGCTGTGCCTCGGCGTCGATCTTCGTATCGCTCAGCATGCCGACCCGCGAGACGAACCGGTCGATGACCGAGATCGTGATGTTCTTGCCGATCGAGCGCTCGAGGGCGAGGCCCTCGGTGAGACGGTCTTCGGGGACGTACGCCATGTCGCGCGCGATCGCGTCGCGGATGCTGCCGAGCTTCGCGTGCTTACCGTCGACGAGGATCCGCCCGGAATCGTGGGGGATGAGGCCGAACATCGCCAGCGCGAGCTCGGTGCGTCCCGAGCCGAGCAGACCCGTGATGCCGAGGATCTCGCCCGGGCGCAGCGCGAGGCTGACGTCGTCGAAGGACCCCTCGACACCGAGGCCCTCGAGCTCGAGCACCGGATCCGCGGAGATCTCGCCGGGGCTGAATCGTGCCTCGTCGAACTCGCGGCCGGTCATGTAATAGGAGAAGCTCTTGCGGTCGAGCTCTTCGGGGAGGCACGTGATGACGTGCTTGCCGTTGCGGATGATCGTGAATCGCTGGCTGATCTCGAAGACCTCTTCGAGCTTGTGGCTGACGAACAGGATCGCGACGCCCCGTGAGGTGAGGTCGGAGATGACCTCGAACAGCCGCGCGACCTCGCGCTTGGTCAGCGCCGTGGTCGGCTCGTCGAGGACGAGCAGGCGCGCGTCGTTCATGAGCGCGCGCGCGATCGCGATGAGCTGCTTCTGCGCGACCGGGAGTGCGTCGACGCGCGCGTCGAGGTCGATGTCGACGCCGACCTTCTCGAGCGCCTGCTCTGCCGTCTGGCGCATGCGGCGCCAGCTGACGAAGGGACGCCCCGAGGAGACCTCGGAGGTGAAGGCGAGGTTCTCGAGCACGGTGAGGTTCGGGAAGACCGAGAAGTCCTGGTAGATCACCTGGACGCCGTGCGCGATGGCGTTCTTCGGGGTGAGCGAGCGGTAGCTGTCGTCGCCGAGCACGATCTCGCCCCGGTCGGGCGCGTGCACGCCCGAGAGCACCTTGATCAGCGTCGACTTGCCGCTGCCGTTCTCGCCAGCGAGGCAGTGCACCTCGCCCGCGGCGATCTCGAGCGTGATGTTGTCGAGCGCCTGCACGCCGGCGAAGGCCTTGCTGATGCCGCGGAGGCTGATGATGTTGTCCAACGTGGATCCTTTCCGACGTCGAGTGTCGGGGCGGCCGGTATCCGGCCGCCCCGGAAACGGATCAGAACGGATCAGAACCCGAAGTCGTCGACGTTGTCGGCGTTGATTTCGATCCAGCCGTTGCCCTCGAGGATCTTGTCGCTGCCCTCGGCGAACTGCATGTCCTCGTAGCCCTCGAGACCGAGGTCGAGACCGTTCTCGATCTCTTCGCCGTCGAGAATCATCGTGGCGAGCGAGGCCATCGCGTAACCCGCGTCGGCCGGGTCCCACAGCGTGAGCGACTGCACGATGCCCTTCTCGAGGATGTCCTTGTTGTCGGCGGGCATGCCGGTGCCGCTCGCGAAGACCTCGCCGGTCAGGCCGGCCTCTTCGATCGCGCGTGCCACGCCGGGGGCGTCGAACGATGAGGTGCCGACGACGCCCTTGAGGTCCGGGTGCGCCTTGAGGAGCTGGCTCGCGACCTGGTAGGCGACCTCGCCGTCATCCTGCGACTCGACGCGGTCCTGCGCTTCGAGCAGCTGCATGTCGGGGTAGGCCTCCTTCTGCCGCTCGACGGCACCGTCGGCCCACTCGTTGTGCGAGGCGTTGGTGACGTGGCCGACCATCGTCGTGTAGAGACCCTCTTCGCCCATCGCCGCGGCGAGGTTGTCCATGATGAACGCACCGTAGGCCTCGTTGTTGAAGGCCTCGATGTCGTACATCGTGTTCTCCTGGCTGGCGCCCTCGTGGGTGACCACGACGATGCCGGCGTCGAGCGCCTGCTTGAGGACGTTCTCGATCGCGGCCGGGTCGACCGGGACGACGCCGATCGCGTCGACGTCCTGCGCGATGAGGTCCTGAATGACCTGCGCCTGCATCGTGGCATCGGTGTCCGACGGCCCGCGCTGGTAGACGTTCATGCCGGTGTCGTCGGCGTAGCGGTCGACGCCCTCTTCCATGCGCACGAACCAGGGGTTCGTGGCGTCCTTCGGAACGATCGCGATCGTGTAGTCGCCGTCGCCCGCCTCGCGCTCGCCGCCGCCGGCGTTCTCGCTCTGGCCGCCCGGCGTGCAGGCGGTGATACCCAGTCCGAGCACCGCGATCGCTGCGATCGCCGTGGTCTTGAAGCGTCGCTGCTTCGTCATGATGTCCTCCAAAGTCGGGATGTGAATTGCGGTGAGCGCGACTTCGGAATTCTCAGGCGCCGCGCCGTTGCGTCGTACAGGGTTTTGAAGCGCTTCATAAACTGAAGCGCTTTAATAGTAGCCTCGGAAAGTGGGATCCACAAGAAGCCCGCACACGATGACGATGCGACGATCTGGAAAGGTGGAGTGTCATGGGAGGACACGACGGCTCTGACGGCGGTGTCGTGCGTCTCCGTGATGTCGCGGCCTACGCGGGAGTGTCGAGCGGCACGGTGTCGAACACGATCAACCACCCCGACCGGGTGCGTCCGCACACGCGCAAACTCGTCAACGACGCGATCACCGCGCTCGGCTACGTACCGAACCAGCAGGCGCGCATGCTCATGGGCGTCGCGAGCGAGGTCATCGGCCTCGTGGTGCTCGACGTCGAGAGCCCGTTCTACATGGAGACCGCCCACGCGATCGAGCGCGCCGTGCGCCGGTCGGGCCAGGTCGTCATGCTGAGCACGTCCGAGGGCGACCTCGAGCGCGAGGCCGCCCTGCTGCGCGTGCTCGCGGCGCAGGGCGTACGCGGCGCCATGCTCGCCCCCTCCACCGCCGACATCGACACGTCGCGCTACCGCGACCTGCCGCGCGCGCTGCCGGTGATCCTGCTCGACTTCGACGGCGGCCCCACGCACTGCTCGGTCTCCGTCGACAACTACGAGGGCGGGCGGCTGGCGGTGCGGCATCTGCTGGATCGCGGACACACCGACCTCGCCTACATCAGCGGGCCCGCGCAGATCCGGCAGTTCGCCGATCGCGCGAAGGGTGCGCGCGCCGAGCTGCGCGCGCAGGGGCGGGACCCGGACCGGCACCTCATCGAGGTCTCGTCGCCCGGAATCGGCATCCGCGACGGGCAGGCCGCGGCCGAGCGACTGCTTGACGGGCGCCGCCCGACCGGCGTGCTGTGCGGTAATGACATGATCGCGTTCGGCGCGTATCGCGCGTTCGTCGCGGCGGGACTGCGCGTGCCCGAAGACGTCGCCATCATCGGCTACGACGACATCGATGTCGCGAAGGACTGGATCGTGCCGATGTCGACGATCCGTCAGCCGATCGACGAGCTCGGCACGATCGC
>DWXU01000260.1:0-4200 GCA_019119065.1 Candidatus Microbacterium pullistercoris | reverse complement strand
GTGGGCGCCCCGATCTTGTGGCCCGACACGCTCATCGCGACGAGACCTGCGCCTGCCGGGGCGTCTGCCCGCCATGCGCCGAAGTCGACCTCGGTGTGTCCGAATGCGGCAACGGCGTCGAGGTGCAGGGGAACACCCTCGACCGCGGCGGCGCGCGCGAGTCCGGCGGCATCGTTGATCGTGCCGGTCTCGTTTCCTGCCACGAGTGCGGTCGCGAGCGCGGCCCCTTCGCGCGCAACAGCCGCGCGAAACGCGTCGAGAGGGATCCGTCCGGTCGCGGTCAGCGCCACCGCCGTGGCGACCGCACCGTCATTCGCGGCCAACCACTCGACGGTGTCGAGGGTCGCATGATGCTCCCCGTCAGGCAGGACGATCTCGCTCTGGCCCGCCGCGCGTCGACGCCAGAGACCCTGCACGGCGAGACCGACGGATTCGGTGCCGCCGGACGTGAACACGACTTCGATGGGCTCGCACCCGAGGGCAGACGCGAGCCGCTCGCGCGCGTCCTCGAGCAGACGTCGGGCGTTCTGACCGGCCCCGTGTACCGAGGAGGCGTTGCCGACGCTCTCGTGCGCGCCCAGCCACGCGTCACGTACCTCGACACGGAGCGGAGTCGTCGCCGCGTGGTCGAGGTACACCATGTGGTCGCTCAGAACAGAAGGTTCGTCAGGCGGGTGCGCGCCGACGTAACGCGCGGGTCGGCCTGGCCCACGAGCTCGAAGATCTCGAGCAGGCGATCCTTCACGCGAGCGCGATCGTCGCCCACGGTTGCGGCGAACACGTCCAGGAGGCGGTCGAAGGCATCCTCGACGTGGCCGCCGGCGACGTCCATGTCGGCGACCGCGAGCTGAGCGTCGAGGTCTTCTGGTCGGTCGGCGGCAGCCTGCCGGGCGGTCTGCAGGTCGAGGCCCTCGATGCGGTGCAATAGGCGGACCTGCGCCAGGCCAGCCGATGCGTCGGAGTCGCGGGGGTTCTCCTTCAGCGCCCGCTCGTACGCGTCGATCGCCGCGGCGTTGTCGCCACGCTGGATCGCGTCGTACGCCTCCTGGTGCAGCGGCGGCAGCGGCGGCTCCTCGGGCGCGGCCGCGGCATCGTCCGGGGTATCCTCGACGGGGATCGTGCCGGTCACGCCCTGCTGGGCGGCGACCTCGAGCAGCTGACCGAAGATCTCGCGGACCTGCTGCTCCGGGACGGCGCCGTTGAACAGCGGCACGGGGCGTCCGCCCACGAGCGCGATCACCATGGGGATCGACTGCGCCTGGAACGCCTGCTGGATCTGCGGGTTCTGATCGACGTCGACCTTCGCCAGTACGACGCGGCCGCGCAGCTCTCGCGCAACCTTCTCGATCACGGGGCTGAGCTGTTTGCACGGCTCACACCAGTCCGCCCACAGGTCGACCACGACGGGCACCTGCTGCGAGAGCTCCAGCACCTGGGAGAACATCTGGTCGGTGACGTCCATCACCACGTCGAAGGTGCCGGGCGCCTGCTGCCCTGCGGGCGCGGGGGCGCCCTCGGACGGAGCGGGACGGCGGTTTCGCAGCGATGACAGGTCGACGGCGCCGCGCAGGGCGGAACCGAGAGAGGCGTCAGACATCGATCACCTTTCGAGAGGGGGTCGGGGGCTCACTCTATTCTCCCTCGTCTTCCTCTTCGGGGAGGAGTTCACTGCCCGAAAGGGTGTCCGAGTAGCCGAGAACGCGGATCGGTTCGTCCGACGCCTTCGCCGGAACCGAGAAGAAGAGCACATTGTCGTAGGCGGTGCGCACGCCGGTCGAGGTCTCCTCCTCCCCGACGAAGTGCTGGATCTCGGGGTTGAGGTCCTTGATGATGCCGTCCTCTTCGGTCGGCCACACCGTCTCCATATCGGTCAGCGTGACTGCCACGATCGCTCCGCTGTTGAAGGTCGCGAGCGCGAGCGGATCGCTTCCACCAGCACGCTGACCGAAGCGGATCTTCGCGGTGCCCTCCGCGGTCTCGTTGAAGTTCTCGCGCGTCGAGTCGCGCTTGTCGTTCAGTGCCTGGCGGAACGGATCCGTCTCGAGGTCGAAGACATCGGCGTAGTCGCTGTCCTCGCCGTTCTCGAGCGTGTCGGCGTAGGCGTCCGCGAGCTCATCGGGCGCGACCTGCAGGAACGACGAGTCCGGCGGCACGAGCGCCGCACCGAGCCACGACGGGGCGAGTTCCGGGAGCGCTGTGCTCGCCGGGATCGCCGCCATGTACGAGACCTTGTAGTTCTCCCACGGGCTGCGCTGCGTCGTCATGAGGATCGTCGGCGCCGTCTCGGATTCGGCGTCGCCCACAACCATGAGGGCCGAGCGTGGCCAGCCGTCGTTCGCCTGCGGCAGCAGGACGCTGACGGGGCCGTCCGGCACGACGGGAGGCAGCTTCCAGTCGTCGACGTCCTTCGCGATGTCGTAGGCCGTCTCCCGGGCCGACAGCGCAGCGCCCGTGAGTCGCTTCGACGCCATCTCCGCGTCGGCGTTGTCGTTGGCGTCTTTCATCACCTGCGACACGTCGGCGACGATGCGTTCGGCCTGCGCTTCGGTCACGGCGGGCGTCTCGGCGTCGACAGACTCCTCCGGCTCTGCCGTCGGCGTCGGCGTCGGTTCCTCGTCGAACTCGGGCCACGCCGCTGGCGAGCACGACGCGAGCATGGCGCCCGCGACGATCACCGACGGAAGTGCGACGAACGCGCGCCTGCGGGACGCGCGGCCGCTGGGAGCCTTCTCGATCGGCTCGGTCTTCGGCAACTTCGACCCCTTGCGACGCGGACCGCGGCGACGGCGCATGTGCACGAACCCGGCGATCCAGAAGAACAGGCCGATCAGCAGAACGACGCAACCGAGGACGATGAGGGGCCCGGCCCACGGCGCGGTCTCTTCGGACGTCGTCCACGTGACGCTGATGTCCGACGGCGCCGGCGCGTTGCCGTTCGTCGAGATGAGAATGCTCATGCCTTGCGGCAGCGTGAAATCGCGCACGAGTTCGCCCTCCGCGGTGATCTCCTCGATCCACACATCGGCTGCGCGCGGGTTCCACCACACGCGCTCACCGGTGTCCTCGAACTCATTCGTCGGCTCGATGACGTCGGCCGTGACCACGGGCTCACCGGTCTCCTCGGAGGACACGCCCCCGAACGTCACGTGGTTGTATGCCGCGTCGGACAGCCACGAGGTCATGTCGCTCGTGCGGCCGTACGCGACGAAGATCTCTTCGTCACCGGCCCCGGAGATCTCGATGCCCTGCTGCCCGGGGTACATCTTGAGGACGTCGGCGTCGACGACCGTGTAGGGAAGTTCCGTGTCCGGCACTTCGATCTCGCTCGTCGTGGTCTCGGCCGCTCGCAGCGAATTCAGCTGCATCACGCCGGCTCCGACGAGCGCCGCCGCCGCGAGGAAGGCGACGACCGCCCAGACAAATCGCACGAATCACTTCTCCTCGTTCGCCTCGCCTGCGACGGATGCCACAGGCGTCACCAATGTTTCAGAGTAACGACGGCGCCTGGGAGTCTAAACAAACTCACACACGCGTACGCTCGGAACTTACCCCCGACGGGCGCGCTGCGCGCGGCTGGTCGACCCGGACCGGTACGCTCGCCACTGACGACCCGCCACGCAGCAGGAGCGCTATGAAGATCCACAACCCGTTTCGACTGGGTTTCATCGCGACGCTCGGCGTCGGGCTGGCCTATGTGCTCCTCCAGAGCATGCAGAGCCTGTCGACCGTGTTGTTGTACGTCGGAACGGCGCTGTTCATCTCACTCGGCATCGACCCCGTCGTCACCTGGCTCGAGCGACGGAAGCTGCCGCGCTGGGCGGCGGTGCTCCTCGCGATCGTCGGCGTGCTCGCGCTGTTCACGGGGATCCTGCTCATCGTCATTCCGGTGCTCATCGATCAGGTCTCCCAGCTCGTCCGGCGCATCACGTTGCAGCTCAATCGATCCGGCTGGCAGATGGACATGGAGGAATGGGCTGCCGCGACGTTCCCGAACCTCGACGTGCCGGTGCTCGTCGACGCCGTCAACGATTGGCTGACGGACAACATCTTCTCCATCAGCGAGAGCCTTGTGAACGTCACGGTCGGCGTCGCGAACGGCCTCTTCGGCGCGTTCATCATCCTCATCCTCACCATCTACCTCACGGCGTCGACGCCGACGCTCAAGAGCGCGATCTACCAGCTGGTCCCCGCCTCGCGGCG
>DWXU01000259.1:0-6770 GCA_019119065.1 Candidatus Microbacterium pullistercoris | reverse complement strand
CGCGCGCGGTGTAGATCGCGGCGGTCCATGCCGCGGGGCCGGAGCCGATGATGATGACGTCTCGCACGTGCGGTGCCTCCCTCGAGAGCGGGTATAGGTGCTACAACCCATGCTACGTCGCGCGTATTCCCTCGTGGACGGCGATGACGCGCTCAGACGAACAGTGAGAGCGCCGCGGCGCGATCATCGGCCGCGGAGGCGCCGGCGGATCTGTCCCGTCGTGGCCTTGAGTTCCGGAGAGCGCAGGACCGCCAACACGACGGCGTAGACGACGACGCTCACCGCGCCGATCATCAGGCAGCCCGCGAACGCCGTGAGCTTCGACGTCGTCATCCACCCGTCGGGCCCGCCGGCAGCGAGGTGGATCGCATAACCGGCGACGCCCGCGGGGATCGCAGCGGCGACGAAGCGCAGATAGGCGGTCGCCGTCTGCGCGAAGCCGAGTGAGCCGATGCGCCGACGCAGCAGGACCCACGCGACGATCAGCTGCAGCACGCTGGAGACGGACTGCGACAGCGCGACCGTCCACGTCAGTGAGCCGGATCCGATGAGAGCGGCGGCCACGAGGGATCCGGAGATCGCGATGATCGCCTGGAACACCGTGAAGAAGAAGGGCGTGCGCGTGTCGCCGTAGGCGTAGAACGTGCGCTGGATGATGAAGAGCGCGGCCATCGGCACGAGCGCCGCGACGAACGCGATGAGCACCGGTGCCATCGCGTGTGCCTGCGTCGCGGAGTTCGCGAACACGCGCGCGACCGGCAGCGCTGCCGCGATCATGGTGGCCGCCGCGATGACGATCAGCAGCCCCAGCACGCGCATCGCGCGCCCGATGTCTGCGCGCACCTCGTCGTCGCGTCCCGCGTGCGCGTGCTCACTGAGCTGCGTGAAGTAGGGCGTTCCGATGCTCATCACGATGAGCGAGTACGGAAGCATGAACACGAGCCACGAATTGAACCAGATCGTACTCGAGGCGTCGTCACCCGACGCCGTCGTGATGACCTGCTGTTGCACGGAGGAGACGACGAGGCCGACGAGCAGCATCCCGACGCTCCAGCCGGCGAGGTTCCGGATCTCGCCGAACCCGAAGCCGCGCCAGTGGAAGTCGGGGCGCAGCCTCAGGCCGGTGCGGCGCCAGAAGATCGCGAGGGTGACGGTCTGCGAGAGGATGCCGAAGGTCGCGGTGCCGCCGAGCACCGCGACCATTGTGGGATCCCAGCCGGCGATCTCGCCGCGGTCGCCGCCGAACAGCCACATGAAGACGCCGAAGCCCGCGCTCGACACGACGTTGTTCGCGATCGGCGCCCATGCGTACGGGGCGAAGACGCGGCGCGCGTTGAGCGTCTCGCCGATCAGCGCGAACATCCCGTAGAAGAAGACCTGCGGCAGGCACCACAGCGCGAACGCGACGGCGAGATCGCGTTGCTCGCGTGAGTCGAACGACGAGAACAGCGAGACCAGCACCGGGGCGAGAGCGACCGAGACTGCCGTGACGCCGAACAGCACGACGGTGCCGAGCGTGAAGAGTTTCGAGATGAGGCGCTGCCCGCCGTCCTCCGCCTGCGACCACTTGACGATCTGCGGCACGAGCACGGCCGTCAGCACGCCGGTCGAGATCACCTGGAAGACGTAGTTCGGCAGCTGGTTCGCGATCGTGAACGCATCGGCCGCCTGCCCCATCGCGCCGAGGGCGCTGACGAGCACGATGCTGCGCAGCAGGCCGGTGACGCGCGACGCGAGCGTGCCTGCCGCGATCACGGCACTGGATCGCCCGAGGCTCATGCGTCCGTCTCCTGTATGCCATCGTCGGAATGTGCCACGGACTCGCGTCGACGGCGGCGCACCTGTCGGTAGATGCCGAGGCCGAACAGCGCCACCACGACGACGACGAGGATGCCGATGCCGATCCGCTCCCAATCCGCTCTCACGGTGACGTGCAGGTCGCGGGTCGGGCCGATCTTGTCGCCCGACCGGGCCTCGAGCGTGTAGTGCACCGTCACGTCCCCGGAGCCCACCCGGGCCTCGATCGGAATCGTCGTGCGGGTCACGCTGTCGGGCTGCGCGATGACCTCGGTGCGCCGCTCGATCGAGAGCCGCGGGTCGTCCGGGATCGCGACGACCGTGACGATCGCGGTGAACGGAAGATCGTTGCGGATCCACACGGGCATCGGAGCCTCGGCGCTGAGCAGCTGCACCGGCTGCTGATCCTGCAGGTCGATCGCGACGGCGCGATCGTCGTTGAGTGACGCGAAGTCGTCCGCGGTCTGCTGCCAGCCCTCGGTGTTCGACGCCCACGTCACGGCGAGGATCCGGTGGAGCTCGCTGCGGACCTGTCCGGTGAACAGATCGGGATTCTCGAGAGCCGTCGCGATGTGGTCGAGCGCGGGCTCGGTCGCGAGATAGGTCGCCACGGCGTCCACGCGACCGGCGTCCGCGGCGGTCTCGGTCAGCTCCACGGCGCCGCCATCGACGGACAGCACGTCGTCGAGATGGGCGAACTCGGCAACCGCGCCGTCCGTCGTGGCGGCGACCGCGTCGATGAGGCCGCTCGCCGACAGCGGCAGCTGCGTGTCCGCGACGATCGCGCCGTCGTCGTTCGTCGCGAGCTCGTCGGATCCCATGCGGTCCAACGCGAGCAGCAGCGGTTCGTCGCGCTCGGCGGCCGCGGCCCACACGCGCACGGTCGCGGCCGCTAGCGCCCGCTCCCTCGCATCAGGGTCCATCTCGCGCGCGGCATCGAGCAGCGCGTCCGAGAGCGCGTCGTCGTACGCGAGCACCTGTCCGCCGAGGCGCGCGGATCCATCGGTCGTCGACGAGGACGGCACCATGACGCGCGCGGATCCGTCGCCGACCAGCGCCTCCACCGTGTCGGCTCCGGCGGAACCGGGAGCGGGCCAGAAGATCGTGCTGTTCGCGGACGGGCCGATCCGCGTCAGCGAGTGGAGCGAGGGATCGTCGTCCGCGGCGCTGTCGTCGAGGAACGCGCCGAGGTGCGTCTGCGCGAGCGGGGCGTCGAGTCCCGCGGCGATCTGCGGCGTGACGTCGGCGTCGGCGAACTGCAGCGCGAACCGGTCGTTGTCGAGCGAGGTGAGGCGCTCCAGCCAGTCTGTCGCGCTCGTCGGCGCCGCGTCGCCGAGTGCGCGGATGGAGGCGGGGATCGACGGGTCGACCGCGAGAATCGCCGGGGTGCCGTCGACGGCATCGAGCTGCGCCGTGAGCAGGCCGTCCGGGCTGGTGAGGATCGCGAGCGCGTCGGAGGCGTACAGGCCGCGCGTCGTGACGGGACCCGTGATCGGCACGACGAGCGAGACGGATCCGCGCTCGTCGCCCGCGACGACGAGTGCCGCACGGTCCGCCTCGGGCTCCGTTCCGGCGTCGTACGTGGCCTCGACGGGATATACGCCCTGCGGCATATCCGCGAGCGGCAGCGTCGCCGAGACGGACTGCGTGGCGCCCGAGACCACATCAGGGGCATTGATCTCGTCGACCTCCTCGAGTCCCGAAGCGGCACCACCGCTGAGCCACGTGTCGACGGCGTCGGCGCCGATCGGGTCGCCGACGGAGATGCTGATCGTTCCGGCGGCGAAGTCGTCGGCCGTCTCGTTCGCGAGCGAGAAGGTGGCGGTTGTCGTAGACCCGGTGGCGATGCCGCGGTCCGCGAGCTCCATCGTGAACGGGCGCTCCGCCGGATCCTGATCGTCGTCGATGCCCGCGACCGTTGCGGGGGCCGGGTCCAGCACCGCGCCCGCGGCCGGCGTCGCGCCCAGCGCAAGCAGCAGGCTGGCGCTGGCGATGGCGCCTATGCGCAGCCGCGTGTGCCTGCGTCGCGGCGAGACGATCGAAGAGTCCATAGGAGAGCGGCCCTGCGTCGGAGGACCGCATGTGATTCTACGGATGAAGACACGGGGAGGCTGGGAGGCGGGCTCCGCATAACGATTGGGATGACCGCGAGCGCGCCGTCGGGATGCTGGGCCGCCGTCGATAGGATCAGAGCATCCCCCTCCCCCTCAAGGAACACTGGAATGCCCGCTGACGCATCCGCCTTCGTCTCCGACGCGGCCACCGAACTGCTGGCAGGGGTCGTGAAGCGGCCCTCACGTCTCGCCGACGGTCGCGAGCTGATCTACTTCGACGACGCCGAGACGACCCTGCCAGCCGAGCGACGCATCGACGCCCGGGAGCTGGACGCGCGCCCGGGGACCGCGACGATGCGGCGGGACGTGCTCACCGGGGAGTGGATCACCGTCGCCGCGAACCGACAGAACCGGGCGATGCTGCCCCCGGCGGAACTGGATCCGCTCGCACCGCAGAGTGAGACGAACCCTTCCGAAGTGCCGGACCAGTACGACGTCGCCGTCTTCGAGAACCGCTCCCCCTCGCTGGGGCCGGCGCTCGCGCGCGCCGCCGGTGACGCTCCCGCCGCAGAGGATGCGCCACGCGATCTCGACGACCTGATCGCGCCGGGTATCGGCCGGACGCGTACCGCCGTCGGCCGCTGCGAGGTCGTGTGCTTCAGCCCCGAGCGCACGGGCAGCTTCGGTACGCAGACCGTGCGCCGCGCCCGCACCGTCATCGAAGCGTGGGCCGATCGCACGATGCACCTCGGCGCCCTGCCCGGCGTGCAGCAGGTCTTCCCGTTCGAGAACCGCGGCGAGCAGATCGGCGTCACGCTGCAGCACCCTCACGGCCAGATCTACGCCTACCCGTACATCACGCCGCGCACGCGCGCGCTGCTGACGCAGATCGATCTCGAGGGTGCCGATCTGTTCGCGCGCATCGTCGATCTCGAGGACGCCGGGCCGCGCGTCGTGCTCTCCGCCGAGCACTGGCTCGCCTACGTGCCGTTCGCGGCGCGCTGGCCCGTCGAAGTGCACCTCGTGCCGCGGCGCCACGCCGCCGACTTCGCCGAGCTCACGAGCGCGGAACGGGACGAGCTGGCCCGTGTCTACCTGCGCCTGCTGCGCGGCGTGGACGCGCTGTACGAGACGCCGACCCCCTACATCGCGGCGTGGCACCAGGCGCCCGTGTCGGTCGGGAGAGAGAGTGTCCGCATGCACCTGCAGCTCACCTCACCCCGCCGAGGAGCCGACAAGCTCAAGTTCCTCGCGGGATCCGAGGCCGCCATGGGTGCGTGGACCGCGGAGATCCCGCCGGAGGTCGGTGCGGAGCGGCTGCGCGCGGCGCTCGCCGCCGTCGGCGAGGTGACGACATGACAGCCCTCTCGCGGGCGACCGAGCTGTTCGGGCGGATGACGGGATATGCTCCGACGCGCGTCTGGTCGGCCCCGGGCCGCGTGAACCTCATCGGCGAGCACACCGATTACAACGAGGGCTTCGTGCTGCCGTTCGCGATCGAGCACCGCACGTACGCGGCGGTGGGCCACCGCGGCGACGGGATCATCCGCGTCGCGTCGACCTTCGACGACAGCCCGGTCGAGGTCGCACTCGTCGAGCTCTCCGCGCTCTTCGGCGGCGCGCCGGGCGAAGCGGTGCGCAGCGGATCCGTGCCGGAATGGGCCGCGTACCCGCTCGGCGTCGCGTGGGCCGGGCTCGCTTTCGCGGGCACGCCCCACACCTCCGGTGTCGACATCGCCATCTCCTCGGACGTGCCGATCGGCGCGGGACTGTCGTCCTCGGCCGCCATCGAAGGCGCGGCCGCCGGCGCGTTGGACGACCTCTGGTCGCTCGGGCTCGATCCGCTCGACATGGCGAAGATCGGCCGCACCGCCGAGAATCAGGCGGTCGGCGCGCCGACGGGCATCATGGACCAGGTCGCCTCGATCATGGGCGAGAACGATGCGGCGACATTCCTCGACTGCCGTTCGCTCGAGACCCAGGGCGTCGACCTCGGCTTCGCCCGCGAGGGCCTGAGCGTGCTCGTCATCGATACGCATGTTTCGCATTCCCATGCGACCGGCGGCTACCGGGATCGCCGTGACGCGTGCATGCGGGCCGCGGCGACGCTCGGCGTCGCCGCCCTGCGCGACGTGACGACGGGCGATCTCGAGCGCGCGAGCGCACAGCTCGACGAGGTCACATTCCGGCGCGCGAGGCACGTCGTCACCGAGAACCAGCGCGTGCTCGACGCGGTCGACACGTTGCGCGCCGAGGGTCCGCGTGCGCTCGGCGGCCTGCTCGTCGCGTCGCACGTGTCGATGCGCGACGACTTCGAGATCTCCACCCCCGAGCTCGACCTCGCGGTCGAGTCGGCGCTCGACGCCGGTGCGCTCGGTGCGCGGATGACCGGTGGCGGATTCGGCGGCGCCGCGATCGCGATCGTCGAGACCGACCGCGTCGACGAGACCGAGGCTACGGTCGCCGCTGCGTTTGCGGACGCGGGCTTCACGGATCCGCACCAGTTCACGGTCGTCCCCTCGCACGGAGTGCTGCGCGACGCGTAACCCCCTGAGGGTCGCCAGGCTTTGTCGTCTGGCCGCCCGCACACGTGCAAACTCCGGCGACCCTGGGTCAGAACCGCAGGAAGCCGTCCACGAGCAGCGTGCGCACGGCGGGGAGCAGCGAGGTGCGCAGCTCGCCTTCGTCGACCTCGAGCAGGTGGGCGAGCGCACCGGTGATCTGACCGACCGTGAGCTCGCCGTCACATGCGCCGATGAGGCCGGCCAACGCGGGATCCGCGGAGAGAGTGCGCGCGAAGCCGCCGCCCTGACGCAGCTCGATCACTGTGGGGTTCTCCGCGCCCGGGAAGTAATGGCGGGCCTCCGTCACGTCGGACGCCGTCACGAGCGCGCAGTCGACGAGCTCGTCGTCGGAGAG
>DWXU01000258.1:0-7861 GCA_019119065.1 Candidatus Microbacterium pullistercoris | reverse complement strand
TATCAGCGCAACGCCCTGGCGCCGAGCATCCTCGCCGCAGCGGCGCTCTTCCTTGCGCCCGTCTTCATCGACGCCGGCTGGACGACGATCCTGCTCTTCGTCGTCGCGATCCTCTCACTCATCACGGCCTGGTTCGCGGTGCAGGCGAAGCAGTGGTGGTGGATCCCGATCTTCGTCGCGATCGCGGTGGTGTGGAACCCGGTGTTCCCGTTCGCCTTCTCCGGTCCGCTCTGGACGGCGGCACAGCCGGTCGCGGCGATCGTCTTCCTCGTCGCCGGGGCGATGATCAAGGTGCCCCAGCCGTAGCGCGCGGACGCCGGGTCAGCCTCCGTCGACGCGCAGCGCGCGCAGACGCTCGGGGTCGGCCAGGACGTCGATCCGGGCGATCCGGTCGCGATCGAAGGTGACCAGGTAGACAGCGTGCACCGTCCCGTCCGCCGCATACGCCGCGGCGGGGACACCGTCGATGAGCACGGGTCGCGTGAGTTCCGCGCGGCCGGCAAAGACGCGTGCGACGGCGTCTCCCCCGCGGATCCGGTGACCCAGGAGCGGTGCGCCGTCGTCGGCTCCCTGCGCGGCGAGCTCGACCGCGGTGACGTCGCCGCGCAGTTCGATCTCTGGATCGAGCAGCTGAAGCAGCCCACCGAAGTCGCCGTGGCGCGCCGCGTCGAGGAACGCGCCGATGGCCTCGTTCCGACGCTGCCGGATCTGGCTGACGTCCACGCGGCGAAGGCGCGCTCGCGCGCGTGAGGCGAGCTGCCGCGCGGCGACCGGGGTCCGTTCGACGATCGGCGCGACGTCGTCATACGACAGTGCGAAGACGTCATGCAGCACGAGCGCGAGGCGCTCGAGCGGCCCGAGCGTGTCGAGGACGACCTGCATCGCGACCGCGAGATCGTCCACACGCATGGCGGCGTCCGACGGATCCGCGCTCACGGGCGCGCTCACGGCCGGGCGCGCCTGGTCGATCACGTCTTCGGAATCCTCGCGGCGTCGCACCTGCTGACGGATCAGGTCGATGCACACGCGCGAGACGACCGTCGTCAGCCAGGCCTCGAGGGACTCGATCGCGCCGACGTCGGCACGCTGCAGCCGCAGCCACGTCTCCTGGACGGCGTCGTCGGCCTGCCACGGGGAACCGAGGGTGCGGTGCGCGATCGTGTACAGGCGCGGCCGGTGGGCCATGAATCGTGCTGCGACGTCATCGATCGCGCGCGGCTGCGGCGTCTGCACCATCATCCTCCCTCCGCGCGGCGTGTCGTCACGTTCTCATCGTGGCGGACGACTCCCTGGTGAGAGCGCCACATCTGAGCTGCTCTCTGTCGATCCATCATCGTGAAGGAGTATCCATGTCCATTGTTGCCCGTCAGAACCTCGGTCGTCTCGCCGACGTCATCCGCGGTCGCATCTGGTTCCCCGGCGACCCCGACTTCGACCGCGCGCACCGCCCGTGGAACCTCGCCGTCGAGCAGGCGGTGCACGCGGTCGTGGAGGCCGCCGACGCGGAGGACGTGGCCGACCTCGTCGCGTTCGCGCGCGACAACGGCCTCGAGGTCGCCACGCAGCCCAGCGGCCACGGCGCAACCGGACGCGCCACCGGTGCGATCCTCCTGCGCACCACGCTCCTCGACACGATCACTGTCGACGCGGAGGCGATGACCGCCACGATCGGCGCCGGCGTGCGTTCAGGTGACCTGCAGCGGGCGGCCGCGGCGCACGGACTGACCGCACTGCCCGGCAGCTCGCCGGTCGTCACCGTCGTCGGCGCCGCTCTCGGCGGCGGCCTGAGCTGGTTCGGGCGCGCCTTCGGGTGGATCGCGGACAGCATCCTCGCCGCCGACGTCGTGATGGCCGACGGCACCGCGCGGCACGTCAGCGCGGAGTCGGATCCCGAGATGCTGTGGGCGTTGCGCGGAGGCGGAGGCGACCTCGTCATCGTGACCTCCCTCCAGCTCCGCCTTCGCCCCGCGCCGGCGCTCTTCGGTGGACGTCAGCTCTGGTCCGCGTCGCACGCCACCGCGGTCGCGCAGGCGTATCGCACGATGACGGCGACCGCTCCCGAGTCACTGACGCTCTGGCTCGAGCTGCTCCATTTCCCCGGAGGCGAACCGATGATCGCCATCGATTCGACCTATCTGGGCGACGCCGACGAAGCCCGCGCTCTCATGAGCGCGACCGACTCCCTCCCGGCACCACTCTCGGATACGCGCGCCACCATGAGTGTGGCGGACATCGGCACGATCACCGCGGAGCCGACCGATCCGGGGCCCGGTCAGTCGCGCGGAGAGCTGCTCACCCGCCTGGACGAGTCGGACCTCGCTGCGCTCCTCGCCGATCCGATCGTCCCGCTGATGACGGTGCAGATTCGCCATCTCGGCGGTGCGCTCGCGAGCCCGAGCGACAGCCCGCACGGGGCGCTCGGCGAGCCCTACGCCGTGTACCTGTTCGGCGTGCCAGCCACCGCGCAGCTCGTCGACCAGATCGCCGCGAAGCAGGCGAGCGTGGCCGGCGCCCTCCCCACGAGCGGTCGGAAGCCGATGACCTTCCTGAATCCCTCTGAGACACTGTCCGATGCGCTCGCACCGGGGGCCATCGGGCGGCTCGCGCGTCTCAAGGACGCCGTGGACCCCGACGGGCGGATCCGGGGGAACCTCGGGATCCGAGACGCGGCGGTGTGACGGCGCGGTCAGCAGATCGCGGTCACGCGGATCCGTCGCCGATCAGGCCGCGCTGCAGGGCGCGCAGCACCGCCTGCGTGCGGTCGCGGGCACCGAGCTTGACCAGGAGATTCGAGACATGGTTCTTCACCGTGCCCTCGGCCAGGTGCAGCATCTCGGCGATCTCGCGATTGCTGTACCCACCGGCGACGAGGCGCAGCACGTCGGTTTCGCGCGTCGTCAAAGCAGCGCCGACCGCGGCGCCGGAATCGAACGAACTCGACGACAGCGATGGCGTGGACAGGCGCGCGGTGAGCGCGGGCTGCAGCACCGTGTTTCCCGCCACGAGCGCGTGGATCCCTTGGACGAGCTCGTCCAGGGTGACATCCTTCAACAGATACCCGCGAGCTCCCGCGCGCATAGCGCCGAGCACAAGCTCAGCGTCATCGAACGTCGTCAGCACGAGGGCCGGCACATCGATGCCGCGCCTCGACATCTCCTCCAGGGTGCTGATCCCGTCGCGGCGCGGCATGCGCAGGTCGAGGAGCATCACGTCCGCGGCGCAGCTCTCGACCATCGCGAGCGCCTCGTCGCCGTCTGCCGCTTCGCCGACGACCGTGACGGAACTGCTCAGCTCGAGCAGCCCGCGGATCCCCTGACGCACCAGGTTCTGGTCGTCGACGATGAGCACCCGTACGGCGTCGGTCATGTCACCGGCACCGCCATCCGCACACGGAAGCCGCCGCTCTCTCCTCGGGAGAACTCGGCGCGGCCGCCGAGCTGCTCGGCCCGCTCCCGCAGCCCTCTGAGCCCGTTCCCGAGCGCGAAATCGCGCCGCGCCCACCCGTCGTCGTTCGCTTCGAAGGTGAGCAGGTCGTGCGCGTGGTCCCGTGACACGTCGATCCGCAGCGATCGCGCTCCGCCGGAATGCCGGATCGCGTTGGTGACGACCTCCTGCGCCGCGCGCACGATCGCCGTTCGGCGATCCGCGTCGACCACAAGATCGTCATCGACAACGACCTCCACCGTGGGGCGGGCGATGTCTCCGATTGCGCTCTGCAGGGCGTCCTGCAGGGATCCGTCGTCGTCGCGCAGCTGTGAGACGGTCGCGCGCACGTCATCCAGCAGATCCTTCGCGATCGACCTCGCGCGCAACACGTGCTCTTCGGCCGCTCCCTGCGCGTGGTGGGTGGCGATCTCGAGCTCCAGTGCGAGCGCGGTCAGCTGGTGGCCTGCCACGTCGTGGAGGTCTCGCGAGATGCGCAGGCGCTCTTCGGAACGCGTCGAATGCTCGAGCAGCGCCGCCGTCGCCGCGAGTTCGATGTGCGTCTCGGCCAGCACACGCCGCGACCGCTCATTCACGATCCAAGCGATAACGGTCAGGACGCTCACCGTCTGAACACCGAGGTAGAACACCGCATTGATCGCCTGTTCCGCCAGGCCGGATGTGGTGATGATGACGACGACCGTATTGACCACGACCAGCGCAGCCGTCGCCCATCGCGGCAGCACATAACAGCTCAGCGCGGCACTGAACACGAGGATGATGTTGACGAAGTTCAGACCGGTGTGGATCAGCAACACGCTCGCGATCGCGAAGACGGCCTGTGCCAGGAAACAGGCCACCGTCAGGCGGCGCCGTGGGCCGTCTGTCAGCAGGGACGTCGCGAGGTACGACGCGATGTACGCCGCGTACACCGTCGTCCACAGCCATGGCGGGCCGTGTGTGACGTCGTGTCCCTGAAGGTGGAGCACAATCGCCGGCGCCCCCACCGCGATGCTGAGCAGACCGAACAGCCCGACCACGATCAGATCCGGGTCGAAAAGCCATGGCCGCGCGCGGTCTCCCATGCGTCCACCGTAGCGACCCCGCGCCGCCCGAGAAGCGTGCCAGAAGTCACGGTCCGAGGTCGTGACGGATGGCACGCGCGACGGCACAAGCGGCTCCGTAGCGTCGATGACATGACGAATTCAGCAGTGGCGGTCACAGCTCTGACCCGGCAGTACAAGAGTAAGACCGCTCTCGACGGAGTGGATCTCGACGTCGGAGCCGGCGAGACGGTCGGGATCCTCGGAGCAAACGGCGCGGGCAAGTCCACCCTCGTGGAGACGATCGCCGGGCTGCGGCGTCCCTCCAGCGGATCGGTCCGAGTTCTCGGCCTGGATCCGATGCGCGACCGAGCGCGCGTGCGCGGCGTTCTCGGCGTGCAGCTTCAGGAGGCCGAGCTCCACGACGATCTCACGGTGGCTGAAAATCTCCGTCTGTATCGATCCTTCTATCGGGACGGCGAGGACCCGCGCGAGCTGATGAAGCTCTTGGGACTAGAGGACTCGGCGAAGACGAGGGCGCAACGACTGTCCGGGGGGCAACGCCAGCGTCTGTCGATCGCGGTCGCCCTCGTCGGTCGTCCTCGCGTCGTGATTCTCGATGAGCTCACGACCGGACTCGATCCCGAGGGGCGGCGCGAGATCTGGAGCCTCATCGAGATGCTTCAACAGCGCGGCGTCACGATCCTGCTCGTGAGCCATTCCATGGACGAGGTCGAACGCCTGTGCGACCGCGTCGTCATGTTGGATCACGGGCGCGTCGTGATCGAGGGCACGCCCGCGGAGCTGCGAGCGGAGACAGGTGCCGAGAACCTGGATGACGCGTTCCTGCGCGTTCGGGAGCTCGCATCGGAGAGGAAGGCATCATGACCGTTTCCGGATACGACATCCCCCGGGCGGCACGGCCCGGGGCCCGCGCATGGGGCCAGTTGATCCTCGCGGAGACGAAGAGTGTGATCCGCGACACCGCGGGGCTCATCATCCCGATCGGCATGCCGAGCCTGCTGATCGTCGCTCAGGGCGCGGGCGCGTCGCAGGAGATCCTGCCCGACGCAGGAGGACGCAGCGTCTTCGAGGTGTACATCCTGCCGCTCATGCTCGTCATGGTCGTCGCACTGGTCGGCGTCGTCAACATGCCGTCATTTCTCGCGACCTACCGTCGCGGCGGTCTGCTCAAGCGACTCGCCGCGACGCCCGCACACCCGTCGATGGTGCTCGTGGCGCAGGTGATCACCTCGCTCGTCCAAACCCTGGTCGGCGTCGCGATCGCGCTCGGCCTCTCGGCGGCCATGTTCGGCGTCATCGGGCCAGAGAATCTCCTGGTGACCGTCGGTGTCTTCGCTCTGGTGTGCGCCGCGATGTACGCGCTGGGGATGATCGTGGCCGCGATCTCGCCGACCCCGAACGCCTCCGTCGCGATCGGTCTCGTCCTCTTCTTCGGTATCGCGGCCGTGGGCGGACTGTTCGGCGGTCCGCAGAACCTCCCGGATCTGGTCGCCGAGATCGGCCGCTGGCTGCCCTACGGTGCAGGATTCGAAGCGATGCAGCACGCGTGGGTCGGAGAGACGGTGCCGTGGCAACCCCTCGTCGCCCTCAGCGCTGCGACCATCCTCGGCACGGCGTGCGCGGTCCGGCTGTTCCGGTGGAGTCGCTGAGGGTCCCACCCGTCGACGTCACGACGGACGTGGCCTCTCAGCCGACTCGGGTCCTTTCGAGCAACTCGCTCTCGAGGGCGCGCTGATCGGCGGCGTCGAGGACCGCTCCCCAGAGCGGGGCGGACGAGACGCCGTCGGTGGCAGCGACGATGAGCCGCACGGTCGATTCGGGCAGGCCGTCGGCGGTGAGTTCGTCGCGCCAACGGCGGCCGTCAGCGGCTGACATTTCTTGGACCGTCGGCTCACTCATGAGCTGCGCCGCAACGGCGATGATTTCGCGCACGCCCTCGTCGGCCACGTCAGCGAAGCTGACACGGATGTAGGCGCGGTTGAGGCGACCGGGCTCGCCGTCGGGTTCGCGCTGCGCCTGGTCATAAACACGCGACCGGAAGGCCTCGAACAGGTCGCGAGCGCCAGCGCGGAGCAGGTCGTCCTTCGTCGGAAAGTGATAGAGCAGGCCCCCCTTCGACACGCCCGCGGCCGCCGCGATGTCGGCGATGGACACCCCGGATCCGTGACGCGCGACCAGCGTCATCGCCGCATCGAGGATGTTCCGCTGCGTGTCGTCGGCCGCGCGGCCTGCCGTTCTGCCCATGTCAGCTCACCTTAGCGGCGGCGGCCCGATCCGAGGCCCGAGCGCTCGGGATGAGGAAGAACGCCACGGCCGCTCCCGCGAGCATGACGGCGGCCGCGATGAGGGTCGTGGCCTGCATCGCGGCGACGAATGCCTCACGCGCGGCATCGAGGGCGGATCCCTCGGGCAGCGCCGAGACCGCGGTCGCGAGCGAATCGCGCGCGGTCTCGGGGGAGCCGCCGGGCAGTGCGAATCGGTAGATCGCGGTGACGACGGATCCGAGTACCGCGATGCCCATCGCGACCCCGAGTTCGTAGGCAGTCTCCGAGATCGACGAGGCGGCGCCCGCTTTCTCGGCCGGCACCGCCGAGACGACGGCGTCGACGCTCAACGTCTCGGAGATGCCGATCCCGAATCCCAGCGGAACCATCGCGACGAGCACCCACACGAGGTGTTCGGATCCCTCGACGAGTCCGACGGCGAGCAGGCCCGTGGCACCGATCGCGAGGGCAAGCGCGATCGCCCTGCCGCGGCCGAGCCTCGCAAGAAGGAACCCGACGGCTGTCACGGCGATCATCGACGCGACGGCGGCAGGCAGCTGCGCGAGGCCGGCATCGAGCGCACCGAGACCGCGCGCGAGCTGCAGGTACTGCGAGAAGAAGAACAGCACGCCGCTCATCGCGAACACCGAGATGAAGTTCACCGCGACTGCGCCCGAGAACGAGCGGTTGCGGAAGAGATCGATATCGATCATCGGATCAGCGCTGCGTCGCTGGCGACGAACGAACCCGGCCCCACCCACGATGCTCAACGCGAGTGCGACGATCGTGGGCAGGCCGAAAGCCCCGCCGGCCGCCTGTTTGATTGCGTTGACGAACGGGATGATCGCGAGCAGCGACAGGCCGCTCGAAGCGAAATCGAGGCGGTGCGAGAACGGGTTCTTCGACTCGGGCAGGACCCACCATCCGAGCGCGATGACCGCGACGATGACGGGGACGTTGACGAGGAAGACGGATCCCCACCAGAAGTGCTCGAGCAGGGTGCCGCCGACGAGCGGGCCGAGAGCGATACCGCTCGCCGCAGCCGCCGACCACACGGCGATCGCGCGAGTGCGCTCGCGCGGGTCGGTGAAGATGTTGCGGATCAGA
>DWXU01000257.1:0-17146 GCA_019119065.1 Candidatus Microbacterium pullistercoris | reverse complement strand
CTCACCTGCGTGCTCGCGATCGCTTCGCTGCTCGTCTCGCCCGGCTACGCACTCGACTACTTCATCGCCGAGGCCAACAGCTGGTTCACGCTCACAGGCACGATCATCGGAGTCGGCCTGTTCGGCGGCTGGGCGGCCGTCATCGCCGTCTACCTCGGCATCGGCGCGTTCTCGCCGGCACCTCGCACCCCCGTCGCCACAAAGGAACCCGCATGACCGACAAGCCCACGCGCCGCGACCTCATGAAGCCTGTGCACCTGCTCGGCTGGTCATTCGTCGCAGCGCTGTTCGCCGGATTCGTCACCGCGTTGTCGACCGGTGCCTTCACGGGGGCCGGTGCGGACGTCGTCGCGGGTGCATGGCGCCTCGCCGCGATCGTCGCGGGCATCACCTTCATCGTCGTCGTGCTCATGCTCGCGCTGCTGCTGCTCGTCGTGGATCCGCGCGACGTCACCGAACCGAAGGACGGCCCCGTACTGCTGCGCGGCCGCGATGATGCCGCCGGAGACGACGACGCCGGCGATGAGTCAGACGCGGGCGACGACACGCCGCGCTGATCCCCGAGCGCGTCTCTCTGTCGCGCGGCGCGCGAGCTACGAATGCTCTCAGTGTTCGGAATGTCGCTATCGATAAGATGGGCGAGTTTGATAGACGGATCGCACGCGACTGCCTGGGGGAAGCGGCTCAATGAATTTCATGGGCTGGGCGAACGAGCGCCGTGGCGCTCTCGCCGGCGCGGCCATCGTGGTCGCCGCATCCGTCACGCTCGCGGGCTTCGCGGTCGCGTATGACGGCAACCCTTCGTCGGAGGTCGAGCTGGACGCCGGAAGCGTCTGGGTGACCAAGACGTCGAGCGAAGTCATGGGGCACCTCAACGCGTCGTCGGCCCTGCTCGACGGCCAGCTGCGTGGCATCACGAACGATCAGGTCGACGTCATGCAGCGCGGCGATGACGTCGTCATCTTCGATCACGGCGACGACAAGATCGCGCGTGTGAACGGCGCGAGCATGGTGCTCGACGGCCATGTCCAGGTGCCGGCCGGATCCGCGGTGCAACGAGGTGGCGATACCCTCGCGCTCCTCGCGGGCGACACGGGTGCGCTCCACGTGCTGCCGGTCGACGAGGTCGGCGCCTTCGACGCCGAAGAGGCCGAACCCGTCGTAGAGGTCGGCACGACGGCTGTCGTGACCGTCGGAACCGACGGCACGGTGTACGCGTACGCGCCGGGCAGCGGCCTCCTCACGACGATCGAGACCGGATCCGACGGATCCGCGACCGGAGAACCCGAGCAACGGCGGCTCGAGGGCATCTCCGAGAGTGACATCCAGATCTCGTCGGTGGGTTCCACAGCGATCCTCCTCGACGAGGCCACGGGCACCGTGCACTCGGCCGACGGACTCGCGACGGAGATCGGCGAGGGCGACTCAGCGCGACTCGCGGACGATGCCGAGGCTGGCGACGCCGTTCGCGTCGCGACGGCGAGCTCGCTCGTCTCTGTGCCGCTCGACGGATCCGAGCCGCAGCGCACGACCAACGGCGGTTCGGCCAGCCGGCCAGCCGAGCCCATCGTCGTCGACGGCTGTGCGTACGCCGCGTGGCAGGGCACCCATCAGGTCGTCCGCGACTGCGCGGGATCCGCGGACGACCTCGCGCAGACCGTGGAGGGCGCATCGGATGACGGCCTCGTCTTCCGGACGAACGGCAGCGAGGTGGCACTGAACGACGCGTCGGTCGGCACGTCGTGGCTCGCATCGGACGCGATGCAGGTCATCAACAACTGGGATGATCTGACGCCGCCCGAGGGCGACGGCCAGGACTCCGACGAGGTCACCCACACCGACGAAGCCGAGATCCAGCCGCCCGAGCGCACGGCGGAGAACACGCCCCCCGTCGCGGAGGACGACGAGTACGGCGCGCGCGCCGGCCGGTCCTCCGTGCTCCCCGTGCTCGACAACGACTCGGACGAGGACGGCGATGTCCTCACGATCACGATCGACGATCAGCCCGAATCGGGCCGCGTGCAGGTGGTGCAGGACGGGCAGGCGTTGCAGTTGACGATGCCGGAGGACTCCGCAGGCGCCACGGCGTCGTTCGCGTACACGGTCGATGACGGGCGCGGTGGCACCGACAGTGCGCGCGTCGAGATCAGCGTTCGCGACGCCGACGAGAACGCGCCGCCCGAGCAGAAGGACCTGCGCCCGACAGTCGCCGTGGAAACCGGCGGTTCGGTGACCTACAACGTGCTGCCCGACTGGATCGACCCCGACGGCGACAACGTCTACCTCGCGAACGTCGTTCCTGCCGAGGGCGACGAAGTCGACTTCACGGCTGACGGTCGCGTCACGTACCGCTCGCTCTCGCCTTACCAGGGCCCGCTCGAGGTCGACGTCACCGTCTCCGACGGCACGGCCTCGGCGACCGGCACGCTGAGCCTCGACGTGCGCCCTGTCGGCACGGTCCGCCCCGTGACGAACGCCGATCATGTGGCGTTCTACGCGGGCGAGACGGCGACGGTCGAGCCCCTGCTGAACGACGTCAACGCGGCGAGCGAAGACCTCATGCTCTCGCAGGTGTCGGAGACCGCCGGCGTCTCGCCGCAGATCGACGCGCAAGGGCGCACGTTCTCCATCACGGGGGAGACCCCGGGCACCTACTACCTCGACTACACCGCGTCGGCCGGTGCGCAGTCGGCGGCTGGCCTCGTGCGCGTCGACGTGCTCGAGCGTGAGGACGGCAAGGCGGGCGATCCCGTCGCCGTGCGCGACATCGCCTACCTCCCCGGCGGTGGCGAAGTCCTCGTCGACGTGCTGCAGAACGACCACGATCCGGCGGCCGGCGTGCTCGTCGTCCAGTCCGTCGAAGCACCCGGCGGGTCCGGAGTCTCGGCCGCGGTCCTCGGGCAGTCGACCGTCCAGTTGACCGATACCGCCATGCTCGGCGAGCAGGTCGTTGTGAAGTATCGGATCCACAATGGCGATCGCGCCGCCGATGGCGAGATCGTCGTGGTGCCGGTCCCCGCGACGGACAAGGTGCGCCCCCCGATCGCCGCCGATGACACCGCGACGGTCCGCGCGGGCGACATCGTCACGGTCCCCGTCACCGCGAACGACTCGCACCCCAATGGTGATACGTTCTCGGTCGCGCCCGAGTTCGTCGAGCGCCCGGACGACGACGTGGGCGACCTCTTCGTGTCCCAGGACGAGGTGCGCTTCCGTGCGGCGCCGGACGCCGAGGGTCAGGTCTCCGCGGTCTACAGCATCGTCGACAGCAAGGGGCAGCGCGACGCCGCCTCCGTGACGATCAACATCACACCATGGAACGAGGACAGCAACTCCGCGCCCGTTCCCGAGGCGGTGACCGGTCGCGCGATCGCGGGCGCCCAGGCGCGCATCGAGATCCCGCTCGAACGCATCGATCCGGACGGCGACTCGGTCGATCTCGTCGGCATCTCGTCCGCGCCGCAGAAGGGCCGCGTCACCGAGACCGGTGCGGGCCATCTCACCTATGAGGCCGATCGTGGAGCATCGGGCGTCGACACGTTCGACTACCGCGTCGTCGACACGTTCGGCGCCGAATCGATCGGCACCGTGCGGGTGGGCATCGCTCCGCCGCCGGAGGTCAACCAGGCGCCGCACGCGATGAGTGACGAGATCGCGATGCGCACGGGACGGACCGTCTCGGTCCCCGTCCTCGCGAACGACGCTGACCCGGAAGGTGACCAGATCGGCCTCGTGCCCGACTCGGTCGAGGTGCTCGCCGGCGACCTGACGGCCGTGACGTCGAAGGACCGCGTGATCGTCACGGCGCCGAACGACGAGGGATCCGGGCAGCTTCAGTACACGATCGAGGACGAGAAGGGCAACGCCGCCCAGGGCGTCGTGCAGGTCACCGTCGCAGACGACGTGCCGCTCGAGGCGCCCATCGCGCGCGACGATCGCGTCCTCATCGATGATGTGACGAGCGACTTCACGGCCGATATCGCGCTGTTCGAGAACGACGAGGATCCCGACGGCACCGTCGACGAGCTCGAACTGGACATCGCCGGCGTCGAGAAGCTCGCGGATGACGGCACCGGCACGGTGCGCGTCGCGATCGAGGACCGCCGCCGGGCGATTCCATACACCGTCACAGACGTCGACGGCGGCGAGGCCTCGGCCTTCCTCATCGTGCCCGCGAAGGATGACCTGCGCCCCGTTCTCAAGGAGGGCGCGCAGATCGTCGTCCAGAGCGACACGATCGCCGAGATCCCTCTCGCCGACTACGTCCAGGTCGCCGAAGGCCGCGAGCCGCGCGTCGTGTCTGCCGACGGTGTCTCGGTCAAGCACGGCAACGGCGACTCGCTCGTGATGGATCCGCAGACGCTGCAGTACCGGTCGGTCTACCGTTACGAGGGCACGGACGACATCACCTTCGAGGTCACAGACGGCGACGGCCCCGACGATCCGACCGGGCGTCGCTCCGTGCTGACGATCCCGATCACCGTCACCGAGCCGCGGAACGAGTCGCCGGAGTTCACGAACACGTCGACGACGATCGGCGCCGGGGACGGCCCCGTCACGCTCGACCTCGCACAGCGCGCGTTCGACATCGACGAGGACGACCTGTCGTTCTCGCTCGCCGACCCGGGCGCGGTGCCGAACGGCATGACGGCGACGCTCGAGGGCGCGTCGCTCACGGTCGAGGCAGGTCCCGACTCGCGCGGCGATGACGCGACGATCGACGTCCTGGTCGACGACGGCGAGGCGGACCCCGTCGTCGGACAGGTGCACGTCGCGGTGGCGGCGTCGAGCCGACCGCTGCCCGCCGCGAACGACGACGAGCTCGGCGAGGTGCACCAGGGCGAACCGGTGGTCGTGCCCGTGCTCGAGAACGACACGAACCCGTTCGAGGACGAGGGCCCGCTCAGCATCGTCGACGCCGAGATCGAGTCGGGGCAGGCGTCGATCGAGGTCGAGGAGGGCAGCGTGACGCTGACGCCCGACGAGGACTTCCACGGGTACGTCACGGCGCGCTACACGATCGGCGACATCACCGAGGATCCGGACCGATACGTGCAGGGGCGGATCACCGCGACCGTTCTCGGTGTCTCCGATCAGCCCGGCACGCCGAATGCCACCCAGGTCGGCAACCGCACGGCGACACTCACCTGGACGGCTCCATCGAACAACGGCTCCGAGATCACCGAGTACCTCGTGGAGGACTATCTCGGCAGCGGCTACACGAAGACCTGCGAGGCGACCGTCTGCGAGCTCGGCGGCCTCGTGAACGACCGCGAGTACCAGTTCCAGGTGACGGCAATCAACGAGGTCGGGTCTTCGCCGGTGTCGGACCGCAGCCGGGTCGTGCGACCCGACGTCAAGCCGACGGCACCCGGAGCGCCGTCCTTCACGCTCGAACCGGGCGAGCGGAATCAGCGCCTCGGGATCGCGTGGAACACCCCGGAGAACGAGGGGTCCGCAATCACGGGGTACCTCGTGCGCGTCGACGACGGCACTCAGGTGACGTTGCACGAGTTCGACGGGTCCACGGCGACGCGCCGCACCTTCGAGGGGCTCACGAACGGCACGCGCTACCGGTTCCAGGTCGCCGCGACGAACCGTGCCGACGTGCGGGCCACGGCGGAATGGGCGTGGAGCCCCTGGTCGGCGTTCGAGAAGCCGGCGACGGTGCCGGATGCGCCGCAGCCACCGGCGATCGAGCGGACGGATCAGCCCTATGGCGAGAACGAGTTCCGCCTGACGTGGAAGACGGGCAAGAGCAACGGCGGCGACGGGATCTCGCAGTGGACGATCCGCGTGCACCAGGGCGGCGACGTGGTCCGCCGCGTCGAGGTCCCGAACGACGGTCCCAAGCACACGATCGTGCTGCCGAACTCTGCCTCCGACTATCGATTCTCTGTCGCGGCGACCAACCGCGAGGGGCGCGGCGGGTTCAGCGAGAAGAGTTCGCCGATCCGCTCCTACTCACCTCCGGGACCGGTGACCGGTGTCGCCGCGAAGCCACTCGACAACGCGGTAGAGGCGCGGTGGAAGCAGGCGGACCCGAACGGCGTGCGTCAGGACCAGGTGCGGTACCAGTACCGGGTCAACGGCGGAGACTGGCGAGGCCTCCCGAACGGTTTCTCGGTCGGCGACGGCAAGGCGAAGGCGACGCTCCCGGCCACGAACGGTGAGGACACGACCGTCTCGATCCGCGCCGTCACGTCGGTCGACGGCGAGGGCACGCGGACGGGCGAGCCCGGCACCGCGGACACCGTGCGCCCGTACGGGCAGCCGTTCGAACCGCAGATCTTCCGCGCTCCCGGTACGACGCACGCGAAGAACGTCGCGGTCGACGTGACGACCTCGTACAACGGCCGCAACATTCGCCGCATCCTCCTCGAGGTCACCGACGCCAATGGCGAGAAGGTCACGCGCGAGTGGAAGAAGGGCGGGTCCGGCGAGCCCTCGCCCGGGATGTCCGAGCGGTTCGACCGGCTCTTCCCGCCGGGAACGAACGCCCGCGTCAAGGCGACGGTCTGGGACACCGAGGGCCAGAGCAGCTCGGCGTCGACCGAGATCGGCGTGCCGAGACCGTCGTTCACGCTGACGCACGAGGACTCCGATCCGACATCGGACCGCGGCAGCACCTTCACCCTCGCCTGGCAGAATCTCGCGCCGCCGAACGACCACTACGGCGGGTACACCTTTGTGTGCGAGAAGTGGAACGAGGAAGACGACAAGTGGGAGCGCGCGCGATACCGGAACAGTTGGTTCGGCTATGCGAATCCGTCTGGCCGCGGCCAGACCGAGGTCGAATGCTTCTCGAATCGCGTCGAGCCCGGTGAGTACCGCGTGCGCATCGACGACGACTTCCCGCAGGTTCCGCAGGGCATGCGCGCGTCCAACTCGGTGACCGTCGAGCGTGAGACGACAGACAACACGAACTGACCGCGGAGCAGGATCCGCCATCGAAAGCGAGAGACACACATGACCATGAACCCGCAGCAGGCCGGCTGGTTCCAGGGGACCTTCAACCGCCTGGTTGACAACGTCGACCGCGCGCTGATGGGCAAGCGTGACGTCGTGAGCCTCGTGCTGGCCGCCATGCTCGCGGAGGGGCACGTGCTGCTGGAGGACGCACCCGGCACCGGCAAGACCAGCCTCGCGAAGTCGATCGCCGCGACGATCCAAGGCACGTCGAGCCGCATCCAGTTCACGCCCGACCTGCTGCCGAGCGACGTCACGGGCGTGACGATCTACGACCAGCAGAACCACTCGTTCGCGTTCCACAAGGGACCGGTCTTCACGTCGATTCTGCTGGCGGATGAGATCAACCGCGCGTCGCCGAAGACGCAGTCCGCCCTGCTCGAGGTGATGGAGGAGGCGCGTGTCACCGTCGACGGTGTCACCCACGAGGTCGGGCGCCCGTTCCTGGTCATCGCCACGCAGAACCCCATCGAGACCGCGGGCACCTACCGTCTGCCGGAGGCACAGCTCGACCGGTTCCTCGTCAAGGCGTCGATCGGCTACCCGACCGTCGAGGTGACCGAGCAGATCCTCGCCGGATCCGCCGAGCGCAACCCGTCGAGCCGGCTGTCGTCGCTCATCACGACCGAGGCCATGGCCGACATGTCCGACCTCGGCGCGTCCGTGCACGTCGACGGCGCGGTGCTGCGGTACGTGGCCGAGCTCGCGGAGGCCACGCGGACCGACCAGGACACGCGTCTCGGCGTCTCCGTGCGCGGTGCCCTCGCGATGATCCGGCTCGCAAAGGTCTGGGCGGCGGCACAGGGCCGTCACTACGTCATCCCCGACGACATCAAGGTGCTGGCGCAGCCGACGTGGGCGCACCGCCTCGTCATGGATCCGGAAGCGGAGTTCGCCGGTGTCGTCCAGAGCACCGTCGTCCAGCGCGTTCTGAGCGAGATTCCCGCCCCGCAGTCCCGGGCGCAGCAGAACACGGCGTGACCATGACGTCGGCCGTTCCGGAGCCCGCGCGCGACGCCCCCCAGTGGGCGCCGCCGTCGGCCGAGCCCGCCCCGGCGCCCGAGCGCGTCACGGGGCGCGAGGTGCTCGGCTACCTGCTCGGGCGCGCCTGGCGCGCCGTGCAGGCCGTGGCGACCGTCATCCGGCCGATCGGGTGGGCCGCCATCACCGGCGCCATCCTCCTGTGGACCCTCGGCCCGATGTTCGGCTGGCGCGAGCTGACGACCGGCGCGATCGCGCTGACCGTGGTGATCGTCGCCTGCGCGCTGTTCCTGCTCGGTCGCACGGCGCACGACATCGACCTCGTGCTGGCGCGCGACGGCGTCATCGTCGGCGACACCGCCCGCGGCGAGGTCGCGATCGCCAACACCACGGCGACGGCACTCGCTGCGGCGCGCATCGTCCTGCCCATCGGGCGCGACCGCGGCGTGTTCTCCGTGCGGCGTCTCGCATCCGGTGAGAACGTCGCCGAGACGTTCGAGATGCCCACGCGACGCCGCGGCGTGCTGCCGGTCGGCCCCGTGAGCGTGCTCCGCGGGGATCCCCTCGGCCTGTTCGAGCGCATCGAACGCCGCGCCGACCCCGTCGAACTGTTCGTCCACCCGCGGACCGCCTGGTTCGGCGGCGAATCGCTCGGCTTCGTACGCGACCTCGAGGGCCTGCCCACGCGCGACCTCGCGCGCGATGACATCGCGTTCCACGCTCTCTCCGAATACCAGCCGGGCGACGACCTGCGTCACGTGCACTGGCGCTCGACCGCTCGCACCGGAACCATGATGGTCCGTACCTATGAAGAGACCCGGCGGTCGCACTTCGTGATCGGCCTCTCCCGGTCGCGCGACGAGTACCGCTCCGACGCCGAGTTCGAACTCGCGGTCTCGATCGCGGCGTCGGTGGCGCGCCGCGGCGTCCGCGACTCCTTCGACGTCGAACTGCGCACCCAGCTCGCGGTGCTGCGCGGCGACGACGAGCGGCGCATGCTCGACTCGTTCTCGCGAATCGAACACGCGCGGATCCGCGACGGCATCGACGAGCTCGGCGCGGTCATCGGATCCGAGGCGCCCTCGGCGAGCTTCGTGACGCTCGTCACGGGACGCGGTGCGTCGACGAGTGACGTGCGCGCCGCGGTCTCGCGGATCCCGTCGGGCGCGCGAGCGCTCGTGTGCGTCGCCGACGAGGATGCGGATCCGACGATTCGCCGCATCGGCGACGCCGACGTCGTCTCGGTCGGCCGCCTCGACCAGCTGCCGCGCGTGATGCGGAGGGTGCTCGGATGAGCGAGACCCGTTCCGCGCCGTCCGCGCGCCGTTGGGTGCTGGACCTGGCGGCGCTCGTCGCGATGCTGTCCGTCACGATTCTGGTGTTCTGGCCGCTGTTCGACGGCCCGCACCTCTTCGTCGGCGCCTACGGCGGTCTCGTGCTCGGGCTCGCGATCGCCGCGGCGGGAGCGGTCTGGCGGTGGGGGGTGCTCACGCTCGCGGGCGCAACCGTCGCCGGCTACCTCCTCGCTGGCGGCGCATTCGGCCTGCCAGCGACCACGATCGGCGGCATCGTGCCGACGCTGACGACCCTGCGCGAGCTCGCGGTCGGCTCCGTGACGATGTGGAAGTCGTTCCTGACGACGGTGATTCCGGTCTCGCCGGCCGACGGACATCTGCTCGTGCCGTTCACGACGCTCCTCGTGACCTCGGTCGTCGCGGGCAGCCTTGCGCTGCGGGTCACGCCGCCTGCCTGGGCGCTGCTGCCGGTGACGGGGTCCGTTGCGCTCGCGATCCTCCTCAGCACGCCGGATCCCCCGGCCTGGCTGCCGTACGTGCTCGGCGCCGCGTTCGTCACGGTCGCGATCGTGTGGTTGGCGGTACGGGAGGCGTGGTCGCCTCGGCGGGCCGCGGTGTCGATCGCGGGAACCGCGGGAACCGGTACATCGGCACGGACCGCGACGCGCGTGGTCGCGGGGGCGGCGATCGTCGCAGTCGCGGCCGGTGCGGGGATCGCGTCGCAGCTCCTTGCGCCGCCCCACGAGGTGCGCGACGTCGCGCGCGACACGATCGTCCCGCCGTTCCAGCTGCACGAATACGCCAGCCCGCTGCAGTCCTGGCGCTCGATCGTCCGCGATCACCCGACGTCCGACGAGCCGCTGTTCTCCGCATCCGGACTCCCCGAGGGGGCGCGCATGCGGCTCGCGGTCCTCGACGGATACGACGGACTCGTCTCGCGCGTCTCGCAGGATGGCGATGCGCAGTCAGGTCGATTCGAACCGCTGCGCAGCGAGATGGCTCGCGAGGCCGAGGGAGAGCGGGTCGAGGTCGACGTCCGGATCGAACAGTACGAGGGCCCGTGGCTGCCGGACCTCGGCATCGTCGACACGGTGGCCTTCACGGGCGCGGACGAGCGCGCCGAACTGCTGCGCCGAGGCACGTTCTTCAACGAGCAGACCGGCACGGGCCTCGTGACCGACGGACTGCGGCCCGGAGACGAGTACACCGTGACGGCAGTCGTCCCCGAACGTCCGACGGCCGATGACATCGGCGACGCGGCATTCGCGAAGGTGCCCCTGCCTGCGGCGGAGGGCGTGCCCGACGAGGCCGCGACGACGGCCGCGGACATCATCGACGAGGCCGACAACGAGGTCGACGGAGCCCTGTCACCGTATGCGCGGGCGGCCGCGCTCGAGGAATGGCTGCAGAACAGCGCGTTCAGCCACGGGCTCTCGAAGGAGGACACCGGTCGCGCGGAAGACGATCCGATGTCGCGCGCGGGACACGGCGCGCAGCGCATCACGCAGCTGCTCACCTCCGACCAGCGCGTCGGCGACGACGAGCAGTACGCCGTCGCCATGGTGACGATGGCGCGCGCGCTCGGGATGCCGGCCCGTGTGGTGATGGGCTTCCACGCAGACGACAACGACCCGCACGTGGATCCGTTCGTCGCGTCCGGAGCAACCGTGCACGCGTGGGTCGAGGTCGCCTTCGACGGATTCGGCTGGGTGACGTTCGACCCGACGCCCTCCGAGGACAACGTTCCCGAGGAGATCACCGAGAGCCCGCGTCAGGAACCGCGCCCGCAGGTGCTGCAGCCCCCGCCGCCCCCGCAGCAGCCCGCCGATGAGCCGCCGCTCGTACCGAACGAGCGCGGCGAGAACGAACCGGAGGACGAGCTGATCTCGCCCGTGGCGTGGCGCGTGATCGCCGCGACCGGCATCGGCCTGCTCATCATCGCGCTCCTGCTGTCACCGTTCGTGATCATCGGCGGCCTCAAGCTCGCGCGCCGCCGCCGGCGCCTGAGCGCGGCGGATCCGAGCGCGCGCATCGCGGGCGGCTGGCACGAGCTCATCGACCGCGCGACCGATTACGGCGCGTATCGCGGCGCGCCGCTGCCCGACGGGGCGACGCGGCACGAGGAGGCCGTCACGATCGCGACGACCCTCGAACAGCCGCGCGTGGCCCAGCTCGCCTCCGAGGCAGACGCGCGCGTGTTCGCCCCTCGGGACCCCACGGACGACGACGTCGCGGCATACTGGCAGAGCGTCGACGACGTCGTCGACGACATGCGCCGGAAGGCGACGCGCCGGGCGCGCCTGCGGGCCCGCCTCGCCGTCCGCGCGATCGGCCGGAACGCACCGTTCCGTCGCGGAATGCGGCGCCTGCGTGAGAAGGTCGCAGAAGCACGAACCAGAGCGCAGGAGGCGTCAACGAGATGAGCATGTCGACGGGGCAGGAAGGCTACGCAAGCCAGGCGTACCGGCCACCCGGCGGCGCGCCGGAGCCGCGCCAGAAGCGCGAGGCACCGCGTGCGGAGACCCGGGCCGTCGCGTCGCTCGGTCGGCGCGCGCTCGTCTGTCTCGTGGATCTGGCCATCATCGGCGCCATCGGCGGCGCGTTCGGCGCGCTCGCCGCCGCGGCGATCGGGGTCGACGCGCTCCTGACCGGAGGCATCGCCCTCGGCTGGCTCGCAGCGATCCCCGGCATCGGACTCGTCCTCGCGCTCGCCTACGTCGTGATGCAGGCGACGGGCGGCTCGCTCGCGCAGCGCTGGTTCGACGTGCGGATCGTGCGCGCCGAGACCGGGGAGCGAGTCGGCTTCGGCCGCGCCCTCGGGCGACACGTCCTCTGGGCGCTCGCGGGAGTGATCGTCGTCGGATATTTCTCGCCGCTGTTCGACAAGTCCGGTCGTCACCAGGGCTGGCACGACAAGGCGACGGGAACGCTCGTCGTCGACGTCTCGGAGTCGCGTGCCGCCGTCCGGCAGGTGGCCTTCGCGCCGCTCGCGGCAGCGCACGACGCGCCCGTGGGGACCGCTGCGGCACCGGACGCCTCGCCGCAGGTCGCTGCCTCAGCGTCCGCGTGGGCTCCGGTCGTCCCCGGCCGCCCGGCCGCGCCCGCCCATCCCACCGCGTCGGCGGCTGCTCCGGCCCCCGTGGCGCCGCAGGATCCAGCCCCACCGCGGGCCCCCGCTCCTCCCGCCGCCGCACCGACTCCGGTCGCGCCGACGGCTCCCCCCGCGCCTCCCGCCGTCCCCCCGATGCCCCCGCAGCCGGCACCTGCCGCGGGTCCGACGGACGCCGTCCCGGCCGACACCCCGGCGCCGGCGCCCGCCATGCCGAGTACCCATGACTCGTTCGCGCCGCCCAGTCCCGATGGGAGCGTCGTGTCGGATGACACGATCGCGCTCCCGCCTCGTGACCGTCCGGCGCCGCCGGCGCCTTCGGGCCCGGCGCCGAATGCCGTGCCGCGCGATCCGTTCGCGCCGTCAGAATCGCCGGCGCCGCCGAAGGCGCCGGAGCCCGTCGCGGAAGCTCGTGCCGACAGCGCGCCGGTGTACCCCTCGGCGCGCGAGACCATCACTCCGCAGGCTGCCCCGCCCGCGCCGCCGCGCGCGGATCCTGCGCCGCCGGCTTCGCCCGCGCCGCCCGTGGACCCCATCGATCCGATGACGGTTCCGGTGCCGCCGGACGATGACCTCGTCGACGACACGATCGTCCTCAACCGGCGGCCGGCCGCTCGCCCCACGCCAGCGGGTGCGCTGCTCTCCGGCGATGGGTTCACGCTCACGACCGACGTGGACGGACTGTCGGTCCTCCGCAGCACGGAGGCGAGCGACATCGCCGTCACCCGCGGAGGCACCGCGCTCGACCTCCCGCTCGGCGCATCCGTGCGGCTCGCGGCCGGCGACATCCTGACGATCGGAGATCGGTCGATCACCGTCGGGGGCGCGTGACGATGAAGCGCGCGCCGTCGACGCCGCCGGAGATCCCGGGCTTCACCTACCTGCAGCTGCTCGGCTCCGGTGGGTTCGCCGACGTGTTCCTGTACGAGCAGAAGATGCCGCGCCGACGCGTCGCCATCAAGGTGCTGCTGCCCGACCGCATCTCGACGTCCGCGGCGCAATTCACGACCGAGGCGAACGTCATGGCGATGCTCGGCGCGCACCCCGCGATCGTCGCGATCTACGAGGCGGGCGTCGCCGATGACGGCCGGCCCTACCTCGTGATGGAGTACTGCCCGCGCCCGAACCTCCAGGTGCGGTACCGCCGCGCGCCCTTCTCCGTTGACGAGGCGCTCGCCACCGGAATCCCGATCGCCGCCGCGGTCGAGACCGCGCATCGTGCGAACGTGCTCCACCGCGACATCAAACCCGCCAATATTCTCGTGTCGGAATACAATCGGCCCGCGCTGACGGACTTCGGAATCGCGTCGTCGGACGCGCACCCCGACGAAACGCAGGGCGTCTCGGTGCCGTGGTCACCACCCGAATCATTCGCGGATCCGCCGCGCGGCGATGCGCGCAGCGACGTCTACCAGCTCGGCGCGACGGTGTACACACTTCTCGCGGGCCGCTCGCCCTTCGAGGCTCCCGGTGGCGAGAACGGCACCGAGGCGCTGATCGAGCGGATCGAGCGCGCGCCCCTTCCCGCGCTCGAGCGCACCGACGTGCCGGTCACCCTCGCGCGCGTCCTCGAGCAGGCGATGGCGAAGGATCCTGCGGAGCGCCACCCGTCGGCGCTCGCGTTCGCGGTCGCCCTGCAGGAAGTGCAGCAGGAACTCGGCCACCCGGTCGCCGCGATCGACATCCTCGACGACGGCACGGACGGCCCGCACGACGTCGTCGATGACACCTCCGACGGGACGACACGGATCCGCCCGTTCACCGAGGTCGCCTCGCGCCCCGTGGAGCCCGTCCGTCCTCCGGCTCCGGCGGATCCGTTCGTCGTGCCGAACACCACCGGCGACACCGACGGATTCGCTCCGGAGTCCGGCGACGCGCGCGCCGCGACGACGCCCCCAGTCGCACCACCTCCCGCACCACCTCCCGCACCACCTCCCGGACAACCGACATCGTTCGCCGCGGTCGTCGCCGACGACGCGGTCGAGGACGACACCCTCGTGCGTCCGGCGCCGATCGCGAAGGCGGGCGACGTGCCGGTCGCTCACCGTGACGACAGCGCACGGGAAGCGGCGGAGTACGAGTTCGACGCACCCGTGGAATTCGCGCGCGGCAGCGTCCCTATCGCCGATGCGGCGCCCTTCCGCGGTGCGGCCGCGACCGTCCCCGCCGTCCCGACGCCGGCGTCCGCGCCGACCGTGGTGCCGCGCTCGTCACGGTCGCGGCCGCTGCTGGTCTGGGGACTCGTGGTTCTCATCGTCGTCGCCCTCGCGCTTGTCGTGATCGCTGTGATGCAGGCGCTCGCGGTCGAGGAGGCTCCTGCGGACGGACCGACGCGAGACGTGGATTCGGTCACGGAGCTGAGCGGCGTCGCGATCGGCGAAGAGATCCGTTTCACGTGGTCGAACCCCGACGAGGAGCGCGGCGACGCCTACCTCTGGGGCATCTACGACGAGGAGCGCGTCACGGCGCTCGACAGTCGCGCCGAGTCCCCCACCGTCACGATCGAACGACAGGCGGGGGAGCAGACGTGCATCGAGGTGCTCATCGAGCGCGCAGACGGGTCGCGTTCGTCGACAGAGGTCGCCTGCGTCGACAACGCCGGATAACGTGACAAGATGACCGACCGCGCCGCATCCCCCGCCGAGCACGAACTGCCGGCTGACACCGTGGAGCCCCAGACCGACCGCCTCCCGGCGCAGGGCGTCGTGCGCGTGGTGTTTTCGGGCGAGGTGCACATCGTCGAGCCGGGCGGCGTCTTCACCATCGGTCGTGACGCAGATCTCTCCGTCGACACGAACCACTTCCTGCACCGCGCCTTCCTGCAGCTGTCGTGCTCGGGCGGCATGTGGTGGCTGGCGAACGTCGGATCCCGTCTGTCGGCCACGGTGTCGAGCGCGAGCGGCGCCGTGCAGTCGTGGCTCTCGCCCGGTGCGCGACTGCCGCTCGTGTTCGACGACAGCACCGTCGTCTTCAGCGCCGGGCCGACCACCTATGAGGTCTCCCTGCACCTCGAGTCGGCGCCGTACGGGGTGTCCGCTCGCGTGCACGAGTCCGCGTCGGGAGAGGAGACGATCCTCCCCGTCAGCTTCACCGCCTCGCAGAAGAGGCTCATCGTCGCGCTCGCCGAACCGATGCTGCGGCGCGAAGGGGTCTCGGTGAGCGAGCTTCCCTCGTCCGCCGCCGCCGCCGAGCGCCTCGGGTGGTCGATCAGCAAGTTCAACCGCAAGCTCGACTTCGTGTGCGAGAAGCTCGACCGCTTCGGTGTGCCCGGCCTGCGCGGCGGACCCGGTCGGCTCGCCACGAACCGCCGAGCGCGGCTCGTGGAGTACGCCGTCTCGTCGCAGCTCATCGGACGCATGGACCTGCCGCTGCTCGAGGCGGGAGACGCCGACGACGGCTGAGTTCGACGAGGGCATGGGGAGAAGTCCCCGCCGCGGGCACGGGCGTCGCGCCCGGCGCTGAGTAACGTGGATCGCGCAGGTTCAGATGATCGATGAGGTGACAGACGGATGACGGCGATCTGGGAGATCGACGACGGCGAGGAGGAGATCCCCGGCCTCGATGCCGACGGGCGTCCCGACCCGGCGTACGCCGCGCGCCTTGGCCTCATCCGCGCGCCCTTCCCACGGCGCGCGCTTGCCGTCCTCATCGACGTGGTGGTCTTTCTGCTCGTGCAGCTGCCACTGTGGCTGTTCGCGATGCCGCTCGTCTTCCTGTACCTCTCCGGCGACCTGAGCCTCTACGGTTTCGTGACGCACCCGAGCTTCCTCCTCGCCGCGATCATGGCCGGCGCCACCGTGCTGCTGACCCTCGTGCTCGGCATCGTGCAGTTCGTGCTCCACGGGCGCAAGGGAACGACGATCGGCAAGTCCATCTTCGGACTGAGGTCGGTGCACGTCGCGAAGCTCGGCCGGCCCGGCTTCTGGCGCGTCGTGCTGCGCAGCATCATCGTCGCGGCCTCGGGACTGGTCGTGGTCGGCCCGCTCGTGATGGTGCTCTCCCCGCTGTGGGATCCGGAGCGCCGCGGACGAGGCTGGCACGACCACGCGACGCGCGTCTGGCTGATCGACATCCGCAGGGGGCTGGATCCGTACGACGACAAGCGCATGCGCGTCGCACGCAAGGCGGCGGAGGCGGCCGAGATCGCCGAACGCCCCGGGCTCCCCTCGCTCGCCACCACCACCACGGCGAGCGGAACGGCTCCCGAGTATCGCCCGGCCGCGCGTGTGAGCGCGGGCGTCCTCGGCGTCGCGCGGACCCACGCGGACGACGATGCGCCTCCCGTCGGCCTGCCCGACACGGGCGCAGCGCCGCCCCCGACTGCGCGCGGCGCCGCGCCGCAGATCGTCCTCGGCGTCCCGACGAACCTGCGTGGTGCGCCGCCGGAGCGTCCCGCGCCCCGGATGCCGGAGCGCGGGGAGCCCGAACCGGAGCCCCCTGTGCCGCCGGCGCCGCCGCGGCCGCCCGCGCCTCCCGAGAGCGTGCTCGTTCTCGACACCGGACAGCGGATCCGCGTCGCCGGGCGAGTGCTGCTCGGGCGCGATCCGCAGGCGCGCGCCGACATCGGCGATGCCCGCCTCATCGCGATCCCCGATGAAACGCGATCGATCTCGAAGACCCACCTGTCGCTGCGCGTTACGGAGCTGGGCGTCGAGCTGTCGGACCTCGGCTCCACGAACGGAACGGAGATCGAGCGCGACGGTCGGATCGCCGTGGTCGCGGCCGGTACCCCCGTCCTCGCCGCGCGCGGCGACACCGTGCGCTTCGGCGACCGCACGTTCGTCATCCACCT
>DWXU01000256.1:0-3730 GCA_019119065.1 Candidatus Microbacterium pullistercoris | reverse complement strand
GTGAGAACAGCGCCCGGCCGGAGCGGCATGGTGCGGATGCGGTCGATGATGCCGCCTGTCATGTCGTTCGCGACGAAGGTCGCGGTCGTCGCGGCTCCGAATCCCGCGCACGTGAGGATCGTTCCCGGCACGACGTAGTCCACGTAGCCGCCGCTGGGGTCGATCGCTCCGCCGAACACGTACGTGAACATGAGCATCATGAGCACGGGCAACGCGATCGACATCAGCATCGACTCCGCGTCGCGCAACGCGTGCCTGAGGCTCCGGCCGATGAATACGGCTTCTGCGGTGAGCCCGCGGAGCCGGGGGCGAGGGGCGATGGTCGTCATACGGTCTCCTTCTCCGTCAGGGCGAGGAAGACGTCATCGAGCGTCGGGTGCTCGATGGCGATCTCGCCGTCCACGTTGTCTTGCTCGAGGTCGTCGAGCGCGCGACGGATCGACGCGATGGTGCCGTCGGTCGGAACGTCCCGCCGCAGGGTGCCGTCGTGCTCCCGCAGCACGACGGATCCGCCCCCGATGCGTGCCTTGAGTTCGTCGGCCGTGCCGAGCGCCGCCACGCGACCGTCGTTCAGCACGGCGATGCGATCGGCGAGCTGGTCGGCCTCCTCGAGGTACTGCGTCGTGAGGAAGACGGTCGTGCCCGAGCCAGCAAGTGAGGCGATGATCTGCCACAGCTCTCGTCGACTGCGGGTGTCCAGTCCCGTCGTCGGCTCGTCGAGGAAGAGAACCTCCGGCTGCGCGACAAGGCTCAGTGCGAGATCGAGGCGGCGACGCATACCGCCGGAGAAGGTGCCCACGCGCCGTCCGCTCGCCTCGGAGAGGGCGAAGCGGTCGAGGAGCTCCTCGGCGCGCGCGCCGGCGGCGCGACCGGGGAGTCCGGACAGGCGCGCGAACATCACGAGATTCTCGCGCGCGGTCAGCCGCTCATCGACCGCGGCGGCCTGCCCCGTGAACGCGATTCGCTGCGTGACCGACACGGGATCCGCGGCGACGTCGATACCGGCCACATGGGCGTGGCCGTCGTCCGGGCGGACGAGCGTGGTCAGGATGTTCACGATGGTGGTCTTTCCCGCCCCGTTCGGGCCGAGAAGGGCGAAGATCTCGCCGCGCCGGACGTCGAGATCGACGCCGTCGAGCACGGTGTGCGTCCCGAATCGCTTCCGCAGATTCCGAACATCGATGGCAAGGGACATGAGGATCCTTTCTGTGTATGAGTGAAACTGTTTATGACCATAACACACTGTTTACCTCATATACTCCATAGGCTGGTGTCATGCCCGAAGACCTGGAAGACATCGAGCTCCCGCGGAGCATCGCCCTCGCGTGGGGCATCGCCGCCAATCCGCAACGCGGGCCGAAACGCGAGATGAGCGTCGAGCGGATCGTCGAGGCCGCGGTCGAGCTCGCCGATGCCGAAGGGATCGGAGCCGTGTCGATGGCCGCCGTCGCCAAGCGGCTCGGCTTCACACCGATGTCGTTGTATCGGTATGTGACAGCGAAAGACGACCTGCTCCTCCTCATGCAGGATGAGGCGACGGGGGTGCCGACGCTCGCGTATCGCGATGCCGAGGGCTGGCGCGCGAAGCTCGACGTGCTGTTTCGTGAGCAGGTCGCGATCTACCTGCGGCATCCGTGGATCCTCTCGCTGCCGATCACGGGATCTCCCGTCACGCCCAACAGTTCGCGGTGGATCGAAGCGGGCCTCGAAGCCATCAACGGTCTGCCGCTCGATCTCACCGACCAGCTCGCCGTCGTCCTCGCCGTGACCGGGACGGCGAGGTGGCAGGGGATGGTGTACGCCGGCTACGACGCCAGCGCGCGCGAGTTGGGCCTGACGTCCGACGAGGTCGCGACTCGCGAGCAGCGCCTGTACGAGCGCGTGGTCGACGCCGACGACTATCCGCTGCTGCGTGCGTTGGTGGACGCTGGCGGGTTCGTGGCCGAGGCGGACCCGTTCCGCTTCGGTCTCGACCGGACGCTCGACGGTGTCGAGGCCTTCGTCACCGACCGCGCGGATGTCGCGCCTCCGCGCGTTGTCGAATCGATCGACGACCTATCGGACGTTGCCGACGAGAAAAAGTACCGCGCGGCCGTGAAGGCGCGCCTCGCGGCGGAGAAGGACGTGCGTCAGGCAGAGAAGGCGCTTCGTCAGGCGCGTCGGCTCGAGGAGCAGGCCATTCGCGAGGCGCGCGGGTAGTCAACCGCGTGTCCACGTGACATTCGTCACCCGCGAAACATGACAGTCGGGGATCGGCACGTGGATGCGGCGGGCGCTTTAATGGCCGTATGAAAGACACACATGCGGTATCGATCCGCGGCGCGGTCAAGGAGTTCCGCTCCGGCGGATCCGCCTTCCGCGCCGTCGACGACATAGACCTCACGATCAACCGGGGAGAGATCGTCGCCCTGCTCGGCCCGAACGGCGCGGGCAAGACGACGACGCTGGATATGGTCGTCGGACTCACGAACCCGACGGACGGCGACGTGTCCGTGTTCGGCAACGCCCCGCGGCGCGCCGTGCGTGCGGGGCGCGTATCCGCCGTCCTCCAGTCGGGAGGTCTGCTGCGGGACCTGTCGGTTCAGGAGACCGTCTCGCTGATCGCCTCGACGTTCCCCAACGCGCTTCCCGTCGACGAGGTGATGGAGCGCGCCGGGATCACGGAGATCGCGAAGCGCCGAGTCTCGAAGTGCTCCGGCGGAGAGCAGCAGCGTCTGCGGTTCGCGCTCGCGCTGCTCCCGGATCCGGACCTGCTCATCCTCGATGAGCCGACGGCCGGGATGGACGTCACGGCACGACGCGCGTTCTGGAGCACCATGCGCGAGGACGCGCGTGCCGGACGCACCGTCATCTTCGCCACGCACTACCTCGAGGAGGCCGATGCCTTCGCGCAGCGCATCGTGATGATGGCCGGCGGGCGCGTCGTCGCCGACGGGACGACCGCCGAGATCCGCGAGCGCGCGACGGGCCGTCGCATCACCGCGTACGTCCCGGCCGAGCGCGAGGCGCAGGTCGTGAGTGCCCTGGAACAGCGCTCCGACGTGCTGTCGGTCTCGGCCGATGTCGGACGCCTCACCATCAGCGCAGGGGACTCCGACGCCGTCGCCCGGACCTTGCTCACGGAGCTCGGGGCGCACGACCTCGAGATCGCCGCGGGCAGCATGGACGACGCATTCCGCATGATCACCGAGGGAGCCGAGCGATGAACGTCACCTACTTCCGCATCGAGCTCGCGCGGGTGGGGCGCGACTTCGTCACCATGTTCTTCGTCGCGATCCTGCCCGCCTTCATGTACGTCATCTTCGGTGCGGCGCAGGACTATGGATCCACCGACATCGGCAACGGCAACGTGACCGCGTACGTCATGATCGGCATGGCCGCGTACGGCGCGGTCACGGCGACGGTCGGCGTCGGCGGTATGGCCGCTGTCGAGCAGATGCAGGGCTGGGGTCGGCAGCTCGGCCTGACGCCGATGAGCGACACGCAGCGGATCGTCACGAAAGCCGCGGTCGGCTTCGTCGTCGCGATCATCCCCGTCGCGCTGATCTACATCCTCGGCGCCTTCACGGGCGCCGAAGCCAACGCGGAGGTGTGGATCCTCAGCGGGCTCGTCGTACTCCTCGGCGCGGCGATGTTCTCCTTCTTCGGCCTCCTGGCCGGCGTGCTGTTCCGCAGCGAGGGCGCGGTTGGCGCGGCGAGCGGATCCCTCGTGATCCTCGCCTTCCTCGGG
>DWXU01000255.1:0-5512 GCA_019119065.1 Candidatus Microbacterium pullistercoris | reverse complement strand
CCCTCGGCTCCGTTCCGTTCTCCACGACCGCGACCTTCACGCTCACGATCATCCCGATGTTCGTGCTGATGGGCATGCTCGCCGTGCGTGCCAACATCGCCGAGAACGTGTTCGCCGTCGCACACCACTTCGTCCGGCGGGCTCCGGGCGGACTCGGCGTCGCCACGGTCATGGCCTGTGCCGGCTTCTCGGCGGTGTCCGGATCCAGCATCGGCACCGCGGCGACGATGGCGAAGCTCTCGGTCGAGCAGATGCGGCAGAAGGGGTATCCACCCGCGCTCGCGACCGGCATCGTCGCGGTCGCCGGGACCCTCGGCGTGATGATCCCGCCAAGTACCTTCCTCGTGCTGTACGCCGTCATGGCGAGCGAGTCGGTCGCGCAGATGCTCGCCGCCGGCATCGTGCCCGGCCTGCTGTCCGCGCTCGGCTACATCGTCTACATCATGCTCGCCGGCCAACGGCAGGTCAGTCGCGACCACGAGGACCTCGACGCCGCCATCGGCGAGGCGCGCAGCGAACTGCAGGACAAGAAGATCGTCGGCCGTCAGAGCGCCGCCTCGGTCACCGCCACAGCCTCGCGTCCGCGCATCCGGTCACTGCCGTGGCGCGGCGTCGTCCACGTCGTGATCCTGTTCGTCATCGTCATCGGCGGCATGTACTCGGGGCTGTTCACGTCGACCGAGTCCGCGGCGATCGGCGCGCTCGCCGCGCTCGTGATCCTCGCCATCGAGAACAGACGGCAGGGGCTCCGCGCGACGATCCAGCACTTCCGCGATGCGCTGCTCGATACCGCCCAGGCGACCTCGATGGTGTTCTTCGTCGTCATCGGATCCGCGATCCTGTCGACGTTCTTCGTCGCCGCGGGCGTGACCCAGGCGATCACCGAGTGGGTCGGCGAGCTGCCGCTGCCGCCGCTTGCGGTGATGGCGATCCTGCTGGTCTGCCTCGTGCCGCTCGGCATGTTCCTCGAATCGATGTCGATCCTCATCATCACGGTGCCGATCCTCGTGCCGATCGCCGCCGAGTTCGGCTTCAGCGGCATCTGGCTCGGGATCATGATCGTGAAGTTCATCGAAATCGGCATGGTCACTCCGCCCGTCGGCATCCTGACGTTCGTCGTCTCCGGGGCGACGGGGGTCAAACCCGAGACCGTGTTCCGCGGCGTCATGCCGCTCCTCGGCATCGAAGCGGTCACGACGACGCTGCTGTTGCTGTTCCCCGCTCTGACGCTGTTCCTGCCCTCCCTTGTCGCCGTCTGAGGCGGGTGTGCGCCAGCGCACCAAACCCGTTCGCCCATGTACTAACCCCGCCGACCTCGGCGGGCGAGACTGGCACAGATCGAACCGCCACCTCGGCACACCCTCAACGGAGAGGATCCTCGATGTCACGCTCACGTTTTACTCACAGGACCGCGCTCGCCGCGGGCTCGGCGGCCGCGATGCTGCTCGTCGCCGGCTGTTCGGGAGTCGTCGCGGACGATGACGGCGACGGCGGAGGCTCCGCTGGCGCCGAGGTCGAGCTCACGCTCGTGACCTCCGCGATCGACGGCACCCCCAACGCCGCGGTGCAGGACGCCTACCTCGACCTCGTCGAGGAGCGCAGCGACGGCCGGATCTCGTTCGAGCGCACGGAGGCGTATTCGCTCTGCAACGCGCAGGAGATCGTCGACTGCGTCCGCGACGGGCGCGCCGACATCGGCGTCACCATCCCCGACTACACGCCGCAGTACTTCCCGTCGACGAGCGTCGTCAGCATCCCCTTCATCGGGCAGAACTGGCAGGCGATCATGCAGTCGCTGTACGAGCTGCACGTCGACAACGCCGACGCCAAGGCGATGATGGACAGCAACGGGCTGCACCACCTGAGCACCTGGCCCGTCGGCCGCGCACTGATCGGGTCGCCCACGGAGGTCACGGAACCGTCGGATCTCGAGGGCCTGTCGTTGCGCGTCTCGGGTCCGCTCGGTCAGCAGCTGTTCGAGGACGCGGGGGCGAACATCGTCGCTCTCCCCGCGAACGAGGCCTACGAGGGAGTCGAACGCGGTGTCGTCGACGGCGTGGCCGCAGGCATGGACTTCCCCGTCAACTACAAGCTCATGGAGCTGCTGCCGCACTGGACGGACCCCGGGATCGGTGAGTACTCGTCCTTCGGCATGTGGCTGTCCGCCGACGCCTACAACGGCCTGCCCGACGACCTGAAGACGATTGTCGACGACGCCGCCGCAGAGCTCAGCTCGGGTCTCGGCGCGGAGGCATACAACGGGACCGCCGCCGATCAGTGCCCACAGATGCTCGAGGCGAGCACGGTCGAGAACCTCGGCCAGTGGGACGAGTCGATCACCGAGCAGTGGCGTGACGAGACGGGCGACGCGCTTCTCGACGCCTGGGTCGACCTCGCGAGCGAGCAGGGCCTGGACAACGCGCAGGGGGTGCTCGACGACTACCTCGCGGGCCTGGACGAGTACGCGGACGCCGAGGTCGATGACGCGACTCTCTCCTGCGTCGAGCAGTTCGCGAATCGATGAGAGAAGGAGACGAGACGATGACGACCAACGCACTTCTCGATGCCATCACGGCGCCGAGCGGATCCGGACGTCCGGTCGCAGATGCGGCCACCGACGAGGTCTTCGGGCACGCGCCAGAGCACACGACGGCGGATCTCGACGCGGCCCTGGCAGCCGCGCGCCGCGCGCAGCCGGCGTGGGCCGCGCTCGGCCACGAGGAGCGCGCGCGGATCCTGAACGCCGCCGCCGACGAGGTCGAGGCGCACGCCGAGGAGCTCGCCGACATCATCGCGCGCGAGCAGGGAAAGCCGCTTAACGGTGCCGGGGCGCGCTTCGAGGCGGGCGGGTGCGCCGTCTGGATCCGCACGGCGGCCGACACCCCGCTCGAAGACGAGGTCCTGTTCGAGGCGGAGGGCACGCGTTCGGTGCTGCGCTACGAGCCGCTCGGCGTCGTGGCCGCCATCAATCCGTGGAACTGGCCGGCGCTCATCGCGATCTGGCAGATCGCGCCGTCGTTGCGCATGGGGAATACCGTCGTCGCGAAGCCGAGCGAGTACACGCCGCTGAGCGTGCTCGCCGTGATCGAGCTGATGAACCGTCACCTGCCCGAAGGCGTGCTGACCGGGATCGCCGGCGGGCGCGACGTCGGCGCGGCGATCTCGGCGCATCCCGAGGTCGACAAGGTGATGTTCACCGGATCGACGGCGACGGGACGCCGTATCGTCGAGAGCTCGGCGGGCAACCTCGCGCGCCTGACGCTCGAGCTGGGCGGCAACGACCCGGGGATCGTGCTGCCGGGCGCCGACCCGGCCGCAATCGCCGAGGGGCTGTTCTGGGGCGCCTTCATCAATACGGGCCAGACGTGCGCGGCCCTCAAGCGGCTCTACGTGCACGACTCGATCTACGACGACGTCGTCACGGCGCTCGCCGGCATCGCGGAGAGCATGCCGCTCGGCGCGGGCACCAGCGAAGAGAGCGCGCTCGGCCCGCTCACGACCGATCAGCAGTTCGGCATCGTCTCGCGCCTCGTCGACGACGCCCGGCGGCGCGGCGCGCGCATCGTCACGGGCGGGGAGCCCGCGACGGAGCTCGGCCCGCGGTTCTATCGCGCGACGATCGTGGCGGACATCGACGACGACGCCCCGCTCGTGGCGGAGGAGCAGTTCGGCCCGGTGCTGCCGGTGCTGCGCTACAGCGACGTCGACGACGCGATCGCGCGGGCGAACTCGTCGGAGCAGGGGCTCGGCGCATCGCTCTGGGGCAACCCTGACGAGGCGTTCGCGCTGGCAGGCCGAATCGAATCCGGAACCGTCTGGATCAACCAGCACGGCACGCTCAACCCCGTCGTCCCGTTCGGCGGCACGAAGGCGTCCGGCTACGGTCTCGAGTTCGGCTCCCACGGCCTGAAGGCCGTCGGGGCGCCGAAGGTCATCACGGTCTGATGCCATGAGACTCGGAATGATCGAGATCGACGGCGCCGCTGCCCTCGTCGTGCGGGTGTCCGACGACGAGGCGGCGATCGTCGACGGCGTGGCGTCGCTCGACCACGTCTTCCTCGGCGGCGAACCCGACCTCGAAGAAGCGGCCGCGGTCGCGCTCGAACGGGGCCGCCGCGTCTCGCTTGAGGGAGCGCACTGGCTGCCGCCCGTGCGGCGCCCGCCGAAGATCCTGTGCGTCGCGCTGAACAACAGCGCGAACCCCGACCGGATCCTGTCCGGGCCCGACACCCCGGCGATGTTCGTGAAGCCATCGTCCTCGCTCGTGGGATCGGGGCGCCCCATCCGCCTGCGCGAAGAGATGGGGCGGGTGCACCCCGAACCCGAGCTCGCCGTCGTGATCGGCCGATCCGGATCCGAGATCCCTGTCGCCGATGCGTACGAGCACGTGTTCGGCTACACGATCATGAACGATCTCACCTCGCCGACGATGCGCGGCGAGGACACGTTCCACTACCGCGCGATCCACCCGGATCCTGACGCGGCCGACGGCATCCGGTACGTCGAGAGCTGGGTCAGCTACCCCGCGCGCTACAAGGGGACCGACACCTTCGGTCCGCTCGGGCCGTGGATCGCGACCCGCGACGACATCCCGGATCCGCACGCCCTGCGCATCACGTGCAGCCACGACGCGGCGCTCGTCACGGAGGACAACACCGCGAACCTGCGGTTCAGCGTGGCCGAGGTCGTCGCCTTCGCGTCGCAGTACATGACGCTCGAGGCGGGCGACGTCATCGCGATGGGGACGGCGCTGAAGCGTTCGGCGAAGGGCGGAGCCGTGCAGAACGTCGACCTGACCCGGCTCGGCGGGGTGGTCGAGGTGGCGATCGAGGGGATCGGGACGCTCTCGAACCCCGTCGAACATCGATGACCCGCCGACCGATTCGACGCGAGGAGACGCGCACATGACACGCCACCAGCTGTCCCACCTCGGGATCCACGGCATCCTCACCCCGACCCCGGACGAGACGATCCGCTACTTCCACGACCTGCTTGGAATGGACGTAGTCGCGACCCGCGGCGACAGCACCTACCTGCGCAGCTTCAACACCTACGAGGCGTGGACGCTCAAGGTGACAGCGTCGGATCGCGCCGGGCTCGATTACGTCGGCTGGCGCACCGAGGGCGAGGAGGAGCTCGCTCAGCGGGTTGCCTGGCTCACCGACGCCGGCATCGAGGGGCGGTGGGTCGACCCCGACGAGGGGATCGGCCCCGCCTACGCGTTCGAGGATCCCGACGGGCACGAGTTCCGCATCTACTGGGAGACCGAACGATACGTCGCGTCGGAGGCAACGCGTCCCGTGATCCCGACGAACGTGCAGGCGTACGTGGGGCGCGGCGCGAACGTGAAGCACCTCGACCACGTGAACCTGCTCGCGCGCGACGTACGGGCATGCCGCGAGTTCTGGGAGGACGGGTTCGGACTCCGCACGTACGAGACGATCCTCATGCCGGACGGTCAGCATGAGGCCGGCGCATGGATGAGCAGTTCGATCCAGGGCCACGAGCTCAT
>DWXU01000254.1:0-10490 GCA_019119065.1 Candidatus Microbacterium pullistercoris | reverse complement strand
GATCGCATTGCCGCGTCTGAACAAGGTGCTCGATGCGCGCTCGGCTGCGATCGAGGGCAACATCGAGAAGGCCGACGAGGCTCAGCGACAGGCGGAAGCCGCGCTGGTCGAGTACACGCAGCAGCTGGCGGACGCACGTCGTGAGGCGGGCGAGATCCGCGAGGGCGCGCGCGCCGATGGCAAGAAGATCGTCGATGAGGCACGCAGCACCGCGGTGGCGGAAGCCGACCGCATCGCCGCGTCGGCCCAGACGCAGATCGAGGCCGAGCGTCAGGCGGCGATGGTCTCGCTGCGTCAGGACGTCGGTTCGATCGCTCTCGACCTGGCGGGCAACGTCATCGGGGAGACGATGAACGAGGACGCGAAGGCCCAGGCCGTCGTGGACCGTTTCCTCGCCGACCTCGAGGCTTCTGAGAAGGCGGCCAAGTAATGGGCAGCGCGACGACTCAGGCTCTGACGGCGAGTGCCGCGGCGCTCGCGTCGGCTCAGGTCGATCTCGGCACTGCGCGTGAGCTGTTCGCAGCCGCGCGTGCGGCCGGAGAGTCGTCCGCACTGAGCGGCGCGCTCGCCGATCACACTGCTGCCGCCGATGCACGGTCGGCGCTCGTGGGTACGGTCTTCGGATCGTTCTCGACCGCCACGCAGGGGATCCTCCAGGCGGTCGCCGAACAGCGGTGGTCGTCGTCGGCGGACCTCGTCTCCGGCATCGAGGAGATCGCCATCCGCGCCGTCGCCCAGAGCGACAGCGCGGACGTCGAGGGTGAGCTGTTCCAGCTCACCCGCATCATCGCGGGCAATCCGGAGCTCGAGCTGGCGCTCGGGTCGCGTCTCGGTGACGCGTCGAAGAAGGGCGAGCTCATCGAGCGGATCCTCGACGCGCAGGTCAGTGAGGGCACCCTCCTCGTCGCGACCAGCATCGTGCAGCAGCCCGGTGATCGTCGGATCCGCACGGCGCTGCACCACGCGATCTCGGTCGTCGCAGCGGAGCGCGGTCTCACCGTCGCGACCGTGCACGTCGCGACGCCGCTCAGCGACGCGCAGGCTGACCGCCTCGCCGACGCGCTCTCTCGCTCCTACGGCACCCGCGTTTCGATCAATCAGGTCGTTGACCGGGACGTCGTGGGCGGCATCCGTGTGCAGATCGCCGACGACGTGATCGACGGCAGCATCTCGTCCCGCCTCGCCGATCTCCGGTCGAGGCTCGCAGGCTGAACGCTCCCCTAGAGGAGCACTCGGGCTCGACAGGCCCGCACAACGAAGGAAGACAATGGCAGACATCACCATCAGCCCCGACGTCATCCGTGACGCGCTGAAGGACTTCGTCTCCGCCTACGAGCCCACCGGTTCTGGCGCGAGCGAGGTCGGCACCGTCATGGACGCGGCCGACGGCATCGCTCACGTCGACGGACTCCCCGGCGTCATGGCGAATGAGCTCATCCGATTCGAGGACGGCACGCTCGGCCTCGCACAGAACCTCGACGAGCACTCGATCGGTGTCGTCGTGCTGGGCGAGTTCGCCGGCATCGAGGAGGGACAGCAGGTCACCCGTACGGGCAAGGTCCTGTCCGTTCCGGTGGGCGAGGGCTACCTCGGCCGCGTGGTCGACCCGCTCGGCGTCCCCGTCGACGGACTCGGCGACATCACCGGCATCGAGGGCGAGCGCGAGCTCGAGCTCCAGGCCGCCGGCGTGATGGACCGCAAGAGCGTGCACGAGCCGATGCAGACCGGCATCAAGGCCATCGACTCGATGATCCCTGTCGGTCGTGGCCAGCGCCAGCTCATCATCGGCGACCGCCAGACCGGTAAGACGGCTCTCGCGATTGACACGATCATCAACCAGAAGGACAACTGGGAGTCGGGCGACACCAACAAGCAGGTGCGCTGCATCTACGTTGCGGTCGGACAGAAGGGCTCGACGATCGCGTCGGTCAAGGGCGCGCTCGAAGAAGCGGGCGCCATGGAGTACACGACGATCGTCGCGGCTCCGGCCTCCGACCCGGCCGGCTTCAAGTACCTCGCCCCGTACACCGGCTCGGCCATCGGTCAGCACTGGATGTACCAGGGCAAGCACGTCCTGATCGTCTTCGATGACCTCACCAAGCAGGCCGAGGCCTACCGTGCGGTGTCGCTGCTGCTGCGTCGTCCGCCGGGGCGCGAGGCCTACCCGGGCGACGTCTTCTACCTGCACTCGCGTCTGCTCGAGCGTTGCGCGAAGCTCTCCGACGCGCTCGGCGCGGGGTCGATGACGGGTCTGCCGATCATCGAGACCAAGGCGAACGATGTCTCGGCCTACGTTCCGACCAACGTGATCTCGATCACCGACGGTCAGATCTTCCTCCAGTCCGACCTGTTCAACTCGAACCAGCGCCCCGCGGTCGACGTGGGTATCTCGGTCTCGCGAGTCGGCGGTGACGCGCAGCTCAAGCACGTCAAGAAGGTCTCCGGAACGCTCAAGCTCGAGCTCGCGCAGTACCGCTCGCTGCAGGCATTCGCGATGTTCGCCTCCGACCTCGACGCGGCCTCGCGCCGCCAGCTCGAGCGCGGTGCGCGCCTGACCGAGCTGCTCAAGCAGCCGCAGTACGCGCCGTACTCGGCCGAGGAGCAGGTCGTCTCGATCTGGGCCGGCACGAACGGCAAGCTCGACCAGATCGAGGTCGAGGATGTGCTGCGCTTCGAGAGCGAGATGCTCGACTACGTGCGCCGCAACACCGACGTGCTCGATCGACTCCGCGACTCCGGCAAGCTCGAGGACGACGTCCTCGAGGCGATGGAGAAGGCCGTCGACACGTTCGTCCTCGAGTTCCAGCAGGGCGATGGCAAGGGCATCGGTGCTCCCGGCAACGAGCAGCACGATGCCGCGCAGGATGACGAGATCGGCCAGGAGCGGATCGTCAAGGGCCGCAAGGCGTAACGCCCGTAAGGGAGACGCATCATGGGCGCACAACTCAGGGAGTACAAGCAGAAGATCTCTTCTGCTCAGACCACGAAGAAGATCACGAAGGCGATGGAGCTCATCGCGGCTTCGCGGATCCAGAAGGCGATGGCGCGCGTGCGCGCGTCCTCGCCCTTCTCCCGCGCGGTCACGAGGGCCGTCTCCGCGGTCGCGACGCACACGACGATCGACCACGTGCTGACGCGCGAGGCGGAGAACCCGACCCGGTCGGCCGTCCTGCTGCTCACGAGCGACCGCGGCCTTGCCGGCGCGTTCAACTCGCAGGTCATCAAGGAAGCACTCGAGCTCGCCGAGCACCTGCGCGAGGAGGGCAAGGAGGTCGTCTTCTACCTCTTCGGGCGCAAGGCGGTCGGATACTTCCAGTTCCGGCAGATGGCGGCGGCCGACGAGTGGATCGGCGAAGCCGACACTCCGACCTTCGAGACGGCGAAGCAGATGTCCGACGCACTCATCGCGGCGTACGAGCTCGACGCAGCGGAGGACGGGGTCGACGAGATCCACGTCGTCTACAACCGCTTCGTCAGCATGATGACCCAGGAGCCGGAGTCGGTTCGCCTGCTGCCGCTCGAGGTCGTCGAGTCGGACGAGGCGGGAGACGTGCCGGCATCGGCTGAGACGTACCCGCTCTATGAGTTCGAGCCCGAGGCGTCGGAGGTGCTCGACGCGCTTCTGCCCGTCTACATCCAGAGCCGCATCTTCAACGCACTGCTGCAGTCGGCGGCGGCGAAGCAGGCGGCGACGCAGAAGGCGATGAAGTCGGCGTCGGACAACGCCGACAAGCTCATCACCGACTACACCCGCCTGCGCAACAACGCACGCCAGGCCGAGATCACGCAGCAGATCGCCGAGATCGTCGGCGGCGCGGACGCGCTGGCGTCCTAGGACCCACAGGAAAGAGACGAAATTCATGACCACTACGGTTGACCCAAGCGTCGCGGTCGTCGGGCGAGTTGCCCGCGTCACGGGCCCGGTTGTCGACGTCGAGTTCCCCCACGACTCGCTGCCGGCGATCTACAACGCGCTGAAGACCACGATCACGATGGGCGAGAACAGCACCGAGATCACGCTCGAGGTCGCTCAGCACCTCGGCGACGACATGGTGCGCGCCATCTCCCTCAAGCCCACGGACGGCATGGTCCGCGGCCAGGAGGTGCGTGACACCGGCGAGGCTATCTCGGTCCCGGTGGGCGACATCACCAAGGGCAAGGTCTTCAATGTGACCGGCGACGTCCTGAACCTCAGCGAGGGCGAGACGCTCGAGGTCACGGAGCGCTGGCCCATCCACCGCAAGGCGCCGAACTTCGACCAGCTCGAGTCGAAGACGGCGATGTTCGAGACCGGCATCAAGTCGATCGACCTCCTCACGCCGTACGTGCAGGGTGGCAAGATCGGCCTGTTCGGCGGCGCGGGCGTCGGCAAGACCGTCCTCATCCAGGAGATGATCCAGCGCGTCGCGCAGGACCACGGCGGTGTGTCGGTGTTCGCCGGTGTCGGTGAGCGCACCCGTGAGGGTAACGACCTCATCGACGAGATGGACGAGGCGGGTGTCTTCGACAAGACGGCCCTCGTCTTCGGCCAGATGGACGAGCCGCCCGGGACGCGTCTGCGCGTCGCTCTGTCGGCGCTGACGATGGCGGAGTACTTCCGCGACGTCAAGAAGCAGGACGTGCTGCTGTTCATCGACAACATCTTCCGCTTCACGCAGGCCGGTTCCGAGGTGTCGACCCTGCTGGGCCGGATGCCCTCGGCCGTGGGCTACCAGCCGAACCTCGCGGACGAGATGGGCGTGCTCCAGGAGCGCATCACGTCGACGCGCGGCCACTCGATCACCTCGATGCAGGCGATCTACGTCCCCGCCGACGACTACACCGACCCCGCTCCGGCCACGACGTTCGCTCACCTCGACGCCACGACGGAACTGTCGCGTGAGATCGCGTCGCGCGGTCTGTATCCCGCGATCGATCCGCTCACCTCGACGAGCCGCATCATGGACCCCCGCTACCTCGGCGAGGACCACTACCGCGTGGCGACGAGCGTGAAGCAGATCCTGCAGAAGAACAAGGAGCTGCAGGAGATCATCGCGATCCTCGGTGTCGACGAGCTCTCCGAAGAGGACAAGATCGTCGTGGCGCGTGCGCGCCGCATCGAGCAGTTCCTCTCGCAGAACACCTACATGGCGAAGAAGTTCACCAACGTCGAGGGCTCCACGGTTGCGCTCAAGGACACGATCGAGTCGTTCGACGCGATCGTCAAGGGCGAGTTCGACCACGTCGCGGAGCAGGCGTTCTTCAACGTCGGCGGCATCGGCGATGTCGAGGAGAACTGGGCACGGATTCAGCGGGAGAACGGCTGATCATGGCGCTGCAGGTCAACCTCGTCTCGGCCGAGGCCGAGATCTGGTCGGGCGAAGCGAGCCTCGTCGTCGCGAAGACCGTCGAGGGCGAGATCGGCTTCATGGCCGGTCACGAGCCCACGCTCGCGGTCCTCGCCGACGGTCAGGTCCGCATCACGCAGGCGGACGGCACCAAGGTGATCGCCGACGCGAGCGATGGATTCGTCTCGATGGAGGTCGGTGACACGATCAACGTCGTGGCGGGACAGGCGCAGCTCGTCTCCTGATTCGCACGAAGTACGGGCGGGGCGAGGATCTTCGGATCCCGCCCCGCCCGTCGCGTGTGGACCGAGCGTTTCTCCCATGCTCATCCTCCTTCCTCCCTCCGAGACGAAGCAGCCCGGTGGATCCGGCCGGCCGCTCGACGTCGACGCACTCGCATTCTCCTCGCTCGCCCCGCAACGGCACGCGACCGTGAGCGCCCTCGCCGATCTCGCGGCGGATCCGGCGGCGTCTCGCCGCGCCCTGAAGCTGTCGGAGCGTCAGCTCGGCGAGATCGACGTGAATCGCCGCGTCGCCGAATCCGGCACGATGCCCGCCGTCGACCGCTTCACGGGAGTCCTCTACGACGCCCTCGACGCCGCGTCTCTCCCGGGGCGGGCGCGCGCCTGGCTCCGGGAGAACGTCGCGATCCAGACCGCCCTGCTGGGGCCCGTCGGCGCGCTCGACGCGATTCCCGCCTTCCGCCTCGCAGCGGGCCACCGGATCCCGGCTCTGCCGCCCACGAAGCGCCTCTGGGCCGACGCGACGACGCGCGCGTTCGCGGACCACGGCGGACCCGTGCTCGATCTGCGCTCGGACGCGTACCGCGCGCTCGGGCCCGCGCCCGACGGATCCGATCACGCCTTCGTGCGCGTGGTGACCGAGAGCGACGACGGTGAGATGCGCGCGCTCAACCACTTCAACAAGCGCGCGAAAGGCCTCTTCGTGCGGGCTCTCTCGCTCGCGTCTCCCGCGCTCTCGTCGACGGGCGACGTCGCCCAGTGGGCTCAGTCGGCGGGGTTCCGCATGCGCTCATCGGATGCGCACGAGATGCTGCTCGTCGCACCCGATTGACGCGCTCTTCTGCGCGCTTCCCCATAGACTGGACTGCAATTGCTGGCACATCGAAGGAGACCCGGCCCCGTGCCCGACGAATCTGTTCCCGCCGCGCCGCAGCGGCCCGAGACGCACAGTCGCGACGTCTCACTCGCAAGCGGCGCGACGTTGTCGCTGCGGTGGGCCGGGCTGACCGACGCCGGTCGCAAGCGCGACAACAATCAGGACTCCTACCTCGTACGGTATCCGCTGTTCGTCGTGGCCGACGGCATGGGCGGTCACGTGGGCGGCGAGATCGCGAGCCAGAGCGTCGTCGCCCGCCTTGACACGCTCGCCGAGACCGGCACCATCACGCCGCAGGGCATCGACGAGTCGCTCGCCGAGGCCGTGCGCGACATCACCTCGAACCCGGACGCCACGGACGAGGGCACGGGCACGACGCTCACCGGCATCTACATCGACGAGGTCGATGGCGCGTTCTCGATCGTCGCGCTCAACATCGGCGATTCGCGCGTCTATCTTCAGCGCGGCGACCAGCTGATGCAGGTCACGACCGACCATTCTCTCGTCCAGGAACTCGTCGCGGCGGGTCGGCTCAGCGAGGAAGAGGCGGAGACGCACCCGTACAGCAACGTCATCACGCGCGCCGTCGGCCCGACCGAGGAGGTCTCGCCCGACTACGTCCGCATCGACGTGCAGGCGGGGGACCGGTACGTCATCTGCTCCGACGGGCTCACGAAGGAGCTCACCGACTACGGGATCCTGCACTTCCTGCACGAGTGCGAGGATCCGTCGGACGCCGCGACCGCGATGCTGGCCGCCGCGCTCGAGAACGGCGGTCGCGACAACATCTCGATCATTGTCCTCGACCTCCTCGACGCGGCCGGACCGGCCGACGCGGAAGCCGCCTCGGTGGAGTGATCGGCGTGTCGGATGGCCGAGTCGGCGCGTCCACACCTTGAGCGAAGGCGCGAGTTGTTCACATTCGCGGCCTGAACGCGGCGCGCTCTCGCGCATGAGCGCTTCGATGGTCGGCATGACGTTCGCACCCGCGGAGACCTCCGTCGCACCGGCCTCGCGCCGCCTGGCCGAGCCGCTCGAGCTGCCGGACCTGCCCGATCCGCCCTCGCGGCGACCCTTCCCGATCGCCGCCTCGATCGTTCCCGTCGTCGGTGCACTCGTGATGTGGCGCGTGACCGGGTCGATCTTCATGCTCTGGTTCGCGGCGCTCGGGCCGTTCATGGCGGTCGCGTCGCTCCTCGACGGCGCTCGCGCAGCCCGTCGCGCCCGACGCCGGGCCGAGCGCGAACTGCGGGCGGCGTGCGAGCGGATCCGAGTCGATGTCGAGCGCCGGCACGACGAAGAACGCCGCCTGCGTCGCGCAGCCGCACCGGACGTCGCCCGATCCGCACGGCACGACGGCTGGCTGTGGCGGCGTCGCGGCCCGCTCGTGGTCGGATCCGGTGTGACCGACAGCGTCGTCGCGGTCGCGGGCGGCGAGGGGCCCGACGCGGAACGGGTCCGCCACGCCGCGGCAGTGCTCTCGGGCGCCCCGGTGACGGTCGCGTGGGAGGACGGGCTGTGCGTGCGCGGCGACGACGTCGTCGGCCGCGCCGTCGTGCGCGCACTCACTCTCCAACTGCTGCTGCGGCACCCGCCCTCGGCCGTGCGCCTGATCGGGGCTCCCCTCGGAGAGGACTGGGCCGACCGAGTGGCGCACGCGGCGCCGGACGTCGCGCCCGACGCCGAGCGCGTTGCCGTCGTCCGCGCCGGGGAGGCCGTGCCCGCCGCGGCCACGGTCGTCTTCGCCCTCGCGCTGCCGGGGGAGCCCATCCCGCACGAATGCGCCGCGCTCATCGACGTGGACGCGGGCCTCGACGGGCGACTCGTCGCCGACGCCGGCGATGTCGAGCTCGAGCTCGAGGCGGTGTCGGTCGCGCAGGCGCGCGAGCTGGCACTGCGGCTTCGCGGCGCGGAGCCGCGCGACGCGGTCATCCTGCCGGACGGTCCGATCCCCGTCGCGCACGTCCTCGGCCGCGACACCGACGGGTCGGACCCGACGCGCGCGGGGACGGGACTCCGGGCGGTCGTCGGGCTCGGCGAGCACGGCAGCGATCGCGTGCCGCCGCTCGTGGCGATCGATCTCGTGGCGGATGGACCGCATGCCGTCGTCGTCGGGACAACCGGCGCGGGCAAGAGCGAGCTGCTGACGACCTGGATCGCCGCGCTCGCGGCGGCTCACCCGCCGTCGGCGGTCGTCTTCCTCCTCGGCGACTTCAAGGGCGGCACGGCGTTCGACCACCTCCGCGATCTGCCTCACGTGACGGGCGTGCTCACCGACCTCGATGGCGCCGGCGCGCGGCGGGCCGTGGAGGGGCTGCGCGCCGAGATCCGCCGCCGTGAGCGCCTCATCGCCGCCGCGGGCGCCCGCGACGCCGGAGACGCGCAGGTCGGCCTCGCGCGCCTCGTCATCGTCATCGACGAATTCGCCGCCCTCCTTCAGGAGGCCCCCGACCTGCACGCGGTGTTCACCGACGTCGCGGCGCGCGGGCGGGCGTTGGGGATGCATCTCGTGCTCGGCACCCAGCGTGCGTCGGGCATCCTCCGTGACGCGCTGCTCGCGAACAGTCCGCTGCGTATCGCTCTTCGCGTCGCGGAGGACAGAGAGAGCGCCCAGCTCGTCGGCACCGACCGGGCCGCGCGGATCCCCGGCGACGCACGCCACCGCGGGGTCGGGTACGTGCGTCGCGCCGGCGACGATGCGGCGCAGCTGGCGCGGTTCGCGCTCACGCGCGCCGACGACATCCGCGGTGCCGCGCTCCGCCACGACGGCTCGACGCGCGCCCACGGCCCGCTGCTGCCGCCCCTGCCGCAGCGCTGGCGTCCGAACCACGCCACGCGGCCCGATGGCGCGATCGTGCTCGGACTCTGCGACGATCCTGCCGAACAGCGGCAGCGCGAGGCGACGCTCGCCCCGGGCCGCGACCGCGGCCTCCTCGTCATCGGCGGCGCAGCGAGCGGCAAGACGTCCCTCGCGCGGTGGGTCGCGCAGGCCGCGCGGGCGAGCGGATCGCGGGTCGATACGGTGCCGCGCGACACCGAGGGCGCCTGGGACGCGCTCGAACGTGCGGAAGCGGATCCTCCCGAGCTGTTCGTCGTCGACGACGCCGACGCGCTGCTGTCGCGCTTCCCGCCCGACTATGCGCAGGCCGCGGCCGAACGACTCGACGCGATCGTGCGCGACGCCGGCGAGACCGGCACGACGATCGTGCTGACGGTGGCACGGCTCGCGGGCGCGATCGGGCGCATCGCCGACGTGCTGCCGCGGCGCGTCGTGCTCGCGCTCGCGACCGTCCACGAGCACACGGCGGCGGGTGCCAGCCGCGAGGCGTTCGACGCCGCGCGCCCGCCCGGTCGCGCGGCGCTCGACGGCCTCGAGACGCAGCTCGCGCTGCCCTCGGAGGCGACCGAATGCGGCGCCGACCCGCCGTCGCCCGCGCGCTGGCACCCGACCGCCGAGGTCACCGGTCTCGTGCTCCGCGCTCCTGTGCACCGCGCACGGTCTCTCCGGGAAGCCTGGCAGGAGGCCGCCGACGTCGTCACGCTCGAGGAGGTGTCGCCGGGCGCCGATCTCGACCGGCTGGCGGGGGAAAAGCCGCTCGCGCTCGTCGGTGACGGTGACGCCTGGCAACGGCACTATGCGCTGCTTCACCAGGTGCGCTCCGCGGGGGAGATGGTGGTCGGATCCGACTGCGCCGCCGAGCTGCGCACCCTCGTGGGCGAGCGCGACCTGCCACCTTACGCCCGCCCGCGCGCGGCGCGCGCCTGGCTCGTTGCGCCTGGGCAGGCGGTGAAGCGGGTCGTGCTGCCGTGACGGTCACGACGCGCTCGGGCCATGCTCCCGCGATCGGATCACACCGTGGCGCGGATGACGCCGACGCTCTCTCCGCCGCCCATGACGCGTAGGCCGGGCCGTTCCGCGGCGGCCCGGGCGACGTCCTGCACGGCGATCGCGCCGGTCCGGGCGAGCAGTGCGAGGGCGACGAGCGACGCCGCGCGATTCGAGCCGTCGAGCATCTTCACGGCGACCGTCGTGCCGTCCGGCGC
>DWXU01000253.1:0-7502 GCA_019119065.1 Candidatus Microbacterium pullistercoris | reverse complement strand
CGCGAGCGCGATCGCGTGGCGCAGGCCGCCCGCGAAGACGCCGCCCGCGAACGGATCGCACGTCGGCAGGAGCCGGTCCCGTTCGTTGCGCGCGATGCCGGCGACGCGGAGATCGAACGCCACGTACGCGAGCTGCTCGCGCGCCGCGCGGTCGGCTGAGGTCGATTTTTCGGGCATCAACCGCTCTGGTAATGTAGTCCGAGTTGTAAGGGGCTATGGCGCAGTTGGTAGCGCGTCTCGTTCGCAATGAGAAGGTCAGGGGTTCGAATCCCCTTAGCTCCACCAAATCTTAAGCGGAACCAATCATTCCGCACGTGCGCGGCGCCGCCGGCCGAGGGGCAACTTCTGGCGCAGCAGGCCGTGCCGCGGGCTGAACAGGTAGACGAGGGCGAACACCGCGCCCTGAGTGACCACGACCATGCCACCGGAGGCGGTGTCGAGCCAGTAGCTCACGTAGATGCCGACGACCGAGCAGCCGGCCGAGATCGCCGGGGCGATCACGAGCATCCGGCTGAAGCGGTCGGTGAGCAGGTAGGCGGTCGCGCCGGGGATGATGAGCATCGCGACCACGAGGATCACGCCGACGACCTGGAGAGCGACGACGGCGGTGAGGGCCAGCAAACCGAGTAGCAGCGCGCCCAGCAGCCTCGGGTTGAGGCCGATGCTGTGGGCGTGGGTGGGGTCGAACGCATAGAGGGTCAGATCCCGCCGCTTGAGCACCAGGATGACGAAGGCGATCGCGCTGAGCACGGCGATCTGGATCAGGTCGGCGGCGGAGACGCCGAGGATGTTGCCGAAGATGATGTGGTTCAGATCGGTTTGGCTCGGGGTAACGGAGATCAGCACCAGGCCGAGCGCGAACAAGGTGGTGAACACGATGCCGATGGCGGCGTCTTCCTTGACGCGGCTCGTGCCGCGGACCGCTCCGATGAGAACGACCGCGAGCAGGCCGAACACGAGCGCGCCGAGGGCGAACGGTGCGCCGACGATGTAGGCGATCACGACGCCGGGGAGGACGGCGTGCGAGACGGCGTCGCCCATCAGCGACCAGCCGATCAGCACCAGCCAGCACGAGAGGATCGCACAGACGATCGCGGCGATCGCGGTGGTGATGAGGGCCCGCACCATGAAGTCATAGGCCAGTGGGTCCAGGAGCCATTCCACGGGCGTCATTCCGCAGCCTCCTGCACCCGATCGACGACATCCAGTCCGAAGGCCCTCGCGAGGTGCTCGGGCTTGAGCACTTCGTCGACCTTGGCATGCAGCAGCACCCGCCGCATGAGCAGGATGGCCTCGTTCGCCAGGCGAGGGAGCGTCTGCAGGTCGTGGGTGGACACGAGCACCGTGCCGCCATCGTCGGCGAGTTCCTTCAGGAGCCGCACGATGGTCGCCTCGGAACGCTTGTCGACGCCGGCGAACGGCTCGTCCAGCAGCAGGACATCGGCCTGCTGCGCGAGGCCGCGAGCAACGAACGCGCGCTTCCTCTGCCCTCCGGAGAGCTGCCCGATCTGCCGGTCGGCGTACTCGGTCAGCTCGACGCGTTCCAGTGCTTCCGCCACGGCCGCGCGATCCTCGGCCCGGGTGCGGCGGGTGAAACCTTGTCGTCCGTAGCGGCCCATCATCACCACCTCGCGTACGGAGACGGGGAATGCCCAGTCGACCTCCTCGCTCTGTGGCACGTAGCCGACGACGCCGCGACGCCGGGCGACGTCGGGAGTCTTGCCGTCGATGAGGACCTGCCCCGTGTCGGAACGGACCAGGCCCATGATCGACCGGAACAGGGTCGACTTTCCTGACCCGTTCATGCCGATCAGTCCGCAGACCTTTCCGGCGCCGACCCGGAGGCTCACGTCGTCCAGGGCGAGCACCTCGCCGTAGTGGACAGTGACGTCTGCGACCTCGAGCGCCGCGCTCATGATGTCGTTCGGGTCAGCGCATCGATGATGGTCGTGGTGTCGTAGCGGATCAGCTCGAGGTATGTCGGTACCGGGCCGTCGCCATCGGACAGCGAGTCGACGTACAGGGTTCCGCCGAAGTTCGCGTCGGTCGCCTCCGCGACTTGCTGCATTGCTCGATCGGAAACGGTCGATTCACAGAACACCGCGGGCACGTCGTTCTCGTTCACGAACTCGATGGTCGAGGCGATCTGTTGCGGAGTGGCCTGCTGCTCAGCATTGACGGGCCAGATGTACTTCTCGGTCAGCTCCGCGTCACGCGCCAGGTAGGAGAAGGCGCCCTCGCAGGTCACCAGTGCCCGCTGTGTCTCCGGCAGAGCGGACAGTTCGTCCACCAGTTCGTCCTGCACGTCCCGGAGATCTGCCTGGTATGCCGCGCCGTTTGCGGCGAAGCTCGCGGCGTTCTCCGGATCGAGCTCGGAGAACGCCGCCACCATGTTGTCGACATAGATCTGCATGTTCAGCGGGCTCATCCATGCATGGGGGTTCGGCGTGCCCGCGTAGGCGTCTTCGGTGATGTCCATGACCTCGACCCCGTCGGAGACGACCGCGTGCGGCGCATCCAGGTCATTGACGAACTGCTGGAACCACAGCTCGAGGTTCAGTCCGTTGTCCAGGATCAGGTCGGCGTGCGACGCGCTGCGGATGTCACTAGGGGTGGGCTCGTAGCCATGGATCTCCGCGCCGATCTTTGTGATCGACTCCACGGTCAAATGGTCGCCGGCGACGTTCTGCGCGACGTCCGCCAGCACCGTGAACGTCGTCAGTACGACCGGCCGTTCTTCCGTTGCCGGTCCGGTCGTGGGAGACGCGCACCCGGCGAGCAGCGCCGGCACACCGGCGACGAGAGGGGAGAGCAACAGACGATAAAAGTTCGGCACACCGAAACCCTATGATTTAGGTATACCGAAAACAAGTCTGCGGTGCGTTCGCGGCCGGACATATTCCAGGTAGCACGCTCGCAGTCACCCGGCAGCGCTACACTCCACGGACCAACGTGATGGAGGAGAGATGCGCTCGATCATTCCCGACTACCTGGCCGATGCGCTGTTCCGCGTAGAGCCCGACACCTCCGGCCAGCCCGCGCAGTACATTCCCGAGCTCGCCGGGGCGGATCCCGAACGCCTCGCGGCGGTCGTCGCCACGATCGATGGCGAGGTCTACGGCGCCGGCGACAGCGATGCCGAGTTCACGATGCAATCGATTTCGAAGCCGTTCGTCTATGCGCTCGCTCTGGCGGATCGAGGGTTCGATGCCGTTCTCGACAAGGTCGGAGTCGAGCCATCGGGTGAAGCGTTCAATGAAGTGTCCCTCGAGGATGACACCGGGCGCCCGCTCAATCCGATGATCAACGCGGGAGCGCTCACGGTTCAGTCGCTGATCGGACCGTGGAACTCCGAGCCCGCCGAGCGCGGCGAACGCGTGCGCCAAGGGCTGTCGGCGTTCGCGGGTCGCGAGCTCGAGATCGACGAGCGGGTCTACTCCTCGGAGATGGACACTGCGCATCGCAATCTCGCGATCGCGTACATGCTGCGCAGTCGCGACGTCCTCACCGAGGATCCGCGGACCGTCGTCGACGGCTACGTCCGCCAGTGCGCCGTGATCGTGACCCCGCGAGACCTCGCGATGATGGCGGCGACGCTCGCCAATCGCGGCGTGAATCCCATCACGAACGAGCAGGTCGTCAGCGGCGCGGTCGTGCGCCACGTGCTGAGCGTGATGTTCACGTGCGGCATGTACGACGCGGCTGGCGACTGGGCGACGCAGGTGGGCATCCCCGCGAAGAGCGGCGTGGGCGGCGGGCTGATCGGCGCGCTTCCCGGCCAGGTCGGCATCGCCACGTTCTCGCCGCGCCTCGATGAGCACGGGCACAGTGTTCGCGGGGTGTCGCTCTTCGAGAGGTTCTCCTCGGACATGGGGTTGCATGTGATGGAGATTCCGTCGGCGGCGAGCTCCGTCGTGCGGTCGAACCAGGTGCAGGCGAGTGAGCGCGGGCCCGTTCGGGTGCTTCGGCTGCAGGGCGGCATCCGCTTCGCCGGTGCCGAGCGGATCGTCCGCGAGGCAGAGGAGATCGAGGCCGACGACGCGCGTGCCGTGTTCGACATCTCGCTTGTCTACTCGCTCGACGCCGTGGCGCGGCGGTTGCTCCTCGAGGTCACGCGACGGCTGACGGACGGCGGCCAGGAAGTGTACTTCGTCGATCCGCAAGGCATTCTCGCGCATACGGACGTCGGCGCGGCGACGGTCGTCGACGAGCTCGAGGAGGCTGTGGCGTAGCTTCTCAGCCGTTCGGTGCGGGCGGTGATGTGGCTGACCGTTCCTGCGGGGCGGAGGGTTCACTTCTCGATCGAGTCGTGGTCTGCTGAGGTATGTCCACTTTCAGACGTTGCCGCGCGACCGCACGGTGGGTGCTCGCCCTGGCGATGGTATTTGCTGGACTGTCGCATCTCTTCTGGGCGCGGCAAGAGTTTCGTGCTCAGGTGCCGGATTGGAGCGCGAAGGTCATGGACAAGGACGGGGTCGTCGTCGGTTCAGGCGTGGTGGAAGTGATGCTCGGCGGTGCGCTCGTCGTGCTGCCGCGATCGAGGTCACGGGTCGGCGCCCTGCTTGCGGCCTTCTACGTGGCTGTGTTCCCCGGCAACGTCGAGCAATGGCGTCAGGGGCGAAGCGGATTCGGCCTGGACACGGACCGCAAGCGCCTTGTTCGGCTCTTCTTCCAACCGCTGCTCGTGTGGGCGGCCTGGTGGAGCACCCGATAGGGAGCGGCATGGATGCCATCCTCTTCTCCGCGTTCGCCGCGGCGTACCTTGTGCTCGTGGCGTGGGGCGTGAGCCTCGTCGTGCGACGGCGTCGGCTGATCGTGTCGGATCTCGCACTCCTCGTGGTTCTCGGACTCGTCTACGACAACGCCGTGATCGGCCTCGGTGCGGCCATCGGCGAGGGGGCGTTCCTGGAGGCGTTGAACGGCGCACGCTACTGGCTGCACGCGCTCGTGACGCCCCTGCTTGTGCTCGTCGGTTGGCACGTTCTCGTCCGCGCAGGCGTGCGCTGGACGACAGTCGCCGCGACCCGCGTCGTCGCCGTGTTGCTCGGTGCCGCGCTCATCGCGTATGAGATCGCCGTTGGCGCCGTTGCAGCGCAGCTGGTTCCGCGGTGGGAATATGGCGCGCTCAGCTATGCGAACGAGAACGCGCCGGGTGGGCCGCCGCTCATGGTGCTGGTCGTCGCGGCGGTGCTCCTCGTCGCCGGGATCGGCGCGGCGGCGCGGCTGCGCTGGCCGTGGTTGCTCGTGGGCACCGTCCTGATGGTGATCGGAAGCGCCGTGCCCCTTCCGGTGCCGAGTGGGGCGGCCACGAACGCGTTCGAGCTCATCCTGCTGATCAGCGTGTTGGCGACCGTCGCCCATCAGGATGCGAGAGAGCGTCGCGCCCAGAAGTGAATGGCGGCGCCAGCGGATCCAATGGCACAGGCTGACGCCCCGCCGTTCTCAGTCGGCGCACATCCGTGTCCGCAAAACTATACCGGCCAGACGGTTTAGTAGGGAGATGGGATGTCCACCGCACGTCGCTACCTCAGCCTTGCCGTGCTTATCGGTGCGGTGTTGCTGCTCACGATCGATGCCACCGTGCTGCACCTTGCGGTACCGGCCCTCGCCCGCGACCTTGATCCGACCGCCACACAGGTGTTGTGGATCGGCGACATCTATTCATTCGCGATCGCCGGCCTCCTCGTCACGATGGGTAACCTCGCCGACCGCATCGGACGCAGGAAGCTGTTGCTGCTTGGCGCGGCGGCGTTCGGTATTGCGTCGATCCTTGCGGCCTTCGCGCCGTCCGCTGAGGTGCTCATCGCCGCACGCCTGACGCTCGGGGTCGCGGGCGCGACGATCATGCCGTCGACGCTGTCTCTGATCCGCAACATCTTCACCGACCCGCGCGAGCGCACTCGTGCGATCGCGGTGTGGTCGGCGGCTGCGGCGAGCGGTATCGCTCTCGGCCCACTCGTCGGCGGCGCCCTGCTCGCGCACTTCTGGTGGGGATCCGTCTTCCTCGTCAACGTGCCCGTCATCGTCGCGGTCATTGCGCTTGGGTGGTGGGTCCTGCCCGAGTCGAAGAATCCGTCGTTGCACCGCCTCGATTTCGTTTCGAGCGGCCTGTCGCTGCTCGCGATCATCCCGGTCGTCTACGCGATCAAACAGGTCGCCGGCGGAGCCTTCGGCCTCCCCACGGTCGTCGCGCTCGCGTTGAGCGTCGTGGGCGGGGTCGGATTCGTTCGTCGCCAACGCCGCAGCGCCGACCCGATGATCGACATCGATCTCTTCCGCAACCGCTCCTTCTCGGGCGCGGTTGCGGTGAACTTCATCTCTGTGTTCGCGATGAGCGGCGTGCTGTTCTTCTTCTCGCAGTACCTTCAGCTCGCGCGCGGCCTCGGTGCACTCGATGCCGGCCTCGCGCAGCTGCCCGCCGCCGTCGCGTCGATGATCGCCGTGACAGCCGTCGGGTTCCTGCTGGCGAGGCTCGGGCGCGGCAGGGCGATCGCGCTCGCCCTCGCGATCGGCGCCACGGGGCTGCTCGCCGTCGGACTCGTCGAGGGGTCCGAACACCTCGTGTGGGTGCTCGTCGCGATGGTTCCGCTGGGTTTCGGGATCGGCATCTCCGAGACGTTGAGCGTCGACGCCGTCGTCTCGGCGGTGCCGGCCGAGAAAGCGGGCGCTGCCTCGTCGATCTCCGAGACCGCCTACGAACTCGGGGTTGCGATGGGCATCGCGATACTCGGATCCGTCGTCACCGCGATCTACCGGTTCGCGCTTCCTCACGGGGCGCCGGAAGCGGCGCGCGACTCGCTCGCGACCGCAGCCGCGGCGCTGCCCGACGGAGCCGCACTCGACTCCGCGCGCGAGGCATTCGTCACCGCGATGCAGGCGACGACCCTCATCGCGGCCGCCGTCATGCTCGCGGGAGCGGTCGTCGCGTTCTTCCTCATCCCGAGCACTCGGGCTTCGGGCCGGGCCGCCGCCGCTAAGGTGAGCTGACATGGGCAGAACGGCAGGCCGCGCGGCCGACGACACGCAGCGGAACATCCTCGATGCGGCGATGACGCTGGTCGCGCGTCGCGGATCCGGAGTGTCCATCGCCGACATTGCGGCGGCCGCGGGCGTGTCGAAGGGCGGCCTGCTCTATCACTTTCCGACCAAGGATGACCTGCTGCGCGCTGGCGCTCGCGACCTGTTCGAGACCTTCCGGTCGCGTGTTTACGACCAGGCACAGCGCGAACCCGACGGCGAGCCCGGGCGCCTCAACCGCGCCTACATCCGCGTCAGCTTCGCTGACGTGGCCGACGAGGGCGTGCGCGAGATCATCGCCGTCGCCGCGCAGCTCATGAGTGAGCCGACGGTCCAAGAAATGTCAGCCGCTGATGGCCGCCGTTGGCGCGACGAGCTCACCGCCGACGGCCTGCCCGAATCGACCGTGCGGCTCATCGTCGCTGCCACCGACGGCGTCTCGTCCGCCCCGCTCTGGGGGGCGGTCCTCGATGCCGCCGATCAGC
>DWXU01000252.1:0-4365 GCA_019119065.1 Candidatus Microbacterium pullistercoris | reverse complement strand
AGTACGGCGGTAACTCGAACGCTGCGTCGATGTTGGTGATGGTGTCTCCGGCGACGACGACCGGCGTGAGAGGGCGATGCAACGGCAACGACGCGGACGGGAAGGCGGCCGACCAGCTGCGCACGCCGTCGTCTGCCGTACGCCAGGTGACGTTCGCCGCGTCGATCACGCGCCCCTCCCCCGCGGCGAGCGCGGCCTCGCCGTCGAACAGCGCGGGCCGAAGGTCGCCCGCCACGGACGCCGCGTCGGCGGAGACGGTTCCCTCGATGACGAGGAGGTCGCCACCCGAGACGCGGTCCACCCGAGCGCCGATGCGCGCCCGCGTCTCGCGGCGCGCCGCGTCGCCCGATGGCTCCTGCCATGCGTCGACCGCGAACAGACGCGCGCGCTCGCCGAGCACGTCACGGGCGTCCTCGAGGAGCTGCCGCCACTCGGATCCGGCAGCACGCGGCTGCGCCAGCTGGCGCGAGAGGCGCTCCAGGACGAGCGCGCGCTCCTCCGCGCTCCCGACGGAGCCCGCCATGAGAAGCGCTCGCCACGTGGCGACGAGGTCTGCGCGCTCTTCCGTGACATCGGTGCCCTCGGGGTGACCGCCCGCGACGCGAGCGACGGCGTGCCCCGCATCGAACTCCCCGCGGGCCGCCAGCTCGAGGGCGGCGCGGCGCAGCGGACCGACCGCGTCGGGGGCGGGCACAGCTTCGAGCAGCGCGTGCACGGACGCCGCGACCTCGTCGTCGGCCGCCGACGGAGCCTCCCAGGCGAGCAGGTATCGGTTCACGGCGACGAAGCCGTCGCGATCCCACACGAGGTCGGCGTACACCTCCTCGAGCGCCGGGAGGCCCGCCTCACGGACGAGGCGGGCGCACTCGGCCTCCTGCGTCAGGTAGCTCACGAGACTCGTTCCGGCGCCCGCACGTGCCGTCATCGACCCGGATCCTGGGCGCTCGCGATAGACGTACACGACGTCGGCGATAATGTCGATCGATCGGGCGGCGAGGAGCGCCGAGACCATCGGGACGATGTCGTTGGAGCGCGGCACGTCGGGGAAGCGGATCCCGGAACCTGTCCAGAACTCGCGCCGGAACGCGCGGTTCCAGCACGGGCGGCTATAGAGCAGCGTCGGTTCGTCCGCGAGCGAGATGCCCTCCGCCGGACGGTCGAATGCCGGCATCGCAGCGGTCGGGCGCCATGTATCGACCGCGCGGAACTTGAGATAGTCGCCGACGGCCATGTCAGATCCGGAGCGCTCCAGGCTCTCGGTCAGTGCGGCGTACGCGCCGTCGGGGATCAGGTCGTCGCCGTCCGCGAACACGAGATACCGACCGCGCGCCCGCTCCGCCCCGGCGTTCCGCGCGGATCCGCCTCCCTGGCCGGGCGAGGCGATCACCATCACGCGGGGATCGCGGGCGGCGGCCGCGCCGGCGTCCTCGACCGTTCCGTCGTCGGAGCGATCATCGACGACGATCACCTCGAGATCGTCGAGCTGGCGGAGCACGGAGTCGAGCAGCTGGCGCAGCCACGGTCGAACATTATGGGTCGGGATGACGACCGACAGCAGCGGGGCGTCGGAGGCGTGCTCAGCGCGGGGAGATCCGGACATATCCGCACCAGGATATGTGAACCCCGCACGTGGCAGGATATGGAGAGCGTCCGGACCGGGCGTTCCCCACGAAGGAGATCCTCCACATGCAGTTGAGTGTGATCGGTTGCGGTTACCTGGGTGCCGTGCACGCGGCGGCGATGGCCTCGCTGGGCCACACAGTCGTCGGCATCGATGTCGACGAGGCGAAGGTGGCGAAGCTGTCGGCGGGCGAGACGCCGTTCTTCGAACCGGGGCTCGATGAGATTCTGAGGGCGGGCATCGACTCGGGGCGCCTGTCGTTCTCGACGGACTATGCGGCCATCAAGGACGCCGATGTGCACTTCATCGGGGTGGGAACGCCGCAGCGGCGCGATGCCGCGGGCGCGGACATGACGTATGTCGACAGTGCGATCGCGGGGATCCTGCCGCAGGCGAAGGCGGGCTCGTTGATCGTGGGCAAGTCGACGGTGCCGGTGGGCACGGCGGCGCGCCTGGCGGAGATCGTGCGGCCGGAAGGCGTGCGTCTGGTGTGGAACCCGGAGTTCCTGCGCGAGGGCTTCGCGGTGAAGGACACGGTGGATCCGGATCGGCTCGTGTACGGCGTCGATGGTGACACGCGTGACGAGGACGTCGCGACACTCGACGCGGTGTACGCGTCGATCCTGGAGCGGGACACGCCGCGCCTGGTGACCGACTTCGCCACGGCGGAGCTGGTGAAGGCCGCCGCCAACAGCTTCCTGGCGACGAAGATCAGCTTCATCAACGCGATGGCGGAGATCGCGGAGGTCACCGGCGCCAACGTCACGCAGCTCGCGGACGCGATCGGCCACGACGAGCGCATCGGTCGCAAGTTCCTCAACGCCGGCATCGGGTTCGGCGGCGGGTGCCTACCGAAGGACATCCGCGCGTTCGCGGCGCGGGCCGAGGAGCTCGGCAAGGGTGAGTCGGTGGCGTTTTTGAAGCAGGTCGACGAGATCAACCTGCGTCGCCGCGAGCGGGTCGTGGACCTCGTGGTGGACTCGTTCGACGGTCAGCCCTACGGCCGACGCGTTGCGGTGCTGGGGTTGGCGTTCAAGCCGGACAGCGACGACATTCGCGACTCCCCCGCCCTCGACGTGGCGGTGCGTCTCAAGGGTCTCGGCGCGAAGGTCGTCTCGTACGACCCCCAGGCGATGGAGACCGCGCGTCGCGCCCACCCGCAGCTGACCTACGCCGACAGCCTCGACGAAGCGCTCACGGGCGCCGAGACGGTCGTCGTGGCCACCGAGTGGAAGCAGTTCAAGCAGCTCGACGCGGCCGAGACCGCCCAGAAGGTCGAGCGGGCCATCGTGATCGACGGTCGCAACATCCTCGACCCCGACACCTGGCGCGCGGCCGGCTGGACCTACACCGGAATGGGCCGATGACGGACCCCCGCGTCGCGGTCGTCGTCCGCACGAAGAACCGTCCGCGGTTCCTCGATCGGGCGCTGCGCAGCATCGCGGGGCAGACGATGGCCGACTGGGAGTGCGTCGTCATCAATGACGGCGGCGACCCGGCCGGCGTCGACGAGATGATCGCGCGCGTGCCGGAAGAGCACCGCGACAAGGTACGCGTACTGCATCGACAGACCTCGCACGGGCGCTGGGCGAGCGCGAACGCGGGTGTCTCGCTGACGTCGGCGCCCTACCTCGTGCTGCACGACGACGACGATTCGTGGCACCCCGAGTTCCTCGAGCGTGCCGCGGCCTACCTCGATCGCGAGGGAAACCTCCAGCGCGGCGGAGTCGTCTCGCGCATCGAGATCGTCTGGGAGCGCGTCGACGGCGGCGACTATGTCGAACTCGGGCGCGAACTGTTCCAGCCCGATCTGACGGCGCCGACCCTCGGCGACACGATGCTGTTCAACCGCTTCGTGCCGATCGGCTTCGTCTACCGTCGCGCGATGCACGACGAGCTCGGCATGTACGACGAGCGACTGCCCGTCGTCGGCGACTGGGACTTCACGATGAAGGTGCTCGCGCGGGGCCCGCTCGAGTACCTCGACGACGGGCCGTTCGCCTACTGGCACCAGCGGCCCGGACACGCCGGGATCGACGGCAACAGCGTGATCTCGGCCGGCGCCGAGCACCGGAAGTACGACGCCGAGCTGCGCGATGCCGCGCTGCGCGAATACGTTCGCGAGTACGGCCCCGGGCTGCCCCTGTACCTGACGAAGTTCATCGACCAGCGCTTTGTCGAGGTGGAACAGGGGCTCCGCCGCGAGATCGAGCGCTACAGCCTCCCCGAGCGCGCCCTCCGGATCCTGAAGCGGAAGTTCCGCAAGGACTAGCGCAGCATCGGAGTTAGTGCGGGGTGGTGCGGATGACTTCGACGGCCTCATCGATCGGGCCGTCGAAGAGCACGCGGTGCTCGTGGATGACGATGCCGCGCGAGCAGAGCTGCTGCACCGTCTTCATGTTGTGACTGACGACGAGCATCGTCACGCCCTGTTCGGTGAGCTCGCGCAGCTTCTCGTTGCACTTCTTGCGGAACGGGGCGTCGCCGACCGAGAGGACCTCGTCGACGAGGAGGATGTCGAGATCGACGTGGATCGCGACCGAGAACGCCAGGCGCATGAACATCCCGGACGAGTAGTGCTTGACCTCCTGGTCGATGAACTCGCCGATCTCGCTGAAGGCGACGATGTCGTCGAAGCGCTCCTCGATCTGCTTCTTCGACATGCCGAGGATCGCGGCATTCAGGTAGACGTTCTCGCGACCGCTGAGCTCGGGGTGAAAACCCGCACCGACCTCGATGAGCCC
>DWXU01000251.1:0-34185 GCA_019119065.1 Candidatus Microbacterium pullistercoris | reverse complement strand
GACGGATCCGTGTACACCTACACGGCCGGCGCCGAACGCGCGCGAGTCAGTGAGAGCACCGTCCCCGGCGATGCGCTCGCCGCGATCAGCGGCGACGACTACCTGTGGATCGCGTCGGGAGGCGACCAGCTGGAGGTCATCGCGGCGGATCGTACGGGTGCGACGCGATCGGACGCGATCACGGGGGAGTTCGTCGACGTTCGCGGATCGGCGATCGCGACGATCACCCCCGATCGGGTCGTCCATCTCTGGCGTTACGCCGCAAGCTGATCGGATCGCCTATCGGCGCGCCCGAGCGCGGCCCGGGTCGAGAGCACGGTGATCGATGCCGTAGAATCTTCGACGGTGCCTTGTCCGAGCGGCCGAAGGAGCACGGCTGGAATCCGTGTATGCGGGGCAACTCGCATCAGGGGTTCAAATCCCCTAGGCACCGCCAAACACGTGGGCCCCGGCGGCAGCGCCGGGGCCCACGTTCGTCTCGGAACGCATCGATCACGAATCGAGAAGCGCCGCTGTCCGGGTCGATTCCCCGCGTATGCGCGCGACTGACGCGTCACGCAGATCACGGGCCAGTGTCGCGCGGACGCTGCCACAGCGACCGCGGCAGCAGCGCGCGACCGACGCGCGAGGTGAGTCGTCGTGGCGCCAACGCGCGGGCCACGCGGCGCAGCGGAACCGCGAGATCGACCCCGTCCGCCTCTCGCGGCGCGAACGAACGATGCTCGATCGCCCGCACGAGGGGATCCACGTGCTCGGCCGCGGCCCCGGAGCGCACGAGGCGATCGCCGAACGCGCGCGGGGACTCCGCTCGTGAGGGCCCCAGGCCGACGTCCGTCGCGGTCGCGCACAGCTCACGCCAGGCGGCCCCCACGTCGCCGCCGCGCGCCGCGCTCCGCCGCACCGTTCGGATCCCGAGACGCACGAGCGCGGGGACCGCACCGAGGAGCAGGACGCCGAGCAGTGCGAAGAGCGCCGCGGTCGCCGTTGACGTCGCGTCGGGAAGGGATACCGCGGCGGGGCCGTCCGTCACCTCGTCGGTCTCGGTCGGCTCGGCGCTCGGTGACGTCTCCTCCTCGTCCGGGTCATCCGGTGCCGTCGTCGAACCCGAATCGTCCACCCCGGAACCACCGGTGTCGACCACGACGTTGCGTGCCTGAGCGACGCCGGGAGTCGGGTCGAAGGGTGTCCACCCGATGCCGATGAAGTACACCTCAGGCCAGGCGTGCAGGCGGTTCGCGGCGACCGAGTAGACCGACATGTCGTCGATGCTGCGTCCCGTCAGGTCGCCGGGCAGATAGCCGACCGTGATGCGGGTGGGCAGGTCGAGCGAGCGGGCCATGAGCGCGAACGCCGAAGCGAAGTGCACGCAGTACCCGGCACGCGCGTCCAGGAACTGCTCGATAGCGGCGATGTCGCTGCCGTCGAAGCCATCCTCGACGGGCGTCTCGAGCGAGTATGTGAAGCGGGGGGAGCGCAGCCACTCCTGCAGCCCCAGCGCGGTCTCGTAAGGAGTGCGGTCGTCGGCCGTGACCTCGCGGGCGGCCTCGCCGATGGCGCCCTCAGTGACGGCGTCGGGAACGTCGGTCGCGCCATCCGGGAGCGCCTCGCGGATCGCCTCCCCGGTGACGGAGTTCGTGTACGTTCCGCCGAGCCCGGCTTCGTCGGCCCAGGGGGAGGCGTCGAACTGTGCGCGCGTCGGTGCCAGCGGGTGCGACTCCGCGCGGTAGCGCTCGCCCTGAGACGTGGTCGATGAGGAGCGCGCCGTGCGGCTCGAGAGCATCGCGTTCCACCCGTCTCCCGCTCCGGTGACCGACACCGCGTCGCCGGGGAGCGGCAGATACTCGGTGTCCAGCTCGACGTCGCTCACCCACGTGCGCACGTCGTTCGACTCGATCTCGCCGACGACGCCGGATCCGGCGGTCGGATCGAACCCATCCTCGAGGGGCTGGGAGGCGCCGCCGTCGATCTGCCAGCCGGTCTCTCCGAAACGGGTGTGGGTGGCGAGCCGCAGATAGGGCGCGACGATGCCGTCGGTCCGCACGCGGAGCACCTCCTCCGTGGACCGGGCGCGCAAATCATCGCCGAGATCGATCGACACGTCGATGCTGGTGGGGCGCGCGAACGTGCCCGAATCGGCCGCGGGCAGCACGGGGACGCGCGGTGCGATGACGAGTGCGGCGATCGCGGCGACGACCGCGATCGCGATGCCGCCCGCTCCGCGGATCCGGCGGGTCCGCGTGCGCGAGAGGCGACGGGAGGAGAATGCGATCATCGCGATGAGTGCGAGCGCGAACGGGACGGCGAACGCGAGGTGATCGCCGCGCGGCACCGCGAGCTGCGGCATGACGAAGACGCAGATGAGGGGGATCGCCGCGAGGATCGGCAGCCGAATCGTGACGGCGAGCTGGTCGACGAGCACGGCGAGGAAGCCGATCGCAGCGAGCAGCAGGAACATGAGGGGCGGGTCGACGTCGACCGGCGCGATGCCGGTGACGACCTGGTCGGCGGCTGCCGCGACCACATCGCGGACGCCCCCGGTGATCACGCCGTCCAAGATCGACCCGGGGTACGCCCACGCGAGGACCGCCAGCCACGCCACGATTCCGGCCGGCAGGGCGAGGCCGCGATGGATCCAGCGCGCCCCGTATCCGACCGCAACGATCACCGCGACGACGGCGGCGCCGGGGAGGAACCACGCGGGCAGCAGCAGCGTCGTCATCGGTGTGAGCGCCGTGACCACGGCGGCGAACACCGCCAGCGCGGCGATGAGGGAGGGCGGTCTGCGGCGCGTGGTCATCGGTCGCCGCCGTCCAGGGCGCGGGCCCAGCTGAGGGCCACATCGTCGAGCGCGGCCGCATGCCAGCCCGCGGTCTCCGCGCCGATGGAGGTCGGATCCGCGGCCAACAGGATGTGCGTCGCGGGCGTCGCCGCCGGCCGGGGTGCGCGTCCGATCGCGACGACGAGCCCGGCGCCGTCGGCCCGCTTCATCGTCGGCTCGCCCTGCCCGTGCGGGTCGAGCCGCGCGCATGTCACGAGGAGATCGTCAAAAGCCTCAGCGGAGTCGACGGAGCCGAGCATCGAACCGTCGGCGGCCATCACGTCGACAGCGAAACCGTCGATACGCAGACGCGCGACGACGGAGACGCACGCGCTCAGAGCGCGCTCGAAGTCGCTGTCAGCGCGCCACGCGTCGTCGGCGAGATCGAGGATCACGGCCGCGGTCGGGGTGGTCTCTCGTTCTTCTTCTCTGACCATGAGGTCGCCGTGGTGGGCCGACGCGCGCCAGTGCACGCGGCGCATCGAATCGCCGGGGAGGTAGGGGCGGGGGACGAGGTTGTCGGTTCCCTGGCCGATGCGTTCGTGCCGGGTCGGCTCCTCGCCGTCCTCACGTCCGCGTGCGTGCACTGACGCGAGCGCCACGACAGGGGGCACCGCGATCACCTCGTCCACCCCGCCGACGGCGACTCGGCGTCGAGCGACGCGGAGCGGCGCCAGCAGTTCGACGCGCAGCGGTCCGACCGTCTGTGGGCCGCGACGCGAGGCCGTGACCTCGCTGCGATAGGCGGCGTCGGTCGATGCCGGAATCTCGCGGATGTCGAGTCCGTCCGAGGCGCCGTCGACCGCGTGGTCGATGAACTCGATCGCGCCGCCGACGATCGCCGCCTCGATGCGCAGTGTCTCGCCGACCGCGACGATCTCCGCGCTGAGGGTGCGGGAGACGGCGCGGGGAACGGCCGCGAGACGCACGACGATGGCCCCGAGCGCGACGACGCCCGCGAACACGAGTCCGAGGTAGGTCAGCTCGATTCGATCGATGCCTATCCCGGCCGCGACAAGCGCAGCCGCGAGCGCGAGCATGGCGAGCCCGCGACCCGTGGGAACCACCCGGCCGCGTGCCGGTCTCTTCGATCGCCGCCGTGTCACCGATCCGCCACGGGAACGTGCACCTGGCCGATGATCTGCTCGACGATGCGTGCGGCGGCGTCGGTCGACGTACGGCCCGTCGCCGCGTGCCGCGCCGGGATCAGCCGGTGTCCGAAGACGGCGTTCGCGAGCGAGGACACGTCATCCGGGATCACGAAGTCCCGGCCGGCGAGTGCCGCCGTCGCTTTGGCGGCGCGGACGAGTTGCAGCGTCGCCCGAGGGCTCGCACCCAGCCGCAGGTCGGGATGCGACCGGGTCGCGTGGGCAAGAGTCACCGCGTAGCGTTCGACGAGGGGCGAGACGTGGACGCGGTGTGCGTACGCCACGAGGCCCGCGACCTCGTCGAGCGTCACGACGGGGCGGACATCCGTCAGAGGATTGTGCGTGTCGCGCTGGCGGAGCATGAGGGCCTCGGAGTCCATGTCCGGGTACCCCATCGAGATCCGCATCATGAAGCGATCGAGCTGTGCCTCGGGCAGCGCGTACGTGCCGTCCATCTCGAGCGGGTTCTGCGTCGCCACGACGAGGAAGGGGGACGGCAGCAGATGCGTCGTGCCGTCAACCGACACCTGGCGTTCTTCCATCGCCTCGAGCAGCGCTGACTGGGTCTTGGGGGAGGAGCGGTTGATCTCGTCCGCGATCACGACGTTCGCGAACACTGCGCCGCGGGAGAACGCGAACTCGCGCGTCGCCGGGTTGTAGACCGACACGCCCGTGACGTCGCCCGGCAGCAGATCGGGTGTGAACTGGATCCGGCGGACGTCGGCGTCGATCGACGCGGCCAGCGCGCGGGCGAGCATCGTCTTCCCCACGCCCGGCACGTCCTCGACGAGGAGATGGCCCTCGGCGAGGAGCACGATGAGCGAGGCGCGCACGGCCTCGTCCTTCCCGTCGATCACGCCGCGGATCGTGTTCTCGATCCGATCGGTGGTCGACTGGAATGCGTCTGGGGTCATCGTCGTCTCCGCCATCATGCGTCAGCCTAGCGAGGCGACCGGTCCGCTCAGGCTGATAAGCTGGGATCAGCTCTCCGCGTGACGGCATCCAGGCCAACTCCCCCAGGACGGAAACGTAGCAAGGGTAACCGGGCTCTGCCGGGTACGCGGAGAGTCTTTTTCGTCTCGGCGGATCCGCCCAGGGCTTCCAGCCGCCCACGCGACGCGGGTAGGTTGAATCGCGTGGCACGGAGCATCTACATCACTTCCGCGGAGGGGCAGTCGGGCAAGTCGACCGTCGCCCTCGGCGTGCTCGATTCGCTGAGCCGTGTGGCGCCGCGCGTCGGCGTGTTCCGCCCGATCGCGCGTTCGACGTCCGAACGTGACTACGTGCTCGAGATGCTCCTCGACCACACCGACGTCGACCTCGCGTACGACGACGGCGTGGGGGTCACCTACGACGACGTCCGCGCGGATCCCGAGGGGGCCCTCTCGACGATCGTCGCGCGCTACAAGCGGGTCGAGGCGCAGTGCGACGCGGTCGTCGTGCTCGGCAGCGACTACACCGATGTGGGGAGCCCAGCCGAGCTCGCCTACAACGCGCGCATCGCGGCGAACCTCGGCGCGCCCGTGCTGCTCGTTCTCGGCGGCCGCCAGCCGCACGGCTCGGCGGAGTCCCTCGGATCCGCGCCGCCGCGCTCGCCGGAGCAGATGGGGCAGCTCGCTGCGCTCTCCGTACTCGAGCTGCGCCGACAGAATGCCGAACTCGCCGCGACGATCGTCAACAGGGCGGACGCGGCGCTCGCCGCCGAGATCGTGTCGGCGGTCGCGGCGCGCGTCGAGGACGGTCCGGTGTGGGCGCTGCCGGAGGATCCGCTTCTCGTCGCGCCGACGATGGGTGACGTCCTGCGCGCCGTCGACGGCACGCTGATCGCCGGAGATGAGCAGCTGCTCGCGCGTGAGGCGCTCGGGGTCACGGTCGCGGCGATGTCGATGGTGAACGTGCTCGCCCGCCTCGACGAGGGTGATGTCGTGATCGTGCCGGCCGATCGCAGCGATGCCCTGCTCGCGACGCTGACGGCCCACCGGTCGGGAACCTTCCCGTCGCTCGCAGGCATCGTGCTCAACGGCGACGCCGCGATTCCTGACATCCTGCAGCGGCTGATCGACGGCCTCGGCCCGCGCTTGCCGATCATCACCACGCCCGGTGACACGTATCCGACCGCCATGCGCGTGATGACCGCGCGCGGTCGGCTCGCCGCCTCGAGCCCGCAGCGCTACAGCCGGGCGCTCGGCCTGTTCGACCAGAACGTCGACATCGACGAACTGACACGTGTGCTCGGCATCGCCCGCGCGACCGTCGTGACGCCGCTGATGTTCGAGTATCAGCTTCTCGAGCGCGCCCGATCTGCGCACCAGCGCATCGTGCTTCCGGAGGGCGACGACGACCGCATCCTGAAGGCCGCCGCGATCCTCCTCGAGCGCTCGGTCGCGCACCTGACCATCCTCGGAGATCCGGAGCGCGTCCGCTCTCGCGCCGTCGAGCTGGGACTGGATATTCGCGCCGCCGACGTGCTCAGTCCGTTCGACCCCGCATATGTCGAGCGCTTCGCCACCGAATATCAGCGACTGCGCGCGCACAAGGGCATGACCTACGACAAGGCAGCGGACCTCGTCAGCGACGTGTCGTACTTCGGGACGATGATGGTGCACCTGGGTGACGCCGACGGAATGGTCTCAGGCGCCGCACATACGACGGCGCACACGATCCGGCCGTCCTTCGAGATCATCAAGACCGCGCCCGACGTCTCCGTCGTCTCGAGCGTTTTCCTCATGGCGCTCGCCGATCGCGTGCTCGTCTACGGCGACTGCGCCGTGATCCCGGATCCGACGAGCACTCAGCTCGCGGACATCGCGATCTCGTCGTCCGAGACCGCCGCGCTGTTCGGGATCGATCCGCGTGTGGCGATGCTGTCCTACTCGACGGGGGCATCGGGATCCGGGGCGGACGTCGAGAAGGTGCGCGAGGCGACGGCGCTCGCGCGCGCACGCGCTCCCGAGCTGCCGATCGAGGGGCCGATCCAATACGACGCCGCGGCGGACGCGGCCGTGGCTCGTACCAAGCTGCCCGACTCAGACGTCGCCGGGCGTGCGACGGTGTTCGTCTTCCCCGACCTCAACACCGGGAACAACACGTACAAGGCGGTGCAACGGTCGGCCGGCGCGGTCGCCATCGGGCCCGTGCTGCAGGGGCTCGCGAAGCCGATCAACGACCTCTCGCGCGGCGCGCTCGTCGAGGACATCGTCAACACGGTGGCGATCACCGCCATCCAGGCGCAGACCGGGCAGGCCGGATGAGCGTCGTCCTCGTCGTCAACAGCGGGTCGTCGTCGTTCAAGTATCGCCTGATCGACCTGGACGCCGAGCAGGTGCTCGCCCACGGTCTCGTCGAACGGATCGGCGAGACGGCGGGCGTCGCGACGCACACGGTCGTCGCGCGCACGGAGGCGGGGGAGCCGGCGCCGACGGTGGTCGACGTCACGCACGAACTGACCCGGGCGATTCCCGACCACACGACCGGTTTCGCCGTGATGCTCGAGGCCTTCGCGGCGCACGGCCCGTCGTTCGACGAACACCGCCCCGACGCGGTGGGACACCGGGTCGTGCACGGCGGAGCGCGCTTCTTCCGCGCCACCATCGTCGATGACGCCGTCGAAGAGTCGATCGACGACCTCTCCCTGCTCGCACCGTTGCACAACCCCGGGGCGCTCGAGGGGATCCGGGCCGCCCGCGCGGCGTTCGCGGACGTCGACCACGTCGCGGTCTTCGACACCGCATTCCACCAGACCATGCCGCCGGAGGCATATACCTACGCGCTCGATCGCGAGACGGCCAGCCGACACCGGATCCGTCGGTACGGGTTCCACGGCACGAGCCACAAGTACGTCAGCGAGCAGGCCGCGGCGTACCTCGGTCGGCCGATCGAGACGGTGCGTCAGATCGTGTTCCATCTCGGAAATGGGGCGTCGGCGACCGCGATCGATGGCGGGCGCTCCGTGGAGACGTCGATGGGGTTCACCCCGCTCGAGGGTCTCGTGATGGGCACACGCACGGGAGACGTCGATCCGGCGATCCTGCTGCACCTGCAGCGCACGGCCGCGTATGACGCGGACGACCTCGACGACCTCCTGAACCGCCGCAGCGGCCTCGTGGGGCTCGCTGGCGCGAACGACATGCGCGATCTCGTCGCTCGGGCGGAGGCAGACGACCAAGCGGCGCAGCTCGCAATCGACGTGTACGTCCACCGGATCCGCGCCTATGCCGGCGCCTATCTCGCACAGCTCGGCGGTGCCGACGTGATCAGTTTCACCGCGGGCGTCGGCGAGAACGCCGCCCTGATCCGCGAACGTGCGCTCGATCGGCTCGGCTTTCTCGGCGTGCGGATCGATCATGACCGGAATCGATCGGTGCCGCGTGGTGAGATCGCACAGATCTCCTCAGACGACTCCGATATCGTCGTGCTCGTCGTACCAACTGACGAAGAGGTCGAAATCGCCCGTCAGACCCTCCACGCCGCAACCCTCCGGAGAGCCGAGTGACCGACCGCGCCACCCCCCGCCTGCAGGACTATGAGGCCGTCCTCTTCGATCTCGACGGCGTGCTCACCCCGACTGCCGAGGTGCACATGCACGCGTGGCAGACGATGTTCGACGAGCTGTTCGCCGCCTGGGACATCACGCCGCCGTACACGGACGAGGACTACTTCGCCTACGTCGACGGCAAGAAGCGCTACGACGGCGTCGCCGCGCTGCTGCGCAGTCGCGACGTCGAGGTGCCGTGGGGCGACCCGACGGATCCGCCTGAGACACCGACAGTCTGCGGCGTCGGCAACCGCAAGAACACGGCGTTCACCCGCGTCCTCGGACGTGACGGCATTGCGCCGTACGTGGGATCCGTCGCCCTGCTCGACGAGCTCGAGCGCGCCGGGACGCCGGTGGCAGTCGTCTCGAGTTCGAAGAACGCCGACATCGTCCTGCGCGCCGCGGGCCTGCGCGAACGGTTCGACGTCGTCGTGGACGGCGTCGTCGCGGAGGAACGGAACCTCCCCTCGAAGCCTGCCCCCGACGTCTTCATCGAAGGCGCCCGCGCGCTCGGCGTGGATCCCGCCCGGACCGTCGTCGTCGAAGATGCGCTCGCCGGCGTGGAGTCCGGCATCGCCGGGGGCTTCGGCCTCGTCATCGGCGTCGACCGCGGCGTCGGGGCCGACAGCCTGCGCGCCGCCGGCGCCCACCACATCGTGACCGACCTCGCCGACCTGCTGGAGACCCGATGATCGACCGCGAACGCTACCCGACCGACCCGTGGCGTCTCGTCGAGACGCGCTTCGACGAGGCCGACCTCGGCGTCACGGAGACGACGTTCGCCATCGGCAATGGCTTCCTCGGCATGCGCGCTGACCACCCCGAGGGGCTCCAGGCGCACGAGCACGGCACGTTCATCAACGGGTTCCACGAGACGTGGCCGATCCGGCATGCGGAGAACGCCTACGGCTTCGCCGAGGTCGGGCAGACGATCGTGAACGTGCCCGACGCGAAGATCATGCGCGTGTACGTCGATGACGAGCCCATGTCGATCGACATGGCGGAGATCACCGAGTACGAACGGTGCCTCGACTTCCGCGACGCGACGCAGCGCCGACGGGTCCGATGGGTGACGCCGACGGGCAAGGAAGTGCTGCTCGAGTCGACCCGGATGATCTCGTTCGAGGACCGCCACCTCGCGGTCCTCCAGATGAGCGTCACGGTGCTGAACGCCGACGCGCCGGTCGTCGTCAACTGCCAGATCATCAATCGCCAGGACGGCGAGGACGTCTATGGGGGACGCCCCGCCGCAGCGCATCGCGCGGACCCCCGCAAAGTCGAGCACGTCACCGAGCGCGTGCTCGACCCCCAGGAGCACTGGCAGGTGGGCACCCGATCGACGCTGTCGTATCGCGCGGCGTCCAGCGGCATGACGCTCGCGGTCGTCGCCGACCACGTGGTCGAGACCGAGAACGACTTCGAATCGCGCGGGCTCATCGAAGCGGACATCTCTCGCAACGTCTTCCGCGTGAACGCGAAGGCGGGCGTCCCCGTGACGGTCACGAAGTACGTCAGCTATCACACCTCTCGGGGCGTTCCCGTTGCGGAGCTGATCGACCGTGCGCGTCGCACGCTCGACCGTGCGACCGACGCCGGAGTCGACGCGCACCTCGAGCGACAGCGCCGATTCCTCGACGCGTTCTGGGACAGGTCGGACGTGCGGGTGCCCGGCCATGACGAGCTCCAGCAGGCGATCCGCTGGGGCCTGCTGCAGGTCGCGATGGCGTCGGCACGCGCCGACGGCTGGGGAGTCCCCGCGAAGGGCATGACGGGATCCGGTTACAGCGGACACTATTTCTGGGACACGGATATCTACGTGCTGCCGTTCCTCGACTACACCTCGCCCACCTGGGCGCGTAATGCGCTGCGGTGGCGCGCATCGACGCTTCCCGCTGCGCGGCGTCGAGCCTCGCAGCTGAGCGAGGACGGGGCGCTCATCCCGTGGCGCACGATCAACGGCGAGGAGGCATCCGCCTACTACGCCGCCGGCACAGCGCAGTACCACATCAACGCCGACGTCGCGTATGCGCTCGTGAAGTACGTGCGCGCCACCGGCGACGAGGCGTTCATGGCGAGCGACGGCGTCGACCTGCTCGTCGAGACCGCGCGCCTCTGGTCGACGCTCGGCTTCTGGCGCGAGGACTCGTTCCACATCCACGGCGTGACCGGTCCGGACGAGTACACGACGGTCGTGAACGACAACCTCTTCACGAACGTGATGGCGCGGTTCAACGTGCGTGCGGCCGCTCGTGTCGTGCGCGAGATGGCCGACCGCGCCCCCGAGCGGTATCAGGCGATGGCGGACCGCCTCGCGTTGCGTCCCGAGGAAGCCGGCGACTGGGAGCGGCTCGGCGATGCGATCCACATCCCGTACAGCGCCGAGGCCGGCATCCACCCGCAGGACGCGCTGTTCTTGGAACGCGAGCTGTGGGATCTCGAGAACACGTCGGACGAACACCGTCCGCTGCTGCTGCACTTCCACCCGCTCGTGATCTACCGGTTCCAGGTGCTCAAGCAGGCGGACGTCGTGCTGGCGGAGTTCCTGCAGGGGAATGCCTTCACGGAGGCCGAGAAGCTCGCCGACTTCGAGTACTACGACCCGCTCACGACAGGAGATTCCACGCTGTCGGGCGTCGCGCAGGCGGTGATGGCCGCCGAGGTCGGCTACCAGGAGCTCGCGCTCGAATACTTCGAGCACTCGCTCTTCGTTGATCTCGCGGACCTGCATCGGAACACGGCAGACGGCGTGCACATCGCGGCTGCCGGCGGCGTGTGGACGGCCCTGGTAAGCGGATTCGGCGGCATGCGGGATCACGGCGGCGAACTCAGCTTCGACCCCCGACTTCCTGCCGCCTGGCCCGAGCTGTCGTTCCCGCTGACGTGGCGTGGGACGCGCATCGACGTCACGGTGCGCCCCGCTGAGCTGGAGATCGGCGCCCGTGCGGGGGAGGGGAAGCCCGTGGCATTTGCGGTGCGCGGAGAGAACTTCACCGTGGCGCCGGGAGCACGCATCGTGGTTCCGCTCGCCGACCAGGGGCCGGTCCGCCCGGGGCGCCCGCGGCTGCGCCGGCGCGCGGAGGACGGCGTCTATCCGCACGCGAGTGTGCCACCGTCGATCGACTACTACGAGGTGCCCGAGTGATCGATCACGCCGATCGATGATTCTTGTCGGACCTCAGCCCTAGGGTGGAACCGTGAGCACAGCCCTGTACCGCCGCTACCGTCCCGAGGCGTTCGCCGAGATGATCGGCCAGTCCCAGGTGACCGAACCGCTCATGACGGCGTTGCGCACCGATCGCATCGGACACGCGTACCTGTTCTCCGGTCCGCGTGGCTGCGGGAAGACGACCTCCGCCCGCATCCTCGCGCGCTGTCTGAACTGCGCCGAGGGGCCGACCGACATCCCGTGTGGCACGTGCGAGAGCTGCGTCGAGCTGTCGCGAGACGGCGGCGGATCGCTCGACGTCGTCGAGATCGACGCGGCGAGCCACAACGGCGTCGACGACGCGCGCGATCTGCGTGAGCGCGCCGTGTTCGCCCCGGCACGCGATCGCTACAAGATCTTCATCCTCGACGAGGCGCACATGGTGTCGCCGCAGGGCTTCAACGCGCTTCTGAAGCTCGTCGAAGAGCCGCCGGAGCACATCAAGTTCATCTTCGCGACGACCGAGCCCGAGAAGGTCATCGGCACGATCCGCTCGCGCACGCACCACTATCCCTTCCGACTCGTCCCGCCCGCGGCGATGCTCGATTATGTCGAACAGCTGTGCGGGCAGGAGAGCATCGCGCCCGACCCCGGCGTGCTCCCGCTCGTCGTGCGCGCCGGCGCGGGCTCGCCACGAGACACGCTGTCGATCCTCGACCAGCTGATCGCGGGATCCGAGGAGGCATCCGTCTCGTACGAGCGCGCCGTCGCGCTGCTCGGGTACACCCACGGCGAACTGCTGGACGAGGTCGTGGATGCATTCGCCTCCGCGCAGCCGTCCGGCGCGTTCGCCGCCGTCGACCGCGTGGTGCAGACAGGCCAGGATCCGCGACGCTTCGTGGACGACCTGCTCGAGCGCATGCGCGACCTCATCGTGATCGCCGCGACGGGCGACGACGCCGCGTCAGTCCTGCGCGGTCGCCCCGCCGACGAACTCGCGCGGATGCAGACGCAGGCAGCCGCGTACGGCACCGCCCGTCTGTCGCGCGCCGCCGATCTGGTCAGCGCCGCGCTCGACCAGATGACGGGGGCCACCTCTCCGCGACTGCAGCTCGAGCTCCTGGTCGCACGCGTGCTCACGGCCGACGGCGCCGTCGGAGAAGGGCCCGGGTCAGACGCGAGTGCTTCTCGCAGCGATGACGCTGGCCCGAGCAGTGCACCCGCCACCGAGACGTCACCATCCGGTGCCGGGCAGGACGCGCGCGCCGGCACGTCGCCCTCGAGGGTGGAGGATCCGGCACCGGAGCCCGCTCCGCCCGCTGCAGCGCCACCCGCGGCCACGGCATCTGCAGCGCCGCCGTCAGCCCCGCCCGCCGCCGCGCCGTCGGAGACGACTCCGGCCGCAGCGGTCGCTCCGCCCACCGCGCCACCCGGTGCACCGTCGACCGAGCGGGTGACGACGGCGCCCGCGCACCCCGCGGGCGAGGCGTCGGATGCGCCCGATGCACCGTCCGCGTCGCCGGGCGCCTCGTCCGGGACACCCGTCGCGCCTGCAGCCGAGCCGGCCGCGACGTCGGACTCCGGCGCTGCGCCCGTCGCCCCGCCAGCGACCGCCGCTCCGACGATTGAGACCGATCCCGAGCCCGCCGCACCGCCTGCCGCCGCGCAGCCGACAGCGGCTCCCGTGGCAGACGCCGCCGCGTCGGCGACGGTGGCGCCGAGTGGCCCGCCGGAATCCGATGACGTGCCGGCCGCCGCGTGGGCGACCGCGGCCCCCGGCTCGGCCGCGACCGAGCTGGCGCCTGCCGTAGCCGAGCCCGCGCCCGTTGCGCCCGCCGCGCTCACCCTTGCGGCCCTGGCCGACGCGTGGCCGCGGATCCTCTCGGCCATCGAGGGCGTGAGCCGTGAGTCCTGGCTCGTCCTCCAGTCGGCGACGCCCGCGCACGTCGCTGACGACGTCGTCGGCCTGGCGTTCACCAACCAGACCGATCTCGGCCGCTTCAAGACCCGCGCTCCGGACGGCTCCGGTGTGAGCGAGGATCTCCGCGTCGCGATCGACGATGTGACCGGCGTGCGCGTGAAGTTCCTTGCCCGGCACGTGCCCGGCGCACCAGCACCGGCTGACGACGCGCTCCCGCCCGTCGACGACGCACCGCCCGCCGAGGACGGTCCTCCCGACGACGACCCGACCGGTCCCGCCACGAGTTCCTATGCGGCCGCGCCGGGATGGGCTGTCGCGCCGATCCCCGGCGCCGAGACTGCGGAACCCGCGCTCGCGGCCGCGCCGCCGCCCTTCGCGGCCGCGTCCGAGCCTGCGGCATCCGCCGCAACCGAGGAGCCGGCTGCCGACAGCGACGCGACGACCGGCGACGCCGCGACCAGCGATGCGGCGCCCACGTCCGTCGAGCAGGCCGCCGACTCCGGGCCGACGGTGCAGTCACGACAGGTGCGCCTCGACGACGGCGTGCAGCGGTACGGCGAGGCCGTCGTGCGACAGAAGCTCGGCGCGACCTTCCTCCATGAAGAGGAATTCGCGCCGCCCACACGGTTCCAGTAAGGAAGACCACGAATGTACGACGGAATCGTTCAGGAACTGATCGACGAACTCGGTCGGCTGCCCGGCGTCGGACCGAAGTCGGCGCAGCGCATCGCCTTCCACATCCTGCAGACGCCCTCATTCGACGTCTCACGACTGTCGCACCTGCTCAGCGAAGTGCGCGAACGGGTGAAGTTCTGCGAGCGCTGCGGCAACGTCTCCGAGGCCGAGCTGTGCTCGATCTGCCGAGACACGCGACGGGATCAGGCCCTGATCTGCGTCGTCGAGGACGCGAAGGACGTCTCAGCGATCGAGCGCACGCGCGAGTTCCGCGGGCTCTACCACGTGCTCGGCGGTGCGATCAGCCCCATCTCCGGCGTGGGGCCGGACGACCTGCGCATCCAGCAGCTGATGACCCGTCTCGCCGACGACACCGTGCAGGAGGTGATCCTCGCCACGAACCCGAATCTCGAGGGCGAGGCGACCTCCGCGTATCTCAGTCGCCTGCTGACCTCCATGGACATCACGATCACGCGCCTCGCCTCGGGTCTTCCCGTCGGCGGCGACCTCGAATACGCCGATGAGATCACGCTCGGTCGCGCCTTCGAAGGCCGCCGTTCCGCTTAGTACGATTCTGCCTCCGAGACGTTCCGCCCTAAACTGGGTCGCTGGGCCCACCAGTCACCGCACCACCCGGGAGCTACACAGTGGCATTGATCGTGCAGAAATTCGGCGGATCCTCCGTCTCCGACGCCGCCAGCATCAAGCGCGTCGCGAAACGGATCGTCGAAGCGCGGGAGGCGGGCAATGACGTCGTCGTCGCGGTGAGCGCGATGGGCGATACGACCGACGACCTGCTCGAACTCGCGGCCGGCGTCGCGCCGGAACCGGCGCCGCGCGAACTCGACATGCTGCTCTCGAGCGGTGAGCGCATCTCGATGGCGCTGCTCGCCATGGCGATTCACGCGATGGGTTACGAGGCGCGCTCCTTCACGGGAAGCCAGGCCGGCATGATCACGACGGCCGACCATGGCTCCGCGCGGATCCTCGATGTCACCCCGGTGCGACTCCGTGAAGCGCTCGACGATGGCGCGGTCGTCATCGTCGCCGGGTTCCAGGGATTCAACCGCGACACCCGAGACATCACGACCCTCGGACGCGGCGGATCCGACACGACTGCCGTCGCGCTCGCCGCGGCGCTCGGCGCCGACGTCTGCGAGATCTACAGCGACGTCGACGGCATCTTCACGTGCGACCCGCGCGTCGTCCCGATGGCGAAGAAGCTCAACGTCATCGGCGCCGAGGAGATGCTCGAACTGGCGGCGAACGGCGCCAAGGTCCTCTACATCCGCGCGGTGGAGTACGCCCGCCGCCACAACGTCCTCATCCACGCACGCTCCACGTTCACGCCGAACGAGGGCACCTATGTACTCGGCGACGGGATGCCAGATCCCCGCCTGGCCAAGGGAGAAGCCATGTCCGATGTCATCGGTAAGGAAGAGCCCGTCGTCGCGGGCGTCGCGATCGACCGCAGCCAGGCGAAGATCACGGTCGTCGGCGTGCCCGACGTTCCCGGATCCGCCGCGGCGATCTTCTCGCGCGTGGCCGCTCTCGGTGCGAACATCGACATGATCGTGCAGAACGTGCAGTCGGCGAGCCCGGGCCACACGGACATCTCGTTCACGCTGCCGAAGGACGAGGCCGAGGCCGTCGCGAAGCAGCTCAAGGCCGACCACGACGAGCTCGGATTCGACAACATCTACTTCGACGACGAGATCGGAAAGCTCTCGGTCGTCGGCGCGGGCATGCGGTCACACTCGGGCGTCTCGCTGACGCTGTTCGAGGCGCTCAGCAGCAACGGCATCAACGTCGAGATGATCTCCACGAGTGAGATCCGCATCTCGGTCGTGCTCCGTGACGCCTACCTCGACGCGGCCGCTCGCGCCGTCCACACCGCATACGGGCTCGATGGCGACGTCGAGGCCACCGTCTACGCCGGCACCGGCCGCTGACCGGCCCGGCGGCTGACCGGCCGCCGGTAGACTCGCAAGAACCTCCGCCCCCGAACCACGAGGAACCCATGGCACGCATTGCAGAATCCGGAGTATCGCTCGCCCTCGTCGGCGCCACCGGCCAGGTCGGCGGAAAGATGCTGGAGATCCTGGCAGAGCGCGACTTCCCGGTTCGCGAGCTGCGCCTGTTCGCCTCGCCGCGTTCCGCCGGCAAGACGATCGCATACCGGGGCACGGACGTGACCGTCGAGGACGTCAACAGCACCGAGCTGGCCGGCATCGACATCGCCCTGTTCTCCGCGGGCGGCTCCGCGTCGAAGCAGCACTCGCCGCGCTTCGCCGAGGCAGGGGCGCTCGTCGTCGACAACTCGAGCGCGTGGCGCATGGATCCCGACGTCCCGCTGGTCGTCAGCGAGGTGAACCCGGAAGCGATCGATGCGGCCACGAAGGGCATCATCGCGAACCCCAACTGCACGACGATGGCCGCGATGCCGGCCCTCTCGGCACTCGACGCGGAAGCGGGCCTCGAACGGCTCGTCGTCTCGACCTATCAGGCGGTCTCCGGATCCGGCCTCGGTGGCGTCGACGAACTGCGCGGTCAGGTCGAAGCGGCGGTGTCGCAGGGCGGCATGGACCGTCTCACGCACGACGGATCCGCGGTCGACTTCCCCGAGCCCGACAAGTACGTCGCGCCGATCGCATTCGACGTCATCGCTCTCGCCGGCAACATCGTCGACGACGGTCTCGGCGAGACCGACGAGGAGAAGAAGCTCCGCAACGAGAGCCGCAAGATCCTCGACCTGCCGGACCTGCTCGTCTCCGGCACGTGCGTGCGCGTCCCCGTCTTCACTGGCCACGCGCTCTCCGTCAATGCCGAGTTCCGGGATCCGATCTCGCCCGAGCGCGCCACGGAGCTGCTCTCGCAGGCACCCGGCGTGCAGCTCGTTGACGTCCCGACGCCCCTCGAGGCCGCCGGCGCGGACCCCACCCTCGTCGGGCGCATCCGCGCCGACCAGGGCGCGCCCGCCGGACACGGGCTCGCGATGTTCATCGCCAGCGACAACCTGCGCAAGGGCGCGGCGCTGAACACGGTCCAGATCGCCGAGCTCATCGCGGCCAGGCGCCTGCAGCGCGCGTGATGACACGCGTATAAGAACCGCGGATGTTGCCGGGCGCCTCGTCGAAAAGCACTCGGGTAGCGAGAGTAGGCTGATGAATCGTGAGTGAATCCGTAGATGTCGTGCTCATCGGCGGCGGCGTGATGTCGGCCACCCTGGGCACCCTCCTCAAAGAACTCCAGCCCGACTGGAAGATCGTCACGCTCGAACGGCTCGGCGACGTGGCGCAGGAGAGCTCGAACCCGTGGAACAACGCGGGCACCGGACACGCGGCGCTGTGCGAGCTCAACTACATGCCCGATCCCGACGACCCGTCCAAGGCGATCGGCATCAACGAGCAGTTCCAGGTGACCCGGCAGCTGTGGTCCTCCTTCGTCGATCGGGGGATCCTGTCGGAAGCGTCGACGTTCATCAACTCGACGCCGCACATGACGTTCGTGCGCGGAGAGAAGAGCGTCGCCTACCTCAAGGCGCGGTACGAGACGCTCAAGGAGCAGCCCCTGTTCCGCGGCATCCAGTACAGCGAGGACTCACGCGTCATCCACCAGTGGGCGCCGTTGCTGATGAAGAAGCGCCGCAAGAGCGACGAGCCGTTCGCGGCGACGCGCGTGCCCGCAGGTACCGACGTCGACTTCGGTGCGGTCACACGGCAGCTCTTCGACCACCTCGCCTCCTCGGGAGCCGACGTCCGCCTCAACCACGAGGTGAAGAAGCTCAAGCGCCGCTCCGACGGCACCTGGGACGTGCTCTACCGCCACCGCGTCGGCAGCACCCCCGGATCCCTCAACGCGCGATTCGTCTTCGTCGGCGCGGGCGGATGGGCCATCAAGCTGCTGCAGAGCGCCGGGATCGCCGAGATCAAGGGATACGGCGTCTTCCCGATCGGCGGACAGTTCCTCAAGACCTCCAACCCCGACATCGTCGCCCAGCACCAGGCCAAGGTGTACTCGCAGGCCGCTGTCGGCGCGCCGCCCATGTCCGTTCCTCACCTCGACACGCGCGTGGTCGATGGCGAGGCCTCGCTCATGTTCGGTCCGTTCGCGACGTTCAGTCCGAAGTTCCTGAAGGCCGGCCGTTGGACCGACATCATCCAGCAGGTGCGGCTGTCGAACCTCGGATCGATGCTCAAGGTGGCGGTGACGAATCTCGACCTCGTGCGGTATCTCGTCGGCGAGCTCATGAAGAACCGCGACCGGAAGATCGACAGCCTGCGCGAGTTCGCGCCGGGCGTCGACGGCGACGACTGGGAGCTGATCCAGGCCGGGCAGCGCGCTCAGGTGATGAAGGGCGGCAAGCTGCAGTTCGGCACCGAGGTCGTCTCGGCTTCCGACGGATCCGTCGCCGGGCTGCTCGGGGCATCGCCCGGGGCTTCGACGACCGTGTCGATCATGTTGAACCTGCTGCGCTCCTGCTTCCCCGACCGCCAGGACGAGTGGGAGCCGAAGCTGCGCGAACTCATCCCGACGTACGGCGGCCTGTTGAACGACAACGCGGAACTCGCCGAGTCGACCGAGCGGGCATCTGCCGAGACACTCGGCCTGCTCACCTGACACTGCCCGGCCGCGGGCGTACGTAAGGTTATCCGGTGGCCAAACTGTACTTCCGCTACGGCGCGATGAACTCCGGCAAGTCGACGGCGCTCCTGCAGGCGGCATACAACTACGAGGAGCGCGGGCAGTCGGTGTTGCTCGCCAAGCCGGAGATCGATTCGAAGGGTGCCGGATCCATCGAGTCGCGACTCGGCGTCACGCGCCCGGTCGGCTTCCTCATCGCGGCCGACGCCGACGTCCGCGACCTCGTGGCACACGAGCGCACGCGGATCCGTCGTGCGGCGGACGATGCGCTCTTCGACGACGACGGACACGCTGACGTCGCATGCCTGCTGATCGACGAAGCCCAGTTCCTCTCGCCGCCGCAGGTGGATGACCTTCTCAAGATCGCGGTCGAGGATGGGATCCCGGTCATGGCATACGGCATCCGCACGGACTTCCAGACCGAGGCGTTTCCGGGATCTCGGCGCCTGCTCGAGGTCGCGCACACGCTCGAGGAGCTCAAGACCATCTGTCGGTGCGGACGCAAGGCATTGTTCAACGCTCGCAAGATCGGCGGCGAGTTCGTCTTCGACGGCGACCAGGTGGCGATCGACACGGCGACAGCCGCCGTCCGCGGCGCGCGCTTCGTCACCTACGAATCGTTGTGCGGCGCGTGCTACCTCGAAGAGTCCGGCGGCGTCCTCGCCCCGCAGTAGGCTGGAGCCCATGCGCGTTCTTCTTGCCGGCGGTGCCGGATACGTCGGAACCCACACGGCGATCGCCCTCATCGAGGCCGGCCACGAGCCGGTGCTGCTTGACAACCTGGCGAACACAAGCCGTGTCGTGCCCAGCCGCATCGCCGAGATCACCGGCACCGAGGTGCCTCTCGTCATCGGCGACGCCGCGGACGATGAGCACGTCGGGAGCGCCTTCGACGAGCACGGGCCGTTCGACGCGATCATCCAGTTCGCGGCGCATAAGGCCGTCGGCGAGTCGGTCGAGAAGCCGCTCGAGTACTACGCCAACAACCTCGACACGACCTACGCGCTGCTGCGCGTCGGCATCGCGCGGGGGATCCGTTCGTTCGTGTTCTCGTCGACGGGCACCGTCTACTCGGATCCGGCCGACCTGCCGTTCACGGAGCAGGCGACCCGCAACCTCGTCGAACTGTCCAACCCGTACTCGAAGTCGAAGCTCATGAACGAGACCGTGCTGACCGACGTGCAGCAGGCACACCCCGAGCTGAACGTCACGCTGCTGCGGTACTTCAACCCGGTCGGTGCACACGAGTCAGGGCTCGTGGGGGAGGACCCGAAGGGGATCCCGAACAACCTCATGCCCTTCGTCGCCCGCGTCGCGGTCGGATCGCTGCCCGAGATCGGGATCTTCGGCGACGACTACGACACTCCCGACGGCACGGGACAGCGCGACTACATCCACGTCGTCGACCTCGCCGAGGGCCACGTCAAGGCGCTGGAGAAGGCCGCACCGGGGCTCGCCGTCTACAACCTCGGCACGGGCAACCCCGTCAGCGTGCGCGAGCTGATCACCTCGTTCGAGAAGGCGGTCGGTCGCGAGTTGCCGAAGTCGGTCAAGCCGCGCCGTGCGGGCGACCTCGCGGCGACCTACTGCACGCCCGCGAAGGCCGAGCGCGAGCTGGGGTGGACCGCGACCCGCACGATCGATGACATGACGCGCGACGTATGGAATTGGCAGCAGAAGAACCCCGGCGGCTACGAGGGCTGAGTGCCCTCAACACAACGCAGGAGGTTCCGGGGCGGACCACCACCGACGCGACGTGTACGGTTTCACCGTGGAACTGGATCCGGACCTCGTCGCGCTGCGGCGCGTGCGCGACCGCATCGATCGCGAGTATGCGCAGCCCCTTGACGTCGAAGAGCTGGCGCGGGGTGCGTTCATGTCGGCCGGACACCTGAGCCGCGCGTTCAAGCGCGCCTATGGCGAATCGCCGTACTCGTACCTGATGACGAGGCGGATCGAACGGGCGATGGCGTTGCTGCGCCGCGGCGACGTGACGGTGACCGAGGTGTGCTTCGCCGTCGGATCCTCGTCCCTCGGCACGTTCAGCACTCGGTTTCGCGAGCTCGTCGGCATGTCGCCGACCGAGTTTCGCGAACGCGCGAGAACGGATCCGCAGCAATTGCCGTCGTGCGTCGTCAAGCAGGTGTCGAGACCGGTCAGGAATGGAGAAGCGCCGCCGCTGCTGCCGCAATAACGTGAGTGTCATGACAACCATGACGATTCACACGGCACAGCTTCCCCTCGTCGACCCGGACGCTTCGGTGGTGTTCTGGCGCGACGCGATTGGCTTCGAGGTGCGCAGCGATGTCGGTCAGGGCGACATGCGCTGGATTACCGTCGGCCCGGTGGGCAAGCCGGACACGTGCGTCCTGCTCGCGCCCCCGTTCGCCGACCCGGGCATCTCCGAGGCCGAGCGCGAGACGGTGACCGGAATGATGGCGAAGGGCACCTTCGGTTGGATCATGCTGGCGAGCGTCGACGTCGACGCGGACTTCGCGCGGATCCAGGAGCACGCCGCGGCCGAGGTAATCCAGGAGCCGACCGACCAGCCTTACGGTGTGCGCGACTGCGCCTTCCGCGATCCGGCCGGCAACACGGTGCGCCTGCGCCAGGTGTGAGTGTGCGCGCTTCGGGAGGAGATTCGGCTCCTGGGAGGCCCGGATCCGCAGATCTCATCCTTCTGAAGGCGAAATCTCCTTCCGAGGCGCTATCGGCGGAGAGAAGTATTCCGCGGGGAACTATTCGCCCCCGCCACGGGCGCAGATGAGTTCGTCGACCAGTTTCTCGATACGTGCTCGGATCTCGTCACGGATCGGTCGGATGGCGTCGATGCCCTGTCCGGCGGGGTCGTCGAGCTTCCAGTCCTCGTAGCGCTTGCCGGGGAAGATCGGGCAGGCGTCGCCGCAGCCCATCGTGATGACGACGTCGGATGCCTGCACGGCCTCGGTGGTCAACGGCTTCGGCTGCTCAGCCGTGATGTCGACATTGACCTCTTTCATCGCCTCGACGGCGGTGGGGTTGATCTGATCTGCGGGCATGGACCCTGCCGATCGGACCTCGACACGGTCGCCAGCGATGTCGCGGAGGAACCCGGCGGCCATCTGGGAGCGGCCGGCGTTGTGGACGCAGACGAAGAGGACGGAGGGTTTGGTCGTGGTGTCGGGCATGGTGGCTCCCGAGTTCGATTCGGTCAGCTGAGGGAGACTGGAAGGGTGTCGAGCTGCAGCATGGACGGCGCCGCGCAGCAGTTGCTGCCCTCCGCGTCGAAGTCGCCGGCCCCGCCGCAGACCCCGGTGTCGGGGAGTACGAGTTCGTTACGCACGGCGGCATCGTGGTCGCCGGCGAGGTGGGCGACGACGCTGCGCACCTGTTCGTATCCGGTGAGTGCGAGGAATGTCGGCGCGCGGCCGTAGGACTTCGCCCCGACGATGAACAGCCCCTGCTCGGGTTGAGCGAGCTGACGTGCCCCCGTTGCTCGGACCGATCCGCACGAGTGGATGTTCGGGTCGATCTCCGACGCGATCCCGGCGACGGCATCCAGGGACGTGTCGAGGTCGATGCGCACCTCACGGAGGAAGCTGGTGTCCGGACGGAAGCCAGTGAGGGTGATCACGTGCGCAACGCCGGAGATCTCGCGTCCGTCCTCCGCGTGGATCGTGAGCGCATCGTCACCCTGCTGGAACTCGGCCACGCGGAACCCGGTGACGACGTCAACGATGCCGGCCTCGATGACCTTCTGCGCACGGGAGCCGAGTGCGGCCCGCTCAGGAAGCTCGTCCCCGGCGCCACCGCCGAACACGTTCGCTGTGTTGCCGCGGCGCAGCAGCCATGTCACCCGGGTGTCCGGTTCGCGGCGAGCCAGCTCACTCAGACGTAGCACCGCGTGCGTCGCGGAGTGGCCCGCGCCGACGACGACCACGTGAGCACCAGCGAGCTCGGAGACGTCGTCCGGGATGCGGTAGGAGATGCGCTCCGCTGCAGCAGCCTCGCCGACCGCAGCGAATCCGTCTGCGCCAGCCGGGTTCGGCAGCGCCCACGTGCCGGATGCATCGATCACTGACTTCGCGAGAACACGACCGTCGCGGCCGTCTTTGTCGACGGTGTGCACCACGAACGGCTGGCTCTTGCGCTCGCTGTCGACGACCTTGTCGCGCCCCTGCCGGGCGATGCCTGTCACTGTCGTGCCGTACAGCACCCGATCGCCCAAGGTCGCGGCGAGCGGCGCAAGGTAGTTGTCCACCCACTCGGCGCCGGTGGGATATCCGCTTGTGGGAGCAATCCATCCGGTGGGTTCCAGCAGGCGGCGTGCGGCCGCGTCTGTGAGTTCCGGCCAGGAGGAGAACAGTCGCACGTGTCCCCATTCGCTGACCGCCGCACCAGCTGTGATGCCCCGTTCAACAACAACGGTGTCCAGGCCCCGCTCGGTCAGGTGTGCCGCGGCGGCGAGCCCCTGTGGGCCAGCACCGATGACGACGACAGGAAGCTCAGACATCACGATTCCTCACATCGATAAAGTTCAATACGAGAACATTCGCGCATCTATCGAAGAATGTCAATACGTGCCAGACTATCTGCGTGAGCCTGCCAACGACCGTCGAACAATCCGCGTGCTGCGTGCCGCGGATCACGTCGACCCTGACCGCAGAGGATGCTGAGCGCGTCGCGCAGGTGTTCAAGGCGATCGGAGACCCCACTCGCGTCATGCTGTTGTCCCTCATCGCATCGAGCTCTGGCGGCGAAGCCTGCATCTGCGACCTCACCGCACCTGTCGGCTTGTCCCAGGGGACGGTGTCGCATCACATGAAGCTGCTCGCCGATGCTGGCCTCGTCACTCGCGAGCAACGCGGCAAGTGGGCCTACTTCGCCCTCAACGACGGAGCATTGGATGCTGCTGCCGACGCGCTTCGCTCCGTATGACCGCTGAGGTGTCCGCCCCGCCATGGCTGGGCGGGCGACTGGCCGCGCTGTCTGTCGGCCAGGTCATCAGCTGGGGGATCCTGTACTACGCCCTCATCGTCGCGTCCCCGGCGGTCGCCGCCGAGACCGGCTGGCCGGTCACACTCGTCACGCTGTCCTTCTCTTCAGGTCTCATCGTTTCCGCCGTGGCGGGGGTCTTCGTCGGTCGTTGGCTCGACGAGCGCGGGCCGCGCCTGATCATGACTTTGGGCAGCATCGTCGGCCCGGTCGGACTCGTCATGGTCGCCCTCGCACCGAACCTCGCCGTGTTCACCGCCGGGTGGGTGGTTGCCGGTGGTGCGCAGTCCGCCGTGCTCTACCAGGCCGCGTTCACCGTCATCGCACGCCGCCACGGGTCTCGGCGGCGTGCGGCGATGACGATCCTCACCCTCGCTGGAGGGCTCGCCTCCACCGTGTTCGCACCGGTCGTCGCCGGACTTCTCACGGTCTCCGACTGGCGCACCACCTTCATCGTCCTTGCCGGATTCTTGCTCGTAACCACCGTGCCCCTGCACTGGTTCAGCCTCGAACGCCGCTGGGGGCGGATCCCTGAGGCTCCGGAGGCCGAACATGCGCACACGGTCAGCACCGTCATCCGCACACGCCGTTTCTGGATGCTCGAGTTATCGATGCTGATGCTCGCAACGGCGCTGTTCAGCGTCACCCTCGCCTTGATCCCGCTCTTCACAGAGAAAGGCATGAGTTACGAGCTCGCTGCCTGGGCGCTCGGGCTTCTCGGCGCCGGACAGGTCATCGGCCGGCTCCTTTACATCGCGATCCCGCACACCGCGGCCCCATGGGTCCCCCTCGCGGCTACCGCCGGGCTCAGCGTCGTTTTCCTCGCGTTCCTCGCACTCGTCCCCGGCCCGCCGTGGCTGCTCATCGTCCTCGGCATCGCCGCGGGTGCAGTGCGCGGCGCACAGACACTCGTCCAAGGTTCAGCCGTCGCCGATCGATGGGGCGCCCACAACTACGGCTCCATCAACGGCGTCTTCGCCGCACCCATCACCCTCATTAGCGCGGTTGGTCCCGCCCTCGGCCCACTGCTTGCCGCCGCCACCGGCTCCTACACGGCGATGGCGCTGATCGCCGTGTTGCTCGCAGCCGTCGCGCTCGTTCTCGCTCGATTCTCATGAGATCGCAGTCGCTCCCCACCGATATGGGACTCGTCGCACGCAAACATCGCGGAAAGTGCGCGTGCTTCTCCTTCAGGAACGGTGCGCCCGTCGTGCCGCACTACTCGTCAACGAGGTAACTCGCGGGTGGCTTCCGGATGCTTGCTACACTTCCGTCATTCGACAGCCAGCTACCCACAACGTCGCAGAATTGGCGTAAAAAGCGCCGATCAACGCTAAAATCTCGCATTACTGATGCATCCGATGTCAATGCTTCCCACGCTACTGGCAATCAGCAGTATTCGTTCGCGTCGAGTTCCCTCTCATGCCTTCTCAGTTCGGGGTACGCTCCCCAGCCGGCTCCGGTGTTCGCTGAGTGGCGTATGGCTGTATTGACTGTGACTCCGGTAATGTCCGCGACGATGCTCGCCGGGAGCACCTGTACGAGGTGATCGAGTCTGGCGCGTTTGATGATCCGAGCGTGGAGTCCGTGCTTGTTCAGGTTGAATCGGACGCTGGCTTCGCTCAGGTGCTGCTCCGGCATCACACCTTCGAAGAGCCAACCGGGCGACACCCCGACGTATGGTCGCTGGTCGCGTGTCATGTCGAGGTGCTCCGTGAGGAGATCGGCGATCGGAGGCGGCAGAATGACCGGGGTCGTCCCGAACTGAACCTTGACGTACCCTTCGGTGACCTGGACGTCTTCGCGTCTCAGCCGAACGGAGTCTCTGATCGGCTGGGCGAACACAAGGAGAAACAGCCCGATGATCCGACTCGACATCGGGGTGGATTTGTCCTGGAGAAGAATGTCGACTTTCTCCCAGAGGACTCCCTCATCGATGGTGGCGGGCGAGGCTGTCGACGGGGACCGGGGCACGTCGATGCGCGTGATGATTCGGTGTCGGGCTGCGCAGTTGAGGAATCTCCCGATGGTGCGGTTGGGATCGTGGTGCGCGAGGTAGCGGTCGACCGTCACTTGCTCGAGCGTGGGCAGATCGAGGTCGTGCTCGTCAAGCCAGGCGAGAAAGGCTGCGATCTTGTGGAGTTCCGAGCTGTGGACGTTGGCCATTCCGACGCTGATTGGCCGGTCAAGTGACCGCCTGCGCAGTTTCCGCAGCGTCTCCCAGTTGAAGAACCTGGTGACGATGATGGCCTGTTCGGCGGGCAGGGTGTCGATGAATGCCCGGCTCCGGATCTCGAGGTCGTTGAGTCGGACATCGATGGCGGGCAGGGTGCCGGCAGCGATCAGCATTCGCCGGAAGTACCGGATGCGCGTCGACTGCGGGAGCTCGTTGATTGCCTCGTGGCTGATGGGCTTCTCGCCGTGAGCCATGGCTCGGAGTGTGCGGTCGATGGGTTCGCGGCGGAGCCACCGGACCGCTGAACGCGGGTCCCTGGCGCTGAGCAGGTGGTCGCGGAGCGGGGCAAGCGCCGGGTGCACACGGCCATTCGAATCTGCAAGGACGTGATCGAGACGATCCTCGAGGCGGCAGCGTCCACAGTGCGAGCCGGTCAGGTGCTCCTCACTCCCGCACCTGGCACATCCGAACCGTGACGGAACACCCGCGCACGCAGCGCACACGATCTCGCCGTCGTGTGACCGGAAGGCCAAGACCTTCATCTGGGCACAGGCCGGACACGGCGATGCATTCCGGCGCAGGCGGGAGTAGCAGGCGTTGCAGATGCGCTGCTCGAGAATCTCGTACCTGGCCTCGACATCGCGACCGCACGAGTCGCAACGCCGCTTCCATCCAGGGCTCTCGCTCTCGCTCACTCCGTGGGACGGTGCAGTTTCGCGGGGATCGGGCGGAGGGCACCGATAGAAGGTCCGTTGCTGCGCGGTTCCCCAACGGCACGAGGTGCGCGTGCTGCAACGACAGGGGCCACCTCGATGAGGTCGGTGGGTGTGCAGTCGAGGATGCGGCACAGCGCGGCGAGAACCTCGATGTTGAGCCTTTCGGGCGTCTTCGTCACGAGGCGATAGATCTGCTCGCGGGACAAATGCACACCCTGCTCCCGGAGCGGGTCAATGAGGTCGGTCGTATGGAACATCCCGGCGACGGCCATGACCTGCCGCAGGTGCCAGGTGATCGGGCTGTGGTCAGCGGTTGTCGGCATCGATTCCTCCATAGATTCGGGCGAGAGCTCGGGTCACCATGCGGGTCTTATAGTCGTCGCCGAGTGAGGTGTAGATCGCGGTGGTGGACGCATAGGTGTGGCCGACCTGATCCTGGACAAACTTCTCCGAGTAGCCCCACTCGATCAGGTTGGTGACGTAGGTATGGCGCAGCGCGTGCACGCTGAGCTCCGGAGGGAGGCCCAGCTGGTCACGGAGGGCTGCGAACCTCATGTCGATGTAGCGGAGACTGACCCGACTGCCGCGTTCGGTCGGCCAGAGCATGCCGGCTTCGTCCGTGAAACGGGGGCGTGCGTGATCCACCCACTGTGCGAGGCCTGCGGTCACCCACCCCAGCTCGGGCACAGTCAGCACCGAACGTCGGCGCGGCCCGGAGCCACGTGAGCCCTTACCCCAGCGGACCTCAACGGCACCGAAGCGACCGAAGCGAGGAGCCGCGCCATTGGGGCGCATATCCGCGACGTCGAGACCAACCGCCTCGGCGCGGCGCAGACCATAGGCGTAGATCGTCTTGAACATCTGCGCGTCCCGCAGCGCAGCCAGCGCGCCCTTCCGCCCCTGGTCGAGAATGGACTCAACCCGCGCGTCTGCAGCGCTGAAGAACCGCTCGAGTTCGTCATAGGTGAGCGCCCGGCGCTGCGCCCGCCCTTCGTAGTCGACGAGGTGTGCGGTGGTGTTCCACTCATGGCATATCTGCTGCGGTGCCTGGCCGAACCGGCGTTCGCACTCGGCCACCCATTCGTAGCGCCCATCGCAAAGGTATTCGCAGAAGAGCCGAATGATCATCTGATACGCACGGATCGTCGACCGTGCCGCAGGACGAGCTCCAGACTTCGCGTGCGTCGTATAGTCCTCGACGTCACCGACCGACCACTCCCACGGGTATCGCCCCGTGAAGGCCTCGAACCGCCGAATCGTGAGAATCCTGCCTTGGATCGTCGAAGCCACAAGGCCTCGGCTCGACTGTTGATCGCTCCATCCCGCCAGCATGGCGTCATAGACGAACTGCTTTTCGTCCAGCGGGCGCACGTTCCCGAGCAGCCGAAGCGCGGTCGCGCCGCCATGTCCAGAACTCACCCCGCTAGTATTGCATTAGATGCATCATTGATGCACCTGCGGCATGAAGTCAGTGCTGTGGAGTCGGCACGTTGAGCGCCGCAAGTTGCTCCTCGGAGCCTCGCGCGATCAGATGCAGGTCACTGTCGTTTTCGTCGATGTTCCACTGCACGAACGCGCAGCAACGCTGCTCGACCGCGACGAGGTCGCGTAGTCGGCTGATCGAGTCATCGACCTTGGCGTAGTGGATGACGAGCTCGGAGTCGGTGCGTTCTGAGGAGAGTGCGTAGTCGGCGTCGAACGCTTGCCACTTCTCCACCTGCGCCTTGGCTTCCGCGATTGTCGGGAGCGTGCATGCAATCGGGACGTCTCGGAATGGGCCCTGCGTCATTGGATCTTCTCCTTTGCATCGTCATCGTCATCTTCCAGGTCTTCGAGGACCTCGAACGGGGATTCCACGTCGCCGCGCCACGCTTCGATGCCCTCGCGGATCGCGAGTACCGCGACGACGAGCGCTGCGACGGAGTCGGCCCACCACCAGTCGAACAGGCTGTTGAGCATGAGGCCGATGAACACTGCTCCGGAGAGGTAGACGCAGAGAATGAGTTGTTTGGCGTCGGCCATCACGCTCTTGGAGTCCAGCTCTCGTCCGGTGCGGACCTCGAACCAGGCCAGCAGCGGCATGATGAGCAGGCTCAGTGCGGTGATGCCGAGACCGAAAGGGCTGTGGTCCGGGCCTTCCGCCTGAATGAGGCTCAGGACGGCGTCGACGGTGACGTATGCGGCGAGGGCGAAGAACGCGATGCCGATCGCCTTGACGGTGACCTTCTCCCACCGTTCGGGGTCTTTGCGGGTGAACTGCCACGCGATCGCGGCGGCCGAGAGCACCTCGACGACGGAGTCGAGTCCGAAGCCGATCAGCGCCGCGGAGGAGGCGAGGATGCCAGCCCAGACGGCGACGATGGCTTCGATGACGTTGTAGGTGATCGTGAAGCCGACGATGAACCGGACCCTGCGGTGCAACGTGGTGCGGCGCGCGGTTGTCAGCGAGGAGTTCATGCCCGCGTCTCCGTTCCGCAGCAGCCAGGCACAGTGCACGCCGCGTCCAGACACGGCGCGTTCTCGTCGACGGCGAGCGTGACGTCAACCAGCGCCGTGAGCGCCGCCGTGAGGTGCGGGTCGGCGATCTCATACCGTGTCTGCCGGCCTTCGGGCTCGGCGACGACGATACCGCAGTCGCGCAGGCACGTGAGGTGGTTCGACACATTCGAGCGCGAGAGCTCAAGCGAACGGGACAGTACAGCCGGATAGGAGGGCCCCTCCAGCAGCGACATCAGAATCCGGGAGCGGGTCGGATCGGCCATCGCGCGGCCGAGCCGGTTCATCACATCAAGACGGGAAGCAATAGTCAGCACACGATGACTATACAGTGACTGATGACCTATTGCGCGCCTGAGAGGATGGTCGCATGGCGCAGAGCGTGAAGTGGATGGAGCGACACCAGATCGCGCTGTACCTTGTGGCCCTGGCAGTCGGCACTGCGGCCGGCCTCCTGTTCCCGGCCCTGGCGCATCCCGCGGAGACGGCAATCAACCCCGTGCTCGGCCTGCTGCTCTATGTCACCTTCCTCGGCGTCCCGTTCGGGCGGCTCCGACTCGCATTCCGCGACTGGCGCTTCCTGGTGACGCTGCTCGTGGTGAACTTCGTGCTGGTGCCGATCGTGGTGTTTGGTCTGTCTCGTATCGTCGCGCACGACCAGGTCCTCCTGATCGGCGTGCTATTCGTGCTACTGACGCCGTGCGTGGACTACGTCATCGTGTTCGCAGGGCTCGCCGGCGGTTCCAGAGATCGGCTACTCGCAGCCGCGCCACTGCTGATGCTCACCCAGGTCCTCCTGCTCCCGGCATACCTGTGGCTCTTCGTCGGCGAGAAGTTCGTGCAAGCGGTTGATCTGCGACCGTTCGCGGAGGCGTTCCTGTTGCTCATCGTCCTACCGCTCGCGGCTGCTGGTCTCACGCAGCTCGCGGCGGCACGAACACGCTGGGGACGCGCGCTCGAACGGGTAGGGCTGGCAGCGATGGTGCCGCTCATGATGCTCACCCTCGCCGTCGTCGTGGCCTCCCAGATCGCCGGCGTCGGGCAGCAGATCACCGGCCTGCTCCTCGCGATCCCTGTCTACATCCTCTTCGCCGCGGCCATGGTCCCCGTCGGCATGCTCGCCGGGGCTGCTGCACGGTTGGATGTTCCAGCGAAGCGGACCGTCGTGTTCAGCGGCGCGACGCGGAACTCCCTCGTAGTGCTGCCTCTGGTCCTGGCGCTTCCCGCCACCTTCGACCTCGCACCGCTCGTCGTCGTCACCCAAACACTCGTCGAGCTCGTCATCATGGTCATCTTCGTACGACTCATCCCGCGGCTGCTCCCGAAGAGGACTCCTCGACTCACGGCTGCGTAATCAGGACCACACCCACCGGCGGCCGTGCGCGATCTGGTTGTTGCATCCGGTGATTAATGCTCAGACCTCAGCCCATCGCAAGGCGGATGCATATCTCGCCCTCGGCACGCTGGAAGGCCCGCAGGCCTGGGATACCACGGGGTTCTGGGACCTGTGATTTCGCGAGGAAGTTCCCCGCGAGATTCAGGAAGAAGCGCGTCATCGTCGCCGGCGACAACGACGAGAGGGTGGGGTGCGTGACGAGATCACTCGTTTCGAGATCCGGGTTGAAGTCGCTCGCGTTTCTGGGTCGTCGCCGTGACGACCGGTGTTCCGAGCAACTCCGTCGCCGCGAGCCGGATCGCTTCCGGCAGCTCGCGCCACGCCTGCCTCTGCCGGTTTGCCCCAGTCATCACCCGGCCGAGATTATCAGCGCGTGTGCTTGGGAAGGAGAAGCCTTCTTGAGGAGGCACGGATTCCACTTTCCGAGCCTTCCGGAGGGGAATTCTCCTTCCGAAGGGCCGGGCGTCGCCCGACTCCGGCTCACGAGCCGATCCCGTCGAGGATGCGGGCGAGGCGCCCTCGTTGCTCGTCCGACAGTCCGATGAGGGGGCGCGGCAAACATCCGGGTGCCGCCCACCCCTTCCGCTCCGCGATCGCAGCCATGACGCGCAAGCCGCCGCCGACCTCGGTATAGAGATCCCACAGCGGCTGCAGCGCGTCGTCTGCTCCGGACTCCCAGGCCGCCAGAGCGATGCCCGGAAGCGTGCCGGCAAGCACCGAATACCAGCCGTCGTAGCCGGCGACGCGGCAGGCGGTCGCGAAGCTGTCGCCTGAGAAGCACACCGACACGTGCCCGGGCACGAGCGAGCGGATCCGCTGGAGCAGTTCGCGTGACTCCTCGAGCGGGCGGCCGGGAACCTTGAGCGAGGCGATGCCGGGGAGTTCGGCGACCCGCGCATACATCTCGGGGGTGAAGGTGTATCCGGTCGTGCGTGGGTTGTCGTACACCACGATCGGCAGGTCGGTGCTCGAAGCGACGTCTCGGAACAGCCCGAGCACCTCGTCGTCGCCGAGTGGTTGATAGGAGACCGCGGCGAGAAGGATGCCGCGCGCGCCCGCCTCAGTGGCCCTCGCCGCGTTCTCGACGACGTCGCGCGTGCGCGTTGCCCCGACGCCTGCGAGAACGGGCGTCGTGCCCGCGTTCTCGACCGCGATGCTCACCGCGGCCGCCCGCTCTGCTGACGACAGGTAGGCGTAGGATCCCGTGGATCCGAGTGCCGTGATCGACGAGACATCAGTGCGCGCGAGGCGTCGGATCAGGCCTGCGTACGCGCCCTCATCGATGCGATCATCGGCGAACGGGGTGAGGGGAAAGGCGCTGACGCCGGTGAACCGCATGCCACGAGCGTAGCCGCGCAGGCGCTCGCGGGCGCGTCAGCCCATCGCGAGGCGGACGGTGGCCGCCGCGACGCAGGCCCAGCCGAGACTCGCGAGGGTGCCGATGATGAAGCGCTCGCGCGCCTCCGGCGTGCCGAGCTCGGTGAAACGGGCGATGCCCTTGATCGCCACGACGACCGCGATCGCCTCGGGGTAGCCGACGATGATCGCGAGCGCCGTCGCCGCGCGCTCCAGGTAGCCGATGGTCACGCCGCCGCGCATCACCTCGGGAGCCGGTTCGGTCGTCATCGTCGGCGTGCGCAGCAGGATCCCGCCATTCGGGCCCTCGCGCACCATGCTGTTCGACGCGAGGGAGAGGACGCACCGGGCGGCGGGGTCGCCTCCGAGGAGAGCGATCGCGACGCCGAGCAGCGCGAGCGGGATCGTGAGGGCGAGCGGGACTGCTGCCGGCACCATTGCGGCGGCGACGAGATTCATCGCGACGAGGATCGTGGCGGCGAGGAGTGGCGACGCCCGGGGCCGTGAGCGCGTCACGAGGATGATGATCAGCGCCGCGAGGAACGCAGCGACGAGCGCGGATCCGACGAGGACCCCCGCGATCGAGCCCACCATGAACATGGCGCTCAGTCTGTCACGGACCACCGACGCGCGACGCGGGGCGCGCGGTCGCCTACCGTTCGTCGAGGTCGGCGAGGACCCGTGCGAGAGCGGGGACAGCGGCCTCCTCGACGCGGAGCGACGCGGCGGCGACGCGACGGCTGACCGCGCTCTCGCTGATCCCGATCTGCTCGGCCGCCGCGCGCTGCGTGCCGCCGTCCGCAAGCAGGTCGTGGACCTCCCAGCCCTCCTCGGTGCGCCGGTCGCGCAAGTCGATCAACAGGCGGATCAGAGACTCTGCGTTGTGGGCGCTGTCGGCATCGTCGGCGGAGATCGCGATCCGCGTGGCAGCCTTCTTCGCGCGCTCGACGGCGTCGCGCGCATGGATGAACGCGGATCCGCGGCCTGCCCGGACCTCGTCCGGCAGGGGGAGGTCTACGGCGCCCGCACCGATTCCGACGCTCCAGTGCTGCGTACGGGTGAGAGCAAGGGTGATGTCGAGTGTCGCGTGAGCCGTGGTGACGAGGGCCTGCACCTCGTCGCCCGCCGTGCGCTCGGGTGGGAGGGGAAGCGCGGAACCGCCGCGTCGGATGATTGCGTCGAGCGCCGCGGGGACGAGATCCTCGCTCGCGCGACTGTCGTGCTGGTCGGCGGTGATGACGAACATAATCTCCCTTGACGGTTGAGACGCAAGCATGTCGCACTTGAGCAATGAATGTCAAGTAATGGCGGGGTTGTGCTTCCTGGCGCAGGTTGCGCCCACTCGGCTCAAACGCTAAATTGCTAGCATGACAGTAAGCGATAAAGTGCAGTTCAACGTGTATCTGCCGAGAGACCTCGTGCGCGACGTCAAGCACCGCGCCATCGATGAGGGAACCAGCTTGTCGGCGCTCGTCGAACGTGTGTTGCGCGCCGAGGTGGAGGAGGAGCGATGACCGCTGTTCAGCAGATCCTGTACGCAGACGACACCGCCGCGTGGCACGGTTTCGCGCAAGCGCTCGGCTTCGACGCCCCGTACCCGCCGACGCCGGAATGGGCCGAGTTCCACGGTCGAGGATCGTTCGCCGTCCACGCGGCATCCGAGGCGCTTCCCGCCGGCCGGGTCGACCTTCAGCTGCTGGTCGACGACCTCGACGCCGCGGAGCACGCGCTCGCCGCGTTCGATGTCTCGCGCGAAACGATGGCGGGCGTCGGCGAGATCCTCTTCGTCTCGTGCGGCATCACGGTCGGCGTCAGCGAAGGATCCATCCCTGTGCACGAACGTGCGCCACTGGTGCAGCCGATCTGGTTCGCCACCGACCTCGACGAACCGCGCCGCATCCTCGAGGCGCTCGATCTGCGCGCGTTCATCGCCGCGGACCGTGGTGGGTGGACGGAGGTCGTGTCCGACGCGGGAAACGTGGGGCTGCATCACGCCGATTCGCCGACCGTCGGGCTCTCGTTCGTCGCGGATGACCTCGACGTGCTCGCCGAACGGCTGTGCGACGCCGGGTATGACGCGGCAGTGGTCGACGAGGCCTTCGGTCGCACCGTGCGCCTGCCAAGCCCGGAGGGCGGCGACGAGGTGTGGATCAACGAGCCCCAGAGCGACCTGTACGGGTATCACC
>DWXU01000250.1:0-19163 GCA_019119065.1 Candidatus Microbacterium pullistercoris | reverse complement strand
GACGTGATCGCGAACGGGAAGAACGTCGTCTGCCGCCAGGCGATTCCGCCCGGTTCGGTCATGATCGGCGCGATGACGTTGACGAGCTGTGCGAGCGAGGCGCTCGTCACCCGGTCGGCGTGCTTGAGGAGTGAGATCATCAGGTTGCCGAACACGACCGCGTCGAGCACGGAGTAGACGTCCTCGAGCAGGCGTGGGGCGACCGGCCACTCGGCGATGTCCTGGATCTTGTCTTCGTCGTGGAAGCGCGTCAGGTACCAGACGTTCCACTCGTCGAAGGAGATGTTGATCTGCTTCTCGGAACGCTTGACGGCGCGCACGTGGTCCGCGGTCTGCACGACGGAGTCGATGAATCGGTCCATGTCGACCGCAGACGCGAGAAACGAAGCGGTGTCCCCGTCGTGCTCCTGGTAGTACGCGTGGCACGAGATGTAGTCGACGTCCTCGTAGGTGTGCTGCAGCACGGTGCGCTCCCACTCACCGAACGTCGGCATCTGCGCTCCCGATGAGCCGCACACCACGAGTTCCACGTCGGGGTCGACCTGGCGCATCGCCTTCGCCGTTTGCGAGGCGATCTTCCCGTAGTCGTCCGCACTGCGGTGACCGAGTTGCCACGGTCCATCCATCTCGTTGCCGAGGCACCAGATCTTCACTCCGAACGGGTCCGGGCGGCCGTTGGCCGCGCGCTGATCGGTCAGGGCGGTCTTCGCCGGGACATTGGCGTACTCGAGCAGATCGAGCGCCTCCTGCGTGCCACGCGTGCCGAGGTTGACCGCGAGCATCAGCTCGCTGCCGACCTTCTCGAGCCACGACGTGAACTCGTGCAGCCCGACCTCGTTGGTCTCCGTCGAATGCCACGCCAGGTCCAGTCGCCGCGGGCGTTCCTCCCGCGGACCGACGCTGTCCTCCCATCGGAAACCCGAGACGAAGTTGCCGCCGGGATAGCGGATCGTCGTCACGCCGAGCTCACGCACGAGATCGATCACGTCACGGCGGAAGCCCTCGGCGTCGGCCGTCTCGTGACCGGGTTCGTAGATGCCGTCGTAGATGTGACGGCCGAGATGCTCGACGAAACCGCCGAAGAGGTTGCGATGGATCCGGCCGATCGTGAAACGCGGATCGATGGACATGAGAGCGGTGGGCACAGCTTCTCCTTCGGGCGACGTCAGGCTTCCGTGAGCGTGTCAACCCTGCTGACGGTCCGCAGCGCTCAGGAGGGCACGGCAGCGTGGTCTTCTCGCGATTTACAACGTTATAGGTAAACGTTGTAAAGTACGAGTGAAGACCGGCCGCACGTCGTGTGGGTCCGCGGAACGGACGACGACGCGCGGCCGGTTCGCGTGGTTCAGATGCCGTCGGCGATGTGGTGGTACACCTGGTTCCACTTCAGTTCGTTCTGGAACCCGCGCACCGTCGTGTCGTCGTCGATCTCGAGCAGTTCGACGCCGGCCATCTCCGCGAAGTCGCGGAAGACCTCGATGCCGACGGCATTCGACATGACCGTGTGGTGCGCGGCGCCGGCCGCCATCCAGCATGCGGCACTCGTCGGCAGGTCGGGAGCGGGTTTCCACACCGCGCGGCCGACCGGAAGGTGGGGCAGCTCGGGCGGGGTGACGAGCTCGACGACATTTGCCGTCAGACGCAGGCGCGTGCGCATATCGCTCAGCGCGACGACGACGGCCGGTCCGGCGTCGGCCGTGAAGACGAGGCGCACCGGGTCGGCCTTGCCGCCGATGCCGAGCGGGTGGATCTCGACGCGCGCCTTCGTCTGCGACAGCGAGGGAGCGACCTCGAGCATGTGGGCTCCGAGGATCCGACCGTCACCGGGCGTGAGGTCATAGGTGTAGTCCTCCATGAGGCTCGCGCCCCCGGTGAGGCCTGCCCCCATCACGTTCGCGACGCGCACGAGGATCGCGGTCTTCCAGTCCCCCTCGCCTCCGAAGCCGTACCCGTCGGCCATCAGCCGCTGCACGGCGATCCCGGGCAGTTGCTTGAGCGCGCCGAGGTCCTCGAAGTTGTCGGTGAAGGCCTTGAACCCACCCTCGTCGAGGAATGTCCGCAGTCCGATCTCGATCGCGGCCGCATCGCGAAGCGCCTCGTGGCGCTCTGCACCGGGCCGCAGTTCGTCGGCGACCTCGTACTGCTCGAAGTACTCGGCGACGAGCGCGTCGATCTGGGAGTCCGTCGCGGCTTCGACCTTCTCCACGAGGTCGTTGACGCCCCAGGTGTTGACCTGCGTGCCGAACTTCGCCTCGACCTCGGTCTTGTCGCCCTCGGTGACGGCGACATAACGCATGTTGTCGCCGAAGCGGGCGACCTTCAGGTTCCGTGCCTCGGCGAATCCGGCTGCCGCGCGCATCCACGTGCTCGTCTCCGACACCACCCGCGGATCGCTCGCGTGACCGACGACGGTCTTGCGAGCGACGCCGAGACGCGTCTGGATGTATCCGAACTCGCGGTCGCCGTGTGCCGCCTGATTGAGGTTCATGAAGTCGAAGTCGATGGTGTCCCACGGCAGCTCGACGTTCGCCTGCGTGTGCAGGTGCAGGAGGGGCTTACGGAGTTCCTCGAGCCCGGAGATCCACATCTTCGCGGGACTGAAGGTATGCATCCACGTGATGATGCCGATGACGTCGTCGTCGGCGTTCGCGTCAAGCATGGCGCGACGGATCGACGGGGCGTCGGTGAGTACCGGTCGCCACTCGATCGGGGCCGGGACCTCGGCGTTCTCGTCGAGCAGACGCGCGACCTCGCGCGACTGATCGGCGACCTGCTGCAAGGTCTCCTCACCGTAGAGCCCCTGGCTGCCCGTGAGGAACCAGACCTTCTTGTCGGAATATGGCTTCGTCATGCTGTTCCTTTCGAAACGTGATGGGTCAATGACTGACGGTCCGCGGGATGCGCTCTCGCAAGGCGGAGGAGGGAAGCGCACCGGACGTGCGCTGACTGACGACAACGCCGCGAGAGCGCGTCCCGCGGACCGTCAGCGCTGGCCGTAGACGGTTTGGTAGCGCAGGTAGAGGGAATCGATCTTCTCCTGGGGGATCGGGAGGGGCTCTCCGAGCTGCCGCGTGACGTGCACCGTCTTGGCGACCTCTTCGAGGAGCACGGCGGTCTTCACCGCGGCGCGTCCGGTCGCTCCGATGGTGAACGGGCCGTGGTTCTGCATGAGGACCGCTGTCGATCGGTGGTCGCGAAGCGTCTCGACGATGCCCTGTCCGATGGAGTCGTCGCCGATCACGGCGAACGGGCCGACCGGGATCGGTCCGCCGAATTCGTCGCCCATCATCGTGAGCACGCAGGGGATCTCTTCGCCGCGCGCGGCCCACGCCGTGGCGTAGGTCGAGTGCGTGTGCACGACGCCGTGGACGTCGGGCATGTGCCGGTACACGTAGGCGTGCGCGGCGGTGTCGGAGGACGGGCTGCGGTCGCCCTCGATGAGTTCGCCGTTCAGGTCGCAGACGACCATCGCGTCGGGCTCGAGGTCGTCGTAGCTCACGCCGGAGGGCTTGATGATGAGTAGGTCGGGGTGCTCGCCGTCACCGGCGACGCGCTCGGAGACATTTCCGGCGGTCCAGGCGACGAGGCCCCAGCGCGGGAGTTCGGCGTGCAGCTCGGCGACGCGCCGCTTGGCGGCATCAACGGCGTCGCGCATGACGGCGGGGATCTGATCGATTTCGGGCATTCGTGCTCCTTCGTTCACGGCATCGTCTCGACCGCGGCGCGCTCAATGGCGAGGCCGGCGCTCCAGCGGTCGAGGAAGTCGGCGTGGTCGGCGACCGCGTCGGGCTCCGGCGTTACGACGGTGGTCTGCTCGTCGGCGAAGATCGCCGTTTCGAGCCACTCGCTGAGGGCCGCGTCGACGCCGGTCGTGCGCGCGTGGGCGTAGGCGGCCAGCAGAGCCATCCCCCACGCGCCGCCCTCGCTCGCAGTATCCGAGACCGCGACGGGTGCACCGACCGCCTCGGCGAGCAGCTGCTGCGCGACTCCGGCCGTGCGGAAGACGCCGCCGTGGGCGCGCATCGCGTCGATCTCGACGCCCTCGTCGGCGAGCGTGCGCATACCGAGGCTGAGCGTCGCGAAGGATCCGCGCAGTTGCGCGCGCATGAAGCCGGCCAGCGTGAGCGCGGAGGACGGCGTGCGCGCGACGAGCGGGCGCCCCTCGTCGAGTCGGGCGATCGGCTCACCCGACAGGTGGTTGTACGCGAGGATGCCGTCGTCGGATCCGCGTGCGAGTGCCCCGGAGAACAGTGCGCCGAACACCTCGTCCGCGGACGCGTCGTGCCCGAGCGCGCGGGCGAACTCGCCGAACACGCCGGCCCACTCGCCGATCTCGCTCGCGCCGTTGTTGCAGTGCACCATGGCGACCGCGTGGCCCGCCGGCGTCGTGACGAGGTCGATCTCCTCATGCCGTGAGCCGAGGGGACGCTCCAACACGATCATGCTGAAGATGCTCGTTCCGGCGCTGACGTTGCCTGTGCGCGGCGTCACGGCGTTGGTCGCGACCATGCCGGTTCCGGCATCGCCCTCGGGTGGGGCCGCGACGGCGCCAGCGGCGAGCGTGCCGCTCGGATCGAGGAGCCGCGCGCCCTCGTTGGTCAGGCGTCCGGCGTTCTCCCCCGCCGCGCGGACCGTCGGCAGCAACGCGGCGAGCTGAAGGTGGGTGGCGCCCGCACGGTGGAGGAGCTCGTCGGCGGTGCGGAGCATGTCGCGGTCGTAGTCGTCCGTGGCCGAATCGATCGGGAACATGCCGGATGCGTCGCCGACGCCGAGCACGCGCTCCCCCGTGAGCAGCTCGTGGACGTAGCCGGACAGCGTCGTGACGCGAGCGAGGCGCGCGACGTGATCCTCGCCGTCGAGGACGGCCTGGTGCACGTGCGCGACCGACCAGCGCAGCGGGATGTTGATGTCGAGCGCGTCCGAGAGCACGGCGGCCGCGGTCGCGGTGTTGACGTTGCGCCACGTGCGGAATGGGACGAGCAGCTCGCCGTCCGCGTCGAACGCGAGGTAGCCATGCATCATCGCCGAAACGCCCACGGCGCCGACGTCCGCGAGACGCTCGCCGAAGCGTTCCTCGACCTCGGCGGCGAGTTCCGCGTACGCCGCGACGAGTCCGTGGCGCACGGCTTCGAGCGGGTACGTCCACAGACCGTCGGCGAGCGTGTTCTCCCACGCGTGCCCGCCGGTCGCAAGCGTCTCCCCCGCGAGCGTCGTCAGACAGGCCTTGATCCGGGTCGAGCCGAGTTCGATGCCGAGCGCTGTCTCGCCGCTGCGGATGGCGCGACGCGCGTCATCGGGTGGCATCTGCGTCATTGCGAGCTCCATTCCTGGTCGATGTCCTCTTCATGTTAGCGCTCACACGACTGGCCTTCAGGCTCGGCCGCGATTCTCGCGCGCCCAGGCTCTCTTCCCATGCACCGTGGTGCGCACGCCCGCTCACGAGCGCGTCGGCGCCGTGCTCTCGCGCACGACGACCTCGGGCACGATCTGTGCGGGCGCGCGTCGCCGCAGCAGGGTGTCGATCGCCGCGCCGCCCAGATCTGCAAACGGCTGGTGCACGGTCGTCAGCGCCGGGACGAGAAACGCGCTGCCGTCGATGTCGTCGAACCCGACGATCGACACGTCCTGCGGCACGCGGATCCGTCGCTCGCCGAGCGCGCGGATCGCACCGAGCGCGAGATAGTCGTTGCCCGCGATGACGGCGGTGACGCGGCCCGCTGTGACTTCTTCGGCGAGCCGCAGACCGGCCTCGAATCCGCATCGCGCATCCCAGCCCTCAGCGCGCACGGTCGTCGTCTGTGCGCCCGCCGCGACCGCCTGCTCCGCGAATCCTCGCGCACGCTCCGTAGCGTCGAACCAGCCTGGCGGTCCGGCGATGTGCGCGAGCTTCGTGTGTCCGAGGTCGAGGAGGTGCTGCGTTGCACGCGAGGCGCCGGCGTGCTGGTCGACCGAGACGTAGGCGACCGCGGAGCCCATCGGGGCGTTGCGACGCGCGGCAACGGCCACGATGGGGATCCGCGTCGACAGGCGGTCGAGTTCACGCGCGACCTCGTCGATGGGCGCCACGACGACGATGCCGTCGACGCCCTGGCTCATCAGCTGGTCGATCGCGGAGGCAACGTCGCGCGGAGCCCAGGAGGTGAGCGTCGCGATCGACACGAACAGGCCGGCCCGCCGCGCCGCGAGCTCGATCGCGAGGACCGTCGAGGCCGGCCCGAAGTGGGTGGTGTTCGTCGCGACGATGCCGACCGTCGCGCTACGACTCGTGACAAGCGTGCGCGCGGCCTGATTGCGGCGATAGCCCAGCTGGTCGATCGCGCTCGCGACCCGGTCACGCGTCTCTGGCCGTACGTGCGCGTTGCCGTTCAGGACGCGCGACACGGTCTGATGGGACACGCCCGCGAGCGCGGCGACGTCAGCCATCGACGGCGGTCTCGAGTTCGTCACGGTGCTCAGCGTATCCTCGCCCAGCATCTCCTCAGACACGCGAGGGGCCACACCGATTGGCGCGACGGCCCCACAGTCGGTAATGTTGTTCCTCGGTTCGCGCGAGAGTGCGAACATGCGCCTTTAGCTCAGTCGGTAGAGCAACTGACTCTTAATCAGTGGGTCCAGGGTTCGAGCCCCTGAGGGCGCACCACCTTCCTCCTCCTCACCTCATCCCGTGGGTTCTGCGCTGAGGCGCCCTCGATAGGATGACGTGATGACGAGCGCCGAAGTCCCTCTCGCGGATGACCTCACCCTCGCCCTGCACCTCGCCGACGCGGCGGACGCCGAAACGATGGCGCGGTTCGACACGGCGGATCTGACGGTCTCGATGAAGGACGACCGGTCGCACGTCACCGAAGCTGACCTCGCCGCGGAACGCGCGATCCGCTCCCTCATCGAGACGTCGCGGCCCGACGACGCCATCTTCGGCGAAGAGTACGGCGCCACGTCGAACTCGTCGCGCCGCTGGATCATCGATCCGATCGACGGTACGGCGAACTTCCTGCGCGGCGTCCCCGCCTGGGGCACGATGATCGCGCTCGAGATCGATGGGGTGATCCGCGTCGGTGCGGTCAGCATGCCCGCCCTCTCCCGCCGCTGGTGGGCTGCGGATGAGCTCGGCGCGTGGACGAACGGCGACGCGGGCGCCCGACGCATCGCCGTCTCCGACGTCGACCGCCTCGAGGACGCGTCACTCAGTTTCCAGTCGATCGCGCAGTGGCGCGACGCCGGACACCTCGACGCCCTGCTCGCCCTGCAGGAACGCGTCTGGCGCGACCGTGCCTACGGCGACGTCTGGTCGTACATGCTTCTCGCCGAGGGGCGCGTCGACATCGTGGCGGAGTTCGACGTCAAGGAGTACGACGTCGCGGCGGCTGCCGCGATCGTGCGCGAGGCCGGAGGCCGCTTCACGTCGCGCGAAGGATCCGACCGACTCGACACGCTCTCGGCCGTCGCGACGAACGGCCGTCTGCACGACGCCGTGCTCGGAGCGTTCGCGACGTGACAGCCAGGCGTGCGCTTCTCGGAATCGGCGCCGCCGTCGCCGTGACGTTCGCGCTGACCGCGTGCACCGGATCCGCCGCCCCGGACGAGGGCGCGGCCCCCTCGGAGCCCACGTCAGCGTCGGGCCCGATGACGTGCGAGACGATCCTGCGCCCGTCGTTCGCCGAGCAGCTCGCCGAGCTCGGCTGGAGCGCGCAACAGAGCCCGTTCCGGATCGGTGAGCACGAGCTCGCGGAGGGGATCCAGTGCGTGTGGGGCGACGCCGCACACGCGACAGACGTCGCGCAGATGTACGGCTGGGCGCCGGTCGCCCCCGAGCAGACCGCGGAGCTGCAGCAGTACCTCGAAGACAATGGCTGGCTTCGCGAGGAGGACGGCGACGTCGTCTACCTGACCGAGGATCCGGACGTCGTCGGGTACCTCGAAGAGGGCGAGTACGGCATGACGTACCAGTTCGCCTCGGGCTGGGTCGCGCTCGCCGACACGAAGGAATCTCTCGACCTGATCACGTGGCGCGGCTGAGGCGCATCGCCACAGCGTGAACTCACACCTGGTGGAGCTGGGGGGAATCGAACCCCCGTCCAGCGCTGGGTCACTGGGGTTTCTCCGGGCGCAGTCTGTGGAGGCGTTCTCATCGGCTCCGATCTTTAGCACAGACACATAGATCGACGAGCCCAGCCGAGCAAAAGTCCCACGACGCGTCTCGACGCCACGTCGCAGCAAGATCCCTAGATGACGCCAGGATCCGTGTCGGGATCAGCCACGGTCTGACGGACTATCGGGCTCGCTTATGCAGCGAGGGCGAAGTCAGTGCGCTTGGAGTTGGCACTTATTGGTTTGCAGGGGGCGTTAACGAGATAACCCTGCATCCTCGGCCCGCTTCTCGCAGATCAGCAGACGCTGTCGAAACCGATCAGCCCCGTGATCCTTCATCTGAAGGGGTGGTGAGTTCACGCTGTGGAGTTACCATCGTGCTTTCACACGAACGAGTCGGGAAGAATCCCGAGCACTTCAGTCTACCGCATGGGCGTGGTCCTCGGGCGGCCCGACGGCGTCGTCCTGGCCCGGCTCGATGACGACGAACTGCCCCATCATGCCTTCGTCTTCGTGCAGCAGCATGTGGCAGTGGTACATGTACGGCATCTCTGGGTCCGCATAGTCCTCGAAACGCATGAGGAGTCGATATCGGCGGTTCGGTTCGAGGTAGATCGTGTCCTTCCGTCCGGCGAGTTCTGGCGGCGGATCCTCGTCGTCGATCGTGAGCACACGGAACTGCACGTCGTGGATATGGAAGCTGTGCGGGATCGCTTGAGTACTGCGCACCTCCCAGATCTCCGTGTCACCGACATGCACGACCTCGTCGATGCGTGACATATCCATACGCTCGCCGTTGATCTGTCGCGTGTTCAGCACGAACTCGCGCGTGGTCACGGCGTCGGCTTCCGCAACAGCGTCGTGATCGGCGTGCACGGATCGCGGCCACGACGGATCCGGGGTCGGCGCGAGCTCGTCGGCGGCCCGGAACTCGAGAACGTCGAAATCGTCGTTGCCGCCCGCGGTCGCCGGAATCAGGATCCCGCCGAGGTCAACAGATTCCGAACGCAGGCGCACGGTCTCCCCCGGTTCGAATGGCACCACGATCTCTGCGCGCTCGCCGGGCGCCAGACGGATTCGTTCGAGGTCGACCGGAGCGTCGATCAGCCCGCCGCCGGTGGCGACAAGGGTCATCTCGCGGTCCGGGAACGCGAAGGCGTAGGTGCGGGCGGTCGAGCCATTGAGAAGGCGAAGCCGCACGCGGTCCGTGGTCACCTGCTGGTACGCGCCGACCGTACCGTTGACCATGATCGTGTCACCGAGAGTTCCCGGTTCGGAACCGTCCGCACTCAGTTCGAACTGGTCGTCGTCATCGAACTGCCTGTCCTGCACGATGAGGGGAAGATCGTCGACGCCGTAGTCGGCGGGCAGATCGGCCGCCGCGCTCGCGTCGTCGTCGAGAAGGAACATTCCGGCCAGGCCGCGATAGACATGTTCCTCTGTGGCGCCGTGAGGATGCGGGTGGTACCAGAGGCTCGCGGCCGGCTGGTCGACGGTCCATGTCGGGCGCCACGTCTGCCCGGGCTCGATCTCCTGATGCGGCCCGCCATCCATCGCGGCGGGCAGGTGCATGCCATGCCAGTGAACGCTCGTGTTCTCGTCAAGCGCGTTGTCGATCTCGAACGCGACCGTCTCGCCGCGCTTCGCCCTCACGGTGGGGCCGAGGAAGTCGCCGTCGAACCCCCACGTCTCGGTAGCTGTCTCGTGTCCAGGGAACGCCGTCTCGCCCGCGCGCGCCGTGAACTCGAATGTGCGCACGCCGTCCTCCACTGTTGAGGGCGCCAGCTCCGGGATCCGCAGCTCCTGCTCGAATGGGACGGTCGGCACCGCGCTCGTCGACATGCCGCACGCGGCGAACGACGAGGCGACGACGAGCGCGACGCTCCCCGCGGCGAGCGCGCGCCTCATCGGCCCGCTCCTGACCGTCCGATCATCGCCTGAATCGCGAGCGCGACGAGGCCGGCCATCGCGCCCCAGAAGGCGTCGACACCGAGCGACATGGCATAGACCCAGATCGGTCGCGTCGCGCCTCCGACGATCGCCGACACGATGAGGGTGATCACGCCGTGGCCGATCCCCGTGAGGGTGAGGACGGCGACGGGGCTCGGCACGCGCGCGAACCCGACTACGCCGATCCACACGGCGGCGATGATCACGACGAGAAGGATGGCGCGTGGCGCGCCGCCGGAGAACCCGATCAAGTTCGTCAGCGGCCACAGCAACGCGAGGCACGACAGGCCGACGATGAGGAGCCAGGGCAGGCCAGGACTCGACGTGTGGGAGGTGTTCTCTGCGGTCATACGTCCATCGTCTGCTCGTCTCCCAACCCGCACATCCCGCGACAGGCGTCATCTCCCGTCGCTTCCGCACGACGCCGATTGTCGCCTCGGAGCGACACCGGTCGGGACTACCCTGAACGCATGCGTCCGGCCGTCGACCCCCGCCTCAGCGATGCCGCACTCGCCCTCGCCGTGGCGCTCGTCCTCGCTGTCGTCATCGCGGCGGATCCGGCGGGCCAGGTCGCCGTCGACGCGTATGTGTTCGCCGGCGCTTTCGGCGCGGTCCTGCTCCTGCGGCGACGATTCTCGCGCATCGTGCTGGTCGCGACCGTGCTCGGCATCTTCGCCTATTACACGCTCGATCTGCCGCCGGTGGGAATGGTCCTGCCCGCGATCGGCGCCCTCTTCTCCGGCGCAGAACAACGGCGCACCGGATGGACGATCGGATCCGCCTCGGTCCTCGTCGGCGTCGCGATCTTCTTCCGACTCTCTGAGAACGCAGCCGGCCAGCTCACCGGCTATTCGCTCGTGACCGAACTCGCGCTCGCGGCCGCAAGCATCGCGCTCGGATCCGCCGTGCGACTCGCGCGCGAGACGCGCGAACGGTCGGCGGAGGTCGCTCGCCTGACCGAGGCACAGGAACGACACGCGGCCGACGCGAGGATGCACGAGGAGCGTCTGCGCATCGCCCGAGACCTGCACGACACGATCGGTCACACGCTGTCGGTCGCCTCGTTGCACGCGGGTGTCGCCGCAGAAGCGACGGATGCCATTCAGCGAGCCGACGCGCTCGGGCGCGTACGGACGGCAGCGAGCGACGCGCTGCGCGAGCTGCGGAGGACCGTGCGGTTTCTGCGCTCGGACGATGCCGCGAGGACCAGTGCCACACCGGGCCTCACGCGCATAGACGAGGTCGTCGCGGCGGCCCGCGAGTCCGGGCTCTCCGCCACGGTCGACGTGTCCGCGACCGGCATGCCGACCTCCGTCGACGCCGCCGCCTTCCGGATTGTGCAGGAGTCGCTCACCAACGTGCTGCGGCACGCCGACGCCACGGTCGTGGACGTCGCGGTGCACGTCGTCGGCGCCGAGCTCGTCATCCGGGTCGCGGATGACGGACGGACAGCCGGGCCGGTTCGCGAGGGATCAGGGATCCGCGGCATGCGCGAGCGCGCCGGGCTCCTCGGCGGGACGCTCGACGCCGCCGCAACGCCCACCGGCTTCGTCGTCGAAGCGCGGATCCCTGTGCATGACAAGGAGGACGCATGACCGGGTCGATGATTCGCGCCGTCATCGTCGACGACCAGGAGCTCGTCCGCACCGGGCTGCGGTCGCTCGCCGAACGTGACGGCGATATCGTCGTGATCGGCGAGGCATCCGACGGACGTTCCGGGCTCGCCCGCGTGCGTGAACTGCGGCCCGATGTCGTCCTCATGGACATCCGGATGCCCGTCGTCGACGGCATCGAGGCCACACGGCAGATCGCCCGCGACGCGAGCCTCAACGGGATCCGCGTGCTCATGCTCACGACCTTCGACGAGGACGAGAACGTGCACGCCGCGATCCGCGCCGGCGCGGCCGGGTACCTCCTGAAGGACGTCTCGCCCGGCGACCTCCGCGCCGCGATCCGGACCGTGGCGGGAGGAGACGCGCTACTCTCCCCCGCGGTCACCGCGGCCGTCATGCGCGCGGCGGTGACCGGCACAATGGTCGATACCGCGCCGCTGGCGGCGCTCACGACGCGCGAGCGCGAGATCCTCGAACTCGTCGGATCCGGACTCACGAACGACGAGATCGCCACGCGACTCTTCCTCAGCCCCGCGACCGCCCGCACGTACGTCAGTCGGCTGCTCACCAAACTCGACGCGCGCGATCGCGCCGCGCTGGTCGTGCTCGCCTACGAGACGGGACTCGTCCGTCCCGGTACCGACAGCTCGATCCAATAGCGGCGCATGAGCCTCTCGCCCGTGTCGCGCTTGTCCTCGAGCACGCCGCCGTTCTTCTCGATCGTGCGAATCGAGGCGACGTTGTCGTCGACGCAGGTGACGAGCACGCGCGGATAACCGCGCTCACGCGCCAGGTCGAGCGTCTGCGCCAGCGCCCACGAGGCGAGGCCGCGCTGTCGTGCGGACGGCCGGATGCCGTAGCCGATGTGACCGCCGAAGTTCTCGAGGTACTCCGTCAGCTCGTGCCGGAACGAGATGGCGCCGAGGTACTCGTCGCCGTCGACGATCCACCGATACGTGTCGCAGACGAGCCCGGGCCGGCGCGGCGTGTGCTCGGAGGCGATCAACTCGGCCACGTAGGTCGCAAACCCTGCTTCGCTGAGGATGTCGTCGTCATCGTGGATCCCGGCGCCGTCCTGGGTCGCTCCCGCCCATTCGCGGTTCGATTCGAGGAAGGCCGCATGAAAGCGGGTGTCAGGGACGACGAGCTGAGGCATCGTCCTACGCTACGCCTTCGACGGGACACGTACGGCTCAGGCGCGCAGGACTTTCTCCATCGCCTTGCCCTTCGCGAGCTCGTCGACGAGTTTGTCGAGGTAGCGGATCTTCTGCATCAGCGGATCCTCGATGTCCTGCACTCTGACCCCGCATACGACGCCGGTGATGAGCGACGCATTCGGGTTCAGCGTCGCGTCGTCGAAGAACTGCTCGAAGGAGTTCTCGGAGGAGATCTGAGCCTGCAGGGCCTCTTCGTCGAAGCCCGTGAGCCACTCGATGGCTTCGTGGAGCTCGGCCATCGTGCGCCCCTTCCGCTCCATCTTCCTCACGTAGTGCGGATAGACGGAGGCGAAGCTCATGGTGAAGATCTTGCTCATGTCGCGAGCCTACGCGCGTGGCTGATTCAGATGGGCACGTTGACCAGAACCACGAAGGTGAGGGTGCCAAGGCCGACGCTGAGCAGCGTGCGCCGCCCGAAGAGCAGATGGGCGGCGATCGTGACCGCCGCCGCGATGGCCGCGGGGATCACGTGCGCGGCATTCGCGACGATTGTCGAGCGGAACGTCTCCGCGGCGAGGATGGCGAGGATCCCGACCGGCATCCATACGCTGAGCGCGCGGACGACCTTCGACTCGCGCAGTGGCTTGAGGATCGCGAATGGCAGGGCGCGCAGCGCGAACGTGATGATGAACGCAATCGCGAGCACGCCGACGATGTACCAAGTATCGATCATGTGACCGTCCCTCTCCGCCGGGCCACCGCGAACCGGATCGCGAGGAGCAGCAGAAACAGCAGCATCGACGCGAACAGCGCCTGCCCGGGCACCACGACGACCGCGATCGCGAAGCTCAACGCCGCAAGAAGCAGCGACGGCACCTGATCCCACCGGCGCGCGGCGTCGAGCGTCAGGGTGATGAACAGCGCGCAGAGTGCGAACTCGAGCCCGTCGATGCGCTCCGGTAGCAGGGATCCGACGAGCAGCCCCGCGAGCCCGCCCAGCACCCAGTACGACTGCAGCGACGCCTGGAGCGCGATGAGACGCCACGAGGTCCACGTGTCGGGCCGCGTTGCGGTGATCGCGTAGGTCTCATCCGTCAACGCGTACACCGAGTAGACCTTCGCGAGCGGGTGACGGATCGCGCCGATGGGGAACGAGAACGCATAGAACACGTGACGGAAGTTGACCAGCAAAGTGGTAAGCGCGATCGCCGCGAGCGGCGTCGCGGTCGTCATGAGGCCGACGAGCAGCAGTTCGAGAGAACCCGCGTACCCGAAGACCGACAGCGCCGGCGCAACCCACAGCGGAAGCCCCGACTGATACACGAGCAGCCCAAAGGCGATCCCGAGGGGGAAGAGCCCGAGCCCGGCCGACAGCGACGCACGAATGCCGGCCAGGAGTTCCCGGCGGCGCCATCCGCGATCGCGTGTCACATCGCCCACATCGCTATCGTTGCAGACCACCGCCACGCGAATCTGCCAGCGCGCTCGGAGGCCGCGGGGCGGTCAGCCGCGCACGGTGCGCGCGAGCTGCTCGAGGTCGTCGAAGACGCCATTCACCTCGTCGACGTGCCGGTCCTCCGGTTGGAACTCGCCGTCCTGCCAGTGAGTGAAGCCGTTGAAATTGACCTCAGACCGCACGACGGGCATCGAGAAGTTCGCAACGATCTGACGCCACTGTTCGATCGCACGCACTCCCCCAACCGACCCGTGGCCGATAAACGCGACGGGCTTTCCGACCCACTCGAGGCCGAGCGAGTCGACCGCGTTCTTGAATCCACCGGGCACGCCGTGGTTGTACTCCGGCGTGACGAACAGATATGCGTCGCAGGCATCGATCGCGTCCGACCAGCGCTGGACACCGGCATCGTCATAGCTCTTGTTCGCCGCCATCGGGTGGACCGACGTCGTCAAGGGAGGGACGTCGAACTCCGCCAGGTCGATGAGTTCGAACGCGGTGTCGCCGCTGCGCTTCTCCGCCAGGCCATGAACGTATCGCGCAACCGCCTCCGTCTTGCGCTCCGAGCGGATGGATCCGAGGATAATGCCGATCTTCACCGTCTGATTCCTTTCGTCGGGTACGTCTCTGTGCACCATAGCCTCTTGCGACCTCCGCGAAACGCGAGTGCCGTTCCGTCCTCTTGTCGCTGTGAGGGGGCGGTACAGCACTCTCGAAGCGCTCATTCGAAGTGCGCACGCAGCCGCTCGAGGGCGTCGTCCGCAACGAGATGCGAGCGTTGCCCGGCTTCTCCAAGCCCGTCAGCGAAGTCCGGTCCCCGCGTTCAATCGTCCGACGGATCCGGATAGGTCACGAGCCCATCGGCCGCGACGAACGGCGTGGCGCCCCACTGGCCGAGAACGTGCTCGCGTGCGGCGCCGTCCGCGAACAGATGTGTGACCGTCCATCCGTCCGCGGCAAGCGTGTTGGCGATGAGGAGGCGATGACAGCGCCACGGCACCGGCTCACCGCACATAATCGCGACGGACCGGGAGCGCGCGACGCTGGTGAGCTCCTCGATCCCGTCGCGGTACTCATCGGTGAGCGTGTAGTCGGCGTAATTCTTGAAGCTGTCGTTCTGCCACGCCGCATTGATCGACGGGTCGACATCCTGGCGCCGGCGCCGCCCGCCGAGTTTCGCGATCCGCCGGTACTCGATACCGTTCTCGCCAAGCCAGTCGGACATGACGTCCGCACCGAACTGCGGGCTGCGGCGTGACCCAGCGTGCGCACGCACATCCACGAGCACCTCGATCTCGTGCTCGTCCAACAGCTCGAGGACGTCGGGGACCGGCGAGGTCCAGTGCCCGACGGTCCAGATCTCGTGACGCTCGCTCACGTGATGGCCCGGTCAACTGATCCGGTGGAGCGCCGTCGCCTTGTGCATAGCGACGTGCTCGGTCTTGTCGCTTTTGATCTCGTACTGCGGATCGTCCACGCTGCAGCGACGCACGTGCCCCTTGTATTCGGTGTCTTGCGTGTGTTTCTTGACGATCACGCCGGTGACTTCCCCGGCTTCCGAGTTCCAACCAACGTGGTCGCCGACGTCAAACTCGCTGCTCATGATCGCCTTCCTTTCGGGGCCCGTGCCCGTGGGCCGAGGGAGAGCGTGTCACTCTACTCGCGCCGACGTCCGTACACGAGAGGGTTGCGTCGGAGACGCAGGCGCCGCGTACGCGGAGCAGTCCGCGCATCTCGTGACGAGGCCGTGACGGCACTCGCGAACGTGCACGAGGAAGGTCTCCGTGGCATCCAGCACGGCCTGCTGCCGCCGAACCGCACGCAACCGCTCGTCGATCACCGCACGGCGCTCGGGCTCACCACGGTGCAGAACGCGGCGAATCTCGGCCAGGCTCAGCCCCGCTGCCTGACAGGACCGCACGATGCGGCAGCGCACGAGATGCTCCTCGTCGTACTCGCGGTGCCCCGACACGGACCGTCGCGGCACGACGACGCCTTCGTCCTCCCAGTGCCGCAGGACGTGCGTCGCCACGTCGAGCTGGGTGGCCGCTTCGCCGATCCTCATCGCACGCCTCCTTGACTTCAGGTTAACCTGAAGATCTAGCGTGACGGCATGACCGATGAGTTCTCGCTCCGCCCGACCCGCGTCACCGCCGACGGCGTCGAGATCGTGACGTACCGCGCGGGGGCGCACGACATGTCCTCGGACGGCGACATCGTGTTGTGCCACGGCACGCCGTGGTCGGCGGCCACCTGGCTGCCCCTGGTGCGCCTCCTCGCCGAGACGCACCGGGTCTTCCTCTGGGACATGCCCGGATACGGTCGGTCGATCTCCGAGTCTGACGTCGCGATCGACCTCCCCCGGCAGAGTCGTCGCCTCGCCGCGCTGATCGATCACTGGCGACTTGACCGGCCGCACGTCGTCGCGCACGATATCGGCGGCGCCGTCGCCCTCGGCGCGCACCTGTTCGAAGCGAGCGAATTCGCGTCGCTGTACCTGCTCGACGTCGTCACCCTCGACCCGTGGGGATCCGCCTTCTTTCGCCTGGTCGCCGAGAACGAGACGACGTTCGCGGCGCTGCCCGCGAACCTTCACGCGGCGCTGGTGCGCGAGTACATCGCCGGTGCGGCCCGATCCGCTCTCGCCCCTGACTGGGTCGACAAGCTGGCCCTTCCCTGGCTGTCGCGCGCTGGTCAACGTGCCTTCTACAGTCAGATCGCGCAGCTGGATCCGCGTCATACCCGCCCCCTCGTCGAGCGACTCGCCGAGGTGCGATGCCCCACGCATATCGGCTGGGGCGATCTCGACCCGTGGATCCCCGTTGAGCAGGCGTCACAACTCGCAGCGAAACTCCCCGGAACCACAGGCATCAGTCTGTTCCCACGAGCCGGGCACCTCGTACCGCTGGAAGCGACCACGGAACTCCGTCACGACCTCGCTCGGTGGCTCACCCGCTCGACATGAATATGCGCACACCGCGCGACGAACCGCTCCGAAGTGGTGTAGAAACTATCCGTAGACGCTGGTTCCAACGGAGGATCCCATGTCATTCCAGGCCTATCTCGACACGATCGAGAAGAAGACCGGTCTCACGCCGCGCCAGCTCGTGGAGATCGCGAGCGAGAAAGGGCTCGACGCCCCCGGGGTGAAAGCGGGCGAGATCCTCACGTGGCTCAAGGAGGACTATGACCTCGGACGGGGCCACGGCATGGCGCTCGTGCATGTGATCCAGAAGGGGCCGACGATCAGCAGCAAGCACGTCGGGACCGACGGTGTGCACCGCGATGAATCGGACACCCTCTGGCTCGACGGCATCGCGACGAAGCCGTCTGCCTGAGCACACAGGGAAGGGAACACGCGCGTCGACCGCCCAGCGTGCAAGCAGACGCCGGCCCGAAACTCTCAGAGTCTAGGTCGATGCCATCTCAAGAAGCGTGACAGGCACGGCGATGCGACGCATCGACAGATCGCGTTCATTCCGGTCGGCTTCCCAGCGCCCGCGCCACGCGCTCAACCGCCTGGACGAGGTCCGACAGCCCGGGATCCTCGATCGGGAAGTGCCCGCACTGCCGCAGCATGACGAGGTCGGCAGGTGCCGCCACCCGCCTCAGCCAGCGTGCGCTGATCTCGACCGGCGTCCACGCATCGTGCGTCGGATGCGCAAGCGTCACGGGGGTGCGCATGTCCTCCGGAGGAACGTGACGGTGACGCATGAACGACGCGAGGAACCCGAGCGGGACCGTCGCCCCTCCCCCGCGCGGGTCATCGGCGCACAATCGCGCCAGCCGCGCGTCACGGCTCATCTTGGAGAGGGCGGCGACTCGCGACATCGCGACACGAACCGAGCCGAGTCGGCCCGGGAGAAACCTCGCCAGTGGTCCGCCGATGCCAGCCAGCGGACCGAAGCGCGTCATGACAGAGCGGGCGTGAAAATCACGCGGATCCAGCAGACAGGTGGCCACGACAGCCGCGCACCGACCGGTGCGAGCGGCGACCTCGTAGGCGAGCATTCCTCCGATGCTCGCGCCGAGAAGCACGAGCGGACGGTCGTCTTCCTCCGCCTTGACGAATTCGCACAGCAACGCGACCCAATCCTCGTATCTGACGGCACCCGGATCCGGGGAGATGGTTCGGCCGTAGAGAGGCAGGTCGACCGCGGCCAGCTCGACGTCGTCGCGTGGCAAGAGCGAAGCGATCGGCCACAGCGCGGCACTGTGACCACCCGCGCCGTGGACGAGCAACACCCTCACGGCGGCGTCCGGGTTGACACGCCGAAGCACGTGCACCTCGTGTCCACGCCAGTTCCACCAGGTGCTCGCCGGGTTTCGGTCGATGCGGTTCCGCCAGTGGGCGGGCAGGAACGCGGCGTACTCAGCAATACCGGGGAGGGCCACGCGCCCACCGTAGCGCCGAACGGGGTTCCGACGTGACGCCCGGCGCCGCATCTCAGAATCGGGAGGCGCCACCAGGCCTTCACTTGCGTCTGATGCCGTGACTGAGGTGCTGGATCAGCAGGCGGGCGCATGGTCACCATCGCGTTCGACCTCGACCGCCCGATTCGAAGCCTCGCGTACATCGTCTTGTCGGGCGTCTACCTCCCACGCAGAGTGCGCCTCTTCTTCGGGCGCCCGAGCGGTGAACTCTTCGAAGAACTAAAGAACATGACGGAGGCGAGAGCCTTACGCCCCGTCACCGACTCGGTCTACGCTCTCGACGACATCGTCGGCGCGCACACCCGCCTGGAGGCAGGAGGCGTCCGAGGGAAAGTGGTCATCCGTGTCGACGCCGCGATGACCTGATCACGCCGTCCCGCCGGCGTCGTCCTGCTGCGCGCGATCGTGGCGGGTCCGTCGAGCCCACCACACGATGACGAAAATGGTGCACCCCAGCAAGGCGAG
>DWXU01000249.1:0-5716 GCA_019119065.1 Candidatus Microbacterium pullistercoris | reverse complement strand
GCCACGTGCTCGCGGGGATGGGCCTGATCGTGCTGCACTCCGGCCACTGGTCGAAGATCTTCGGCCGGTTGATGGGAACCACCTGCACGCTGCGCTGGCGCTCGAAGGACGACCGCGAGATCGTCTGGACCGTCGATCCGACCCACCCGATCGCGCGGGGCATCCCGCACCCGTTCATCATTCCGGCGCAGGAGATGTACGGCGAGTTCTTCGACGTGCCCGCTCCGGACGAGCTGGTCTTCCTGTCGACGTTCACGGGCGGCGAGGTCTTCCGCAGCGGCATGACCTACCGGCGTGGGTACGGCCGGATCTTCTACTTCAGCCCCGGCGATCAGGACTATCCGGTCTACCACCAGCAGGAGGTTCGCCGCGTCATCGCGAACGCCGTCGAATGGGCGCGCACCGATCGCCCGGAGCGCACGTCCCCGGTGCTGCTGCGTTATGAGCCCGAGGACTTCTATAACGGCCACGGCTACCGGGGAGCGATGAGCAATTGAGCGCGTACCGACGCTTCGATGGCGACGGCCCGCTGCGCCTCGTCCAGGTGGGCGCTGGCGGCATGGGACGGGCGTGGCTGCGCACGATCGACGCGGAGCCGGAGGTCGAACTCGTCGGGGTCGTCGACCTCGACCTCGACACCGCCCGCGCCGCGCTGGCGGAGGAGGGCATCGGGGGCGACGTCGCGATCGCCCGCACGTTGACCGAGCTCGCCCGACGGATCCGGGTCGACGCGGTTGTGAACGTGACCATTCCGGTCGCGCACCTGCCGGTCAACGTCGAGGCGCTCACCGCGGGCATTCCTGTGCTCTGCGAGAAACCCGCCGCGCCCTCCCTGCGCGATGCCTATCGACAGGCGGCCGTCGCCGCCGTGCGCGGCGAGCTGCTCATGATCAGTCAGTCGCGGCGCTACTTCGCAGCACTCGACGCGGCACGCGCGCAGCTTCCCCGCATCGGGCCCGTCTCGAACGCGTCGACGCGCTTCTTCCGCGAAGCGCACTTCTCCGGATTCCGCGAGGAGATGGCGCATCCGCTGCTCATCGACATGGCGATCCACCAGTTCGATGTCGCGCGTGCCGTGATGGGATCCGAGCCGGTGTCGGTCGTCTGCGACGAGCACAACCCGAGCTGGAGCTGGTTCGCGGGCGACGCCGAGGCCCACGCGGTCTTCGAGTTCGCCGGAGGAGGACGGTACGTCTTCACCGGCAGCTGGGTCGCGGCAGGGGAGGAGACGAGCTGGAACGGCGAATGGTGGATCAACGGAGCCGAAGGCTCGATCCGCTGGAACGGCGAGCACGATGTCCAGCTGGTCCGGGCAGGCGCGAGAGACCGCCCAGAACGGGTCGCGGTGCCATCCGGCGTGCCGGAGCAGATCGCCGGTTCGCTGCGCGAGTTCGTCGGCGCCCTGCGCAGCGGCGCGACGCCGGAGAGCACGGCGTCGTCGAACGTGCACAGTCTCGCGATGGTCGAATCGGCCGTCCGTGCCGCGGAGACAGGCGAACGGGTCGACATCGACGTGGTCCGGAGCGCCGCGCTCGCTGAGGCGATCGAGGTCGAGCAGGATCCGGCGGTGCGCGCCGCACTCGCGACGCTCGCCTAGCGTGCCGTCGCGTCCGGTCGCGTCGTCGACGACCGCACGATGAGTTCGAACGGCAGGTCGGTGTCGGCCGGCACAGCGGTGCCCTCGAGGTCGGCCAGGAGCAGATCGACCGCGAGTGCGCCCTGGCTTCGGGGGAACTGCGCGATCGTCGTCAGCCCGTGGAAGTCCGACATGTCGTGGCCGTCGATGCCGATGACCGACACGTCGCGGGGCACGTCGAGTCCGAGGTCGCGCGCCGCCAGGATCGCGCCGAATGCCATCTCGTCGCTCGCGGCGAAGACGGCGGTCGGGCGGTCGGGGGTGCCGAGAAGCTGCTTCGCCGCGCGGTACCCTCCCTGCACGGTGAAGTCGGCGTCGACGGCGAGGGGCGCGCCCACGCCGATCGCCTCGAGTGCGTCCTCGAAGCCCTGGCGACGCTTGGACGGCAGATGGAAGTCGACATCGCTCGCCTCGTCGCCGCCGATGTGGGCGATGTCGGTGTGACCGAGCGCGATGAGGTGATCGGTCGCCAGTCGTGCCGCGCGAATGTCATCGAGCGCGAGCGTCGGGGCTCCGGCGATCGGTCCGCCCACGCCGACGAGGGGCTTGCCGAGCGCCTGCAGCTGCTGCAGTTCCGTGTCGTCGAGCTCGAGCGAGACGGCGATGACGGCGTCGACGCGCTGACGCGGAAGGAAGGTCTCGAAGACGTCGCGTCGCTCGGATCCGTCGCCCTCGAGGTTGTAGAGCGTGACGTCGTACCCGCCGCGCATGAGGCTCTGCTGGGCGCCCGCGAGCACCTGGCTGAAGAACCACCGGTCGAGGAACGGCAGCACGATCCCGACGGCGCGATTGCGCCCGCTCGCGAGCGTCGACGCGGCCTGCGAGACGACGTACCCGCGTTCGCGAGCGGCCGCGAGCACCCGCTCTCGAGTTCTCGGCGACACGGATCCGCGCCCGGACAGCGCTCGCGACACCGTTGCGCTCGATACGCCCACGGCATGGGCGACCTCGGCGATGTTCACGTCGTCATCCTCTCACCTGCGGTCAGTGCTGCATGACCGGATGCGTTGTGTTGGAGGGGAGCGGCGGGTCAGCGCATCCACACGGCGGTGTCGGCGGGGATCGCGTCGCCGTCCAGCGGCGCCGACACGGCGAGCACCTCGCCGGTCGGAACGGGTACGGGCCGCTCGCCGAAGTTCACGACGACCGTCACGTCGCCGTTGCGGAATGAGAGCACAGACGGATCCGTCTCGACCCACTCGATCTCGCCGGTTCCGAGCGCGTGCTCGCGTCGGAGACGCAGCAGCGTGCGATACAGCTCCAGCGTCGACCCCTCCACACCCTCCTGTGCTTCGCGCGACAGAGCGGCCCATCCGGCGGGCTGCGGAAGCCATGAGGCGCCCGTCTCGCTGAAGCCGTACGAGTCTCCGGACCTCGTCCACGGAATCGGCACACGGCAGCCGTCGCGACCGTAGCGCTCGCCCCCCGTGCGGAACCACGTCGGGTCGTGACGCGCGTCGTCGGGGATCTCGACCGACTCGGGAAGCCCGAGCTCCTCACCCTGGTAGACGTAGGCGGATCCGGGAAGCGCGAGCATCAGCGCGGTCGCGGCACGTCCGCGGCGCAGGCCGAACGCCGTCTCGGGGACGCCTTCCGAGCGCGGTCCGACGCCGTGGCCCTGCGGAGCGGCGTCGCCGAGCGCGAGGCGCGTGGCGTGGCGGACGACGTCGTGGTTCGACAGCACCCACGTCGACGGGGCGCCCACGTCGCCGAACGCGGCGAGCGACTCATCGATGATGCCGCGCAGCGCCGCTGGATCCCAGTCGGTGGAGAGGTAGCCGAAGTTGAAGGCCTGGTGCATCTCGTCGGGGCGCACCCACTTCGCGATCTCGCGCACGGTGGGCATCCACGCTTCGGCGCAGAGGATCCGCTCGCCCTCGTACTCCTCGAGGACGGTGCGCCACTCGCGATAGACGTCGTGCACGCCGTCCTGGCCCCAGTAGGGGACAGGCTCGGCGCCGCCCATGGACGCGGCGTCAGCGGGCGGGGTGTAGTCGGGGAGGCCGTCGGCCTTCACGAGACCGTGCGCGACGTCGACGCGGAAGCCGTCGACGCCGCGGTCGAGCCAGAAGCGCAGGATGTCGCGGAACTCTGCACGGACCTCCTCATTGGACCAGTCGAAGTCGGGCTGCGACGCGTCGAACAGGTGTAGGTACCACTGGCCGTCCGGCACGCGCGTCCAGGCCGGCCCGCCGAAGACCGACTCCCAGTTGTTGGGCGGGGTGTCGCCCTCGCCGTCGCGGAACATGTATCGCGCGCGCTCCGGCGAACCGGGCGCCGCGGCCAGCGCCTGCTGGAACCACACGTGCTGGTCGGACGAGTGGTTCGGGACGAGATCCACGATGACGCGAAGGCCGAGCTCGTGTGCGCGAGCGAGCATGCGATCGAAGTCCTCGAGCGTGCCGAAGAGCGGGTCGATGTCGCGATAGTCCGTCACGTCGTAGCCGGCGTCCTTCTGCGGAGACGTCATGAACGGCGACAGCCACACGACGTCGGCGCCGAGGTCGCGCACCGCTCCCAGGCGGTTGGTGATTCCGGCGAGGTCGCCGACGCCATCGCCGGACGCGTCGGCGAACGAGCGGGGATAGATCTGATAGATCACGGCGGAGCGCCACCATTCGTGAGTCATGTCCGTCAGCGTAGGCCACGTGCACGCGAAATGGAAGCGCTTGCATTATGGTGTGCTGCGGTGCATCCTTAAGGGAGCCACTGAATGAATCCGTCCCGATTTATCCAGTAGGAACCCGCATCAACCATCATGCAATCGCTTACACTCCGGCGGAGTTGCCGGCACGAACGAAAGGGAACACCGATGACGGTGAACAAGACCGGCCGCGCATTCGCGGCCATCGCGGTCGCGGGCACGCTCGGCCTGGCAGGCTGCGCGGGTGGATCCGGCGACGCCCCCGCGGACGACACGGCTGACGAGACCACCGAAGCGTCGACCACCCTCACGGTGTGGGTCGACGCTGAGCGCGTCGACGCCCTCCAGGGCGCGGCAGACGCGTACGAGGAGCAGGCCGGCGTGGCCGTCGAGCTCATCGGCAAGGACACCGCCGACATCAAGGACGACTTCATCCAGCAGGTCCCGACCGGCGAGGGCCCCGACATCGCGATGGGCGCGCACGACTGGCTCGGCGAGCTGTCCACCAACGGCGTCGTCGCCCCGCTCGAGCTCGGCGACTCGGCTTCCGGCTACCTGGACGTCGCCCTCGAGGCCGCGACCTACGAGGGCACGGTCTACATGCTTCCGTATGCGGTCGAGAACCTCGCCGTGCTCCGCAACAGCGAGCTCGTCCCCGAGGCGCCCTCGAGTTTCGACGAGATGCTCGAGGCCGGACATGACGCGGGTCTCGAACAGCCGTTCGTCGTCGAGCAGGGCGCCGAGGGCGATCCGTACCACCTCTACCCGTTCCAGACCGCGTTCGGCGCACCCGTGTTCGGCACGAACGACGACGGGTACGACGCGACCGACCTGCAGATCGGCGGCGAGAACGGCGAGGCGTTCGCGACGTGGCTCGGTGAGCAGGGCGCCGCGGGCGTGTTCAACACCGACATCGATGGTGACATCGCAAAGCAGTCGTTCCTCGATGGTGACGCCGCGTTCTGGCTCACGGGACCCTGGAACGTCGCCGCTGCGCAGGACGGCGGCATCGACGTCGCGATCGACCCGGTCCCTAGCCCGACCGACGACGTCGCTTCCCCCTTCGCGGGGGTGAAGGGCTTCTTCCTCTCGAGCGAGTCCGAGAACCAGGTCGCCGCGACCGACTTCCTCGTGAACTACCTCGGCACCGAAGAGGCGCAGCTGGCGCTCTTCGAGGCCGGCAACATCCTTCCCGCTCTGTCGGCCGCGGCGGACACCGCATCGAGCGACCCGATCATCGCCGGGTTCGCCGAGGTGGGCGCCCAATCGGTGCCGATGCCCGCGATCCCCGCCATGGGATCCGTGTGGGAGTACTGGGGCATCGCGCAGGCCGAGGTCATCAACGGCGCGGACCCCGTCGAGCGGTGGCAGAAGCTCACCGCCGACGTCGAGTCCGCCATCGGCTGATCAACCACCTGAGGGTCGCCAGAGATTGC
>DWXU01000248.1:0-2999 GCA_019119065.1 Candidatus Microbacterium pullistercoris | reverse complement strand
CGCGGATGCGGCGAGCACCTCGCCGTTCGGGAGCTCCACGGCGCGATCGCCGAAGTTCACCACGACGATCACGTCGCCATTGCGGAACGAAAGGACGCTGGGATCCGTGTCGAGCCACTCGATTCCGCCCGCGCCGAGCGCGTGCTCACGCCGGAGGCGCAGCAGCGAGCGGTACAGCTCCAGCGTCGACCCCTCGACGCCCTCCTGTGCTTCGCGCGACAGCGCCGCCCAACCGTCAGGCTGCGGAAGCCACGATGCGCCCGACTCGCTGAATCCGTACGACTCACCGGAGCGCGTCCAGGGGATCGGCACGCGGCAGCCGTCGCGGCCGTAGCGGTCGCCGCCGGTGCGGAACCACGTCGGATCCTGTCGGGCCTCATCGGGGAGCTCGACCGCTTCGGGGAGCCCGAGCTCCTCGCCCTGGTAGACGTAGGCGGATCCGGGCAGCGCGAGCATGAGCGCGGTCGCGGCCCGGCCGCGCCGCAGGCCGAACGTCTGCTCGGGGACGCCCTCGGAGCGCGGCCCGACGCCGTGACCCTGCGGAGCCGCGTCACCCAGCGCGAGGCGCGTGGCGTGCCGGACGACATCGTGGTTCGACAGCACCCACGTCGACGGCGCTCCCACGTCGCCGAACGCGGCGAGGGACTCGTCGATGATTCCACGCAGTTCGGCGGGGTCCCAGGCGGTCGAGAGGTAGCCGAAGTTGAAGGCCTGGTGCATCTCGTCCGGGCGCACCCAGTTCGCGATCTCCTGCACGGTCGGCATCCACGCCTCGGCGCAGAGGATCCGCTCGTCCTCGTACTCTTCGAGGACGGTGCGCCACTCGCGGTAGACGTCGTGCACGCCGTCCTGCCCCCAGTAGGGGACGGGCTCGGCGCCGCCCATCGACGCCGCGTCGGCGGGCGGGGTGTAGTCCGGCAGGCCGTCGGCCTTCACGAGGCCGTGCGCCACGTCGACGCGGAAGCCGTCGACGCCGCGGTCGAGCCAGAACCGCAGGATGTCGCGGAACTCGGCGCGCACCTCCTCGTTCGACCAGTCGAAGTCTGGCTGCGAGGAGTCGAACAGGTGCAGGTACCACTGCCCGTCCGGCACGCGCGTCCAGGCCGGTCCGCCGAACACCGATTGCCAGTTGTTCGGCGGGGTGTCGCCGTCGCCGTCGCGGAACATGTACCGCGCGCGCTCCGGGGATCCGGGGGCAGCGGCGAGTGCTTGCTGGAACCACACGTGCTGATCAGACGAGTGGTTCGGAACGAGGTCGATGATGACGCGGAGGCCGAGCTCGTGCGCGCGCGCCAGCATGCGGTCGAAGTCTTCGAGCGTGCCGAACAGCGGGTCGATATCGCGGTAGTCGGTGACGTCGTAGCCCGCGTCCTTCTGCGGGGACGTCATGAAGGGCGACAGCCACACGACGTCGACGCCGAGGTCGCGCACCGCATCGAGGCGGTTCGTGATGCCGGTGAGGTCGCCGACGCCATCGCCGGAGGCGTCGGCGAACGAGCGGGGGTAGATCTGATAGATCACGGCGGAGCGCCACCATTCGTGAGTCATGACCGTCAGCGTAGGGCACACGCGCAAAGAATGGAAGCGCTTGCAATATGGTGCGTCGGCGTGCATTCTTGAGGGGGCCATCTGGTGAAGCTTCGTTGATTTACCAAGTGGCAACCCTCATCACGCACCATGCAATCGCTTACAGTCCGGCGGAGTTGCCGGCACGAACGAAAGGGAACACCGATGACGGTGAACAAGACGGGCCGGGCATTCGCGGCCATCGCGGTCGCGGGCACGCTCGGCCTGGCCGGTTGCGCCGGCGGAGCCGGCGACGCTCCCGCCGACGACACGGCTGACGAGAAGACCGAGGCCTCGACGACCCTCACGGTGTGGGTCGACGCCGAGCGCGTGGACGCCCTCCAGGGTGCCGCCGACGCGTACGAGGAGCAGGCCGGCGTGGCCGTCGAGCTCATCGGCAAGGACACGGCTGACATCAAGGATGACTTCATCCAGCAGGTCCCGACGGGCGAAGGCCCCGACATCGCCATGGGCGCCCACGATTGGCTCGGCGAGCTGTCCACGAACGGCGTCGTCGCACCACTCGAGCTCGGCGACTCCGCGTCCGGCTACCTCGACGTCGCCATCGAGGCCGCGACCTACGACGGAACCGTCTACATGCTGCCGTACGCCGTCGAGAACCTCGCCGTGCTGCGCAACACCGAGCTCGTCCCGGAGGCGGCCGCGAGCTTCGACGAGATGCTCCAGGCCGGCCAGGACGCCGGTCTCGACCAGCCGTTCGTCGTCGAGCAGGGCGCCGAGGGCAACCCCTACCACCTCTACCCGTTCCAGACGGCGTTCGGCGCCCCGGTGTTCGGCACAAACGATGCCGGATACGACGCGACTGATCTGCAGATCGGCGGCGAGAACGGCGAGGCCTTCGCCACGTGGCTCGGCGAGCAGGGCGCGGCCGGTGTGTTCAACACCGACATCGACGGCGACATCGCGAAGCAGGCCTTCCTCGACGGCGACGCCGCGTTCTGGCTCACCGGCCCGTGGAACGTCGGCGCCGCGCAGGACAGCGGCATCGACGTCGCGATCGACTCGGTTCCCAGCCCGACCGACCAGGTAGCCTCGCCCTTCGCAGGTGTGAAGGGCTTCTTCCTCTCGAGCGAGTCCGAGAACCAGGTCGCCGCGACCGACTTCCTCGTGAACTACCTCGGCACCGAAGAGGCGCAGCTGTCGCTCTTCGAGGCCGGCAACATCCTCCCGGCGCTGTCGGCCGCGGCCGACACGGCCTCGAGTGACCCGATCATCGCCGGCTTCGCCGAGGTGGGCGCCGAGTCGGTGCCGATGCCCGCGATCCCGGAGATGGGATCCGTCTGGGAGTACTGGGGCATCGCGCAGGCCGAGGTCATCAACGGCGCGGACCCCGTCGAGCGGTGGCAGAAGCTCACCGCCGACGTCGAGTCCGCCATCGGCTGATCAACCACCTGAGGGTCGCCAGAGATTGC
>DWXU01000247.1:0-8934 GCA_019119065.1 Candidatus Microbacterium pullistercoris | reverse complement strand
CCTGGGCGTTCAGCGCCTCGCGCACGGCGGCCTCGCCGCCCTGTGCGCGCAGCTCACGCAACTCGCGCCGCGTCAGCGGGCGAGTCGGCTGATCGCCGGATGTGCTCATGCCCTGCTCCGATACAGATGATGTTTCGCGATGTACTGAACCACGCCGTCCGGGACGAGATACCACACGGGCATCCCCTGCTCGACGCGGTCGCGGCAGTCAGTCGAGGATATCGCCAATGCGGGGATCTCAAGCCGCGTCACACGCTCACTCGGCAGATCCTGAGTATTCAGGTCGTGGCCGGGCCGGGAGACGGCCACGAAATGAGCCAGCTGCCAGAGCTCCTCGTGGTCGCGCCACCCGAGCATCTGAGCGACCGCGTCAGCGCCCGTGATGAAGAAGAACTCGGCATTCGGCCGCTCCGCGCGCAGATCGCGCAGCGTGTCGACGGTGTAGGTCGTGCCCTCACGTTCGATGTCGACGCGGCTGACCGTGAAGTCTGGGTTCGATGCCGTCGCGATGACGGTCATCTCATAACGCTGCTGTGCCGGCGAGACGGCCTGCTTGTGCCACGGCTGACCGGTCGGGACGAACACGACCTCGTCGAGATCGAAGCTCGTCGCCGCCTCGCTCGCGGCGACGAGGTGCCCGTGGTGGATGGGGTCGAATGTTCCGCCCATCACCCCGATCCGGGCCGGTCGTGTCGCCGTCGTCACACGCTCTGCCTAGTGCTTCTCGTCGGCGTGCGGGACCGGCTTCTCGTGACGGTGGGCCACGTTCTGGTACGACGCGGTGATCAGCGCGAGTACGCCGAAGATCGCGATCGAGACGATGCCGTAGGGAAGCGTCTCGAGCGCGACGTTGCCGTGGTGCTCGGACTCGGCGGCGAGATGCGCCAGACCGGAAGCGATGTGCATCCTGACTCCATTCGAAGGGTGAGAGCGTCGATCCCCTAGCTTATCGCCAGGGCGTGGGTTCGACGATCAGGGTCGGACCTGGCCGGACCCGCGTCCGATCCATTTGGTGCTCGTCAGCTCCGGCAGCCCCATCGGACCGCGGGCATGCAGCTTCTGCGTCGAGATGCCGACCTCGGCCCCGAAGCCGAACTCGCCGCCGTCGGTGAAGCGCGTCGACGCATTCACGAACACGGCGGCGGAGTCGACCTCGGCGAGGAAGCGCTCGGCGTTCACGACATCGGACGTCACGATCGTCTCGGTGTGGTGCGTGCTGTATCGGGCGATGTGAGCGATCGCGTCATCGAGCGTGTCGACGACGCGCATCGCGATGTCAAGACTCAGGTACTCCGTCTCCCAGTCCTCGTCTGTCGCCGGAACGACGTCGTCGGCCAGGCCGCGGACGACCTCGTCGCCGTGCACCGTGACGCCGGCCGCCTGGAGTGCGCCGACCACGGCCGGCACGAGCCGGTCGGCGGCGGAGCGCACCACGAGCACAGTCTCGGCCGAGTTGCAGACGCTCGGACGGTGGGTCTTCGAGTTCACGGTGATGTCGAGCGCCCACTCGTCGGGAGCCGACCCATCGAGCACGACGTGCACGTTGCCAGCGCCCGTCTCGATGACGGGGACCGTGGAAGTCGTCACCACGGTCTCGATGAGGCCGGCGGATCCCCGCGGGACGAGCACGTCGACGAGGCCGCGCGCGGTCATGAGGGCGTTTGCACCGTCGCGACCGAAGTCATCGACCGTCTGGATCGCGTCTCGATCGACGCCCGCCGAGGCGAGCGCCTCGCACATGACGGCCACGAGAGCCGCGTTCGAGCTCTGCGCCGCGGACCCGCCGCGCAGCACGACGGCGTTCCCCGACCGCAGCGCGAGCGCGGCGATGTCGACCGTGACGTTCGGCCGCGCCTCGTAGATGGCGCCCACGACGCCGAAGGGCACGCGGACCTGCTCGAGCAGCATGCCGTTCGGGAGCCGCTGGCCGCGGATCACCTGGCCGACCGGATCCGCGAGTGCCGCGACGTCGCGCGTCGCCTGCGCGAGCGCGGCGATGCGGTCGTCGGTCAGCGCAAGTCGATCGAGCAGCGCGTCGCCGATGCCGTCGGCACGCCCGCGATCCAGGTCCTGCGTGTTCGCCTCGAGGATCCGCGGGGCGTTCGCCACGAGAGCTTCGGCGATCGCATCGAGCGCGTCAGCCTTCTGCGCGCTCGTCAGGCGCGCGACGGAGTGCGAGGCGGTCTTCGCCCGTTCGAAGCGGATCTCGGGGGTATCGGTGGTCATCGCGTCTCCTGGGTGTCAACGTCACGAATCACGGGCAGAGTGCCGGTCGCGGGCTCTGCCATCGGCGCCGGCGCGAACCAGGTGCCGATGTTAGCGCCGGCGAGGGCCTCAGAGACATTATCCGCGCTCGTGACGAGCGCGCCGATTCCGTGGTCCTGAGCCAACCGCGCGGCCATCGCCTTCGTTGCCGCCCCGCCCGTGCCGACGCTGTTGACGACCTTGTCGCCGAACTCGTACGCGCGCAGGTCGTCCTCCGGGTCGATCGTGTCGATCGGGTGAGAGCCCGGGCGGTCTGGGGGCGCCGTGTAGAGCGCCGTAATGTCGCTCAGGAGCACGAGAGCGTCTGCCTTCATGAGGTGTGCGACGAGCGCGGAGAGGCGGTCGTTGTCGCCGAACCGGATCTCGTGGGTCGCGACGGTGTCGTTCTCGTTGACGATCGGCAGCACGCCGAGCGTCAGCATCCGGTCCATCGCGCGCCGGGCGTTGATGCGCGGCGTCATGTGCTGCAGGTCGCTGAGCGTGAGTAGCACCTGTCCGGCGAGGACGCTGTGCCGGTCGAGACTCGACTGCCACCGCCACAGCAGCACGTTCTGACCGACCGCGGCCGCTGCCTGCTGCGTCGCGAGGTCATCCGGGCGTCCGCTCCCGACGTCGAGGAGCGACAGCGCCGTGGCGATCGCGCCCGACGAGACGAGGATGATCTCCTGTCCGCGCGCACGAGCCGTGACGATCGCGTCGACGAGCATGTCGATGCGCCACGTCGCGTCGCCGCTGATCGACGAGGATCCGACTTTGACGACGATGCGCCGCGCCTCGCTGAGGTCGCCGCGCACGCGAGCCGTCACGCGGGAGCTCCCGCGTCGTCGTCCTCGTCGCGGCGCGCGAGCCGGCGTTCCTCCTCGAGGGCGCGCTCGATCGTGCGGGCGTCCTGGCGCGCATGGTACGCGTCCCGGCGCTCCGTCGTCGTGCGTCGCCGATTGCCCTCCAGTCGTGGGTCCATGCCGCGCGGCGCCTGGGTGAGTTCGGCGGCCGACGTGAGGGCCGGATCCCAGTCGAAGACCATGTCGTCGTCGCCGATCACCACGGTGGCTCCCGGCTCGGCGCCGGCACGGAACAGCTCGTTCTCGATCCCGAGCTTCTCGAGCCGGTCGGCGAGATAGCCCACCGCTTCGTCGTTCTTGAAGTCCGTCTGGTGCACCCAGCGCTCGGGCTTGCTGCCGCGGATCCGGAAGAACGTGCCCTGCGAGCCGCCCTCCTTCACGACGGCGAACTCGCGCTCGGCGTCGCGCGGGCGGATCGTGATGCGCTCGCGCGGCTCCTGGGCCGGAGCGAGAGCACGGTGCTCCTCGACGATCTTCGCCAGCGCGAAGGTAAGCTCTCGCAGCCCTCGCTGGGCGACGGCGGAGACCTCGAAGACGCGGTAGCCCATCGCCTCGATGTCGGCGCGCACGAACGCAGCGAGCTCCTCGGCCTCCGGCACGTCGACCTTGTTGAGCACGACGAGCTGCGGACGCTCGAGGAGCGGTGCCTGGCCGTCGGGAACCGGGTAGTTCCCGAGTTCGGAGCGGATCACCTCGAGGTCACTGACCGGGTCGCGGCCGGGATCGAGCGTGGCGCAGTCGAGCACGTGCACGAGCGCGGTGCACCGTTCGACGTGACGGAGGAACTCGAGACCGAGCCCACGTCCCTCGCTCGCGCCCTCGATCAAGCCGGGGACGTCGGCGACCGTGAAGCGCACGTCGCCCGCCTGGACGACGCCGAGGTTCGGGTGGAGCGTCGTGAACGGGTAGTCGGCGATCTTCGGCCGCGCGGCAGAGACGGCCGCGATCAGGCTGGACTTGCCCGCCGAGGGGAAGCCGACGAGCGCGACATCCGCGACCGTCTTCAACTCGAGCACGACATCGCCCTGCCACCCGGGAGTGCCGAGGAGCGCGAATCCGGGAGCCTTCCGCTTCTGCGACGCCAGCGCCGCGTTGCCGAGCCCGCCCTGTCCGCCGGCGGCGGCGAGGAACCGCATGCCGGGTTCGTCCAGGTCGGCGAGCGTCTGCCCCGCTGGGTCTTTCACGACCGTGCCGACCGGAACGGCGAGCTCAAGCGCGGGACCGCGCGCTCCGTGTCGCAGATCGCCCATGCCGAAGCCGCCGTTCTCGGACGATCGGTGGGGCGAGTGATGGTAAGTGAGCAGCGTCGTCGTCTGCGGGTCGGCGACGATGATGACGTCGCCGCCGTCGCCGCCGTTGCCGCCGTCGGGACCGCCGAGCGGCTTGAACTTCTCGCGGCGCACGGAAACGCAGCCGTTGCCGCCCTTGCCTGCCTTCAGGTGCAGGGTGACCTCATCGACGAACGTGACCATGGTGCCTCTTCGGGAGAAAAAGTGGTTGCTACGCAGAACGGGGGCGAGCCTCAGCCCACCCCCGTTCGACGTCTGCAGCGATCGTGTGACGCCGCCGATTACTCGGCCGCGGACACCACGCTGACGACCTTGCGGCCGCGCTTCGTGCCGAACTCCACAGCGCCCGCCGCGAGTGCGAACAGCGTGTCGTCGCCGCCGCGTCCCACGTTGGTTCCGGCGTGGAAGTGCGTGCCGCGCTGACGCACGAGGATCTCGCCCGCGTTGACGTCCTGGCCGCCGAAGCGCTTCACGCCGAGGCGCTGAGCATTCGAGTCACGACCGTTACGGGTAGAGCTGACGCCCTTCTTACTTGCCATCTCGGTGTCCTCTTCCTGGCGCTTACTTGATTCCGGTGACCTTGACGCGCGTGAGCTCCTGACGGTGCCCCTGGCGCTTCTTGTAACCGGTCTTGTTCTTGAACTTCTGAATGACGATCTTCGGGCCGCGGAGGTTACCCTGGACCTCGGCCGTGACCTTGACCTTCGACAGCGCGTCGGCCTCGGTCGTCACCGTGTCGCCGTCGACGAAGAGGACGGCGGGCAGCTCGATCGACTCGCCCTCGGCAGCCTGAACTCGGTCAAGCGTGATGATCGAGCCGACCTCGACCTTCTCCTGCCGGCCACCGGCGCGAACAACTGCGTAAACCACGTTGATACCTGTTTCGTAGGAAATGGGAATGTGCGAGGCGCATCCGTCATGGTGTGTGATCGCGCCGCCAGTGGGAGAGCGCGCGACCCGAGACGCACCAGCGTACAACTTTACCTGATCGATGCTGAATGCGGCAATTGCGCGCGGCGGCGCGTCGTGAGGATCCCGTCACCGATATCGTGGCGGCCATGGCGATCCTCGTCGACACCCCGATGTGGCCCGCGCACGGCCGGCTCTGGGCCCACCTCATCAGCGATACGGACCTCGCGGAGCTCCACGCGTTCGCAGCGACGGTCGGCCTCCCCCGCCGGTCGTTCGACCTCGATCACTACGACGTGCCCGCCGAGCGCATCGACGCGATCGTCGCCGCGGGCGCACGGCGCGTCACCGGCGGCGAACTGACCCGGGCGCTCATCGCATCCGGGTTGCGCGTGCGCGGACGCGACCGCGCGTGAACGGTCCGCCCCGGACTTCTCCGCGGGCGGACCGAGCGCGGTGCGAGCCTCAGCTCGCGGATTCCTCCGTCGGCTCCTGGCCGACCTTGACCGCGGTGCCCTGCAGAGCCGCCGTCGTCACGCGACGGCGCGAGCGGCCCTGTCCCGGCGCCTTCGGCTCCGGCAGCGCATTCAGGACGGAATCCAACAGGTTGCTGGCTCCGCCGGATCCCGATGACGATGAGGCGCCGCCGGAGTCGCTCGCGCGACGACGGCGCGGCTTGCGCGGCTTCTCGTCAGCGGTGGGAGCCTCATCCTCGGCTCCGCGCGGACCCTCGGGCAGCACGGTCGCGAGCTGGTCGAGCGACGACGGGGCGTCAGCCTCGTTGCGGCCCTGGTCAGGTCGGGCGGGAGCGTCGTCCTCCTTGGGGAGCGTCGACGCGGCGATCTTCGCGAGCGCAGACTTGGCGCCCTCGGTGTTCACGTGGGTCGGCTCGTCCTTCTCCGCCGGGGCCTCGCTCTTGCCGGAGCGCGACTTGCCGCCGCGCAAGCGGCGCCCACCGCCGTTGCTCGAAGGGCGGTGCTTCGACACGGGGTCGTGGTGGACGATGATGCCCCGTCCCGCACACACGTCGCAGGCCTCGCTGAATGTCTCCAGCAGACCGAGCCCGATCTTCTTACGCGTCATCTGGACGAGGCCGAGCGTGGTGACCTCGGCGACCTGGTGCTTCGTGCGGTCGCGGCTGAGGCACTCGATGAGACGGCGCAGCACGAGGTCGCGGTTGGACTCCAGGACCATGTCGATGAAGTCGACCACGATGATGCCGCCGATGTCGCGCAGGCGCAGCTGCCGCACGATCTCCTCCGCCGCCTCGAGGTTGTTCTTCGTGACGGTCTCTTCGAGGTTGCCCCCGGATCCGACGAACTTGCCGGTGTTGACGTCGATGACGGTCATCGCCTCGGTGCGGTCGATGACGAGCGACCCGCCGGACGGGAGCCAGACCTTGCGGTCGAGCGCCTTCTCGATCTGCTCGGAGACGCGGTGGTCGTCAAAGGGGTCGGCGTCGCCCTCGTGGGTCTCGACGCGCTCGAGGAGGTCGGGCGCGACCTGCTCGAGGTAGGACCGGATGGTCCCCTCGGCGTCGGCGCCCTTGATGACCATCCGCCGGAAGTCCTCGTTGAACACGTCGCGGACGATCTTCACGAGCAGGTCCGGTTCGCTGTGCAGCAGCTTCGGCGCCTGGCCCTTCTCGACCTGCTTCCGGATGTGCTCCCACTGCTTCGCGAGGTGGTCGACGTCGCGCGTGAGCTGATCCTCCGAGGTGCCCTCGGCCGCCGTGCGGACGATGACGCCCGCCGATTCCGGCAAGACCTTCTTCAGGATCTTCTTGAGCCGCGCGCGCTCCGTGTCCGGAAGCTTGCGCGAGATGCCGTTCATGGATCCGGCGGGGACGTACACGAGGTAGCGTCCGGGAAGCGAGATCTGGCTGGTCAGGCGCGCTCCCTTGTGGCCCACGGGATCCTTCGTGACCTGCACGAGCACCGTGTCGCCCGGCTTGAGCGCGAGCTCGATGCGGCGCGGCTGGTTGCCCGTCTCGACCGCGTCCCAGTCCACCTCGCCGGAGTAGAGCACCGCGTTGCGGCCGCGACCGATGTCGACGAATGCCGCCTCCATGCTCGGCAGCACGTTCTGCACCCGCCCGAGGTAGACGTTGCCGATGAGCGACTGGTCCTGCGCGCGGGCGACATAGTGCTCGACGAGCACGCCGTCCTCGAGGACGCCGATCTGAGTGCGGTCCCGCTTCGCGCGGACGACCATCTCGCGATCGACGGACTCGCGACGTGCGAGGAACTCGGCCTCGGTGACGACCGAGCGGCGACGCCCGGCCTCGCGACCGTCGCGGCGACGCTGCTTCTTCGCCTCGAGGCGCGTGGAGCCCTTGATGCGCTGGGGCTCGGTGACGACCTCGACGACGCGCTTGCGCCCGCCACTGTCGTTCTGGTCGCTCCCGGATCCGCGGCGTCGACGCCGACGCGAGGAACGGCCACCGCCGGACGAGCGGCCAGAGCCGTTGTCGTCTTCCTCGTCGTAGTCGTCTTCGTCGAGCGCGGGCAGCGACGGCATGAGGCGCACGTCCGGTGCGTAGAACGCGAGGGCCGTCGACACGCGGGAGACGAAGTTCTCCGGCAGGAGCCCGAGGCTCACCGCAGTCGGGATCTTCGGCGCGGAGTCGTCAGACCCGGAGCCGTCCGCGGAGTCGTCGGCCCCGGAGCCGGCGTCAGTCTTCTCGTCCGGCGTCGGAGCGTCGGAACCGGACGTCTCGGCCTGTGGATCGGAGCTGTCGGTGCCGGAAGGCGCGTCGTGAGCGGATCGGGGATTCTCTCCGGAGCCGCTTTTCTCGTCCGGCGTCTGCGTGTTCGCAGCCGTGCCGGCGGCTTCGGATCCCGGCTCGACGGGCGTCTGCGCTGCGGAGTCCGGATCGGACGTCCCCGGCCGATCGGGCTGTGGCGTCGCCTGCTCCTGCTCGTCTGCTCGCGTGTCGTCCTGGTGGTTCGTGTCGTTGTTCTCTTCGGCCATTTCTGGCGAACTCCCTGCACGAGCGGTCTCACGCCCGTGGAAATCGTGTTGCGCGTCGCGTCGCGAGGCAACTTCTCATCGGTCTGCGGCGGCCCCTGGGACTCTCACCGCGCGAAGCATCCATTGCTCCGAAGTCTTCTCGCAGCCATTATCTCACCTTGGTACCGATCTCGCGCATTCAGGCACGTCTCGCAGGTTCGGGCGCGTCGTCTGGCCGGCTGCGGTGACAGACTGGACGTCATGACCATCGCGACGCAGAAGCGCCCGACCGCCCTGGCCGTCTGGCTCGTCTTCGCCGGAATCGTCGGCCTCATCGCCGCATTCGCCCTCACGATCGAGAAGTTCGAGGCCTACGAGAACCCGGGCGAGGGCGCCGCGTGCGACTTCAGCGTGCTCGTGCAATGCACCGCGAATCTGGATGCCCCACAGGGGTCTGCGTTCGGGTTCCCGAACCCGATCATCGGGCTCGTCGGCTGGATGGCCCCGCTCGCCGTCGGGATGGCGGTGCTGGCGGGCGCGCGATTCGCACGGTGGTTTTGGGCAGCATTCACCCTCGGCATGACTTTCGCGTTCGGGTTCGTGTGCTGGCTCATCGCGCAGAGCATCTTCGTCATCGGCACGCTGTGCCCGTGGTGCATGGTGACGTGGGTCGTCAC
>DWXU01000043.1:0-3872 GCA_019119065.1 Candidatus Microbacterium pullistercoris | reverse complement strand
AGAAATCTAGCAGTCATACCGGACCTTCTCCGCCTCGGTATCCTTCGATCAGCGCGACACGGTAGCGACCGGGAGAACGGATATTGCGATGACACACGACCTCGCCCCTGTGCCGGAGCTCGTCGATGCCGTGGCCGTCGCCGCGGAAGAGGCGATACGGCAGCTTCGAGCTGAGCATTCCGACGACTTCTGCGTGTATGCGCTTGTCACGTCGGGAGAGGGATACCGCCCGTATCTCGCGGTGACCGTGCACGGTGAGGCGCGATGGGATCTCGCCGACGGCCCGTACGACATCGTCGGCGACGAGATCCTCGCGCGGGCCGAGCCAGCGTTCGCCGCACGGGGTGACCTGTACGAGATGACCGAGGAGAATGCCGAGACGGAGTATCTGCGACGCTTGGCGTCGATGGAGGCTGCGCTCCGTCGGCTGGACGACCGTGGGCTCTTCGGCAGGGGCGAAGAACGCGGCCGCGTCCTGCTTCTCGTCGCGACGATGCCGCCGGACGAGTCCGACGCGACGTACGCCCGTCGGCTGAATCCGGCCGGCCCGTTGCTGGACGCTTGGCTCGACGAGGCCGCGGAGGGAGCATGAGCGCAGAGCTCCGATACACCCTCGAGGTGGAAGGGCGTCCGCCCCGACCCGCACCATCGTTCGCGCCTGTGGAGCGAGCGCTACGATCTCTGAAACCGCACCGGCGTCCGACGTTCGCGATCCTCGATCGCGGGGACGGGGCCTTCCTGCAAGTAGCAGGAGGCCAGGCTTCGGCCGCCGTCGAGCTACACCGTTCGGCGGCTCGCGACGCGGCGAGCGCGCATCGGGCATTCCTCGCGGCGCCGCATCCCAACTACTCCGTGCCCGTGACGAAGCGCTTCGGCGCCGGCACCCTTCTCCTCCAGCCCGACGAGATCCTCTGGGCCGACGACGTCGTCGACGTCTTCCGAGCCTTCTACGACGGCGAGGACGCACCATCGTGCGTCGGGTGGCGAGAGATCGCTCTCGGCTGAGTCATCGTCCTGCTCGTTCGACGACGGAGACGCCGGTGCATCATGACGGCGGCGGCCAACCACAATAGGGCGCCGGCGATCTCGACGGTCCAGTTGATGCCATCGGAGACGGCGATCGACTGAGTGAGGAAGACCCGGATGCTGTTGAGCGCGCCGTGAACGATGACCGCGGGCCAGACGGATCCCGACCAGAGGCGGAGCGCGACCATGAACGGTGCCCACGACGCGATCGCCAGCAGGTAGGCCGCGCCGGGTTCCCATCCGCCGTCCCCGACGATGAGCGGCAGCGCCGGCAGGTGCCAGACCACCCAGACCAGCGACGAAACGCCCGCGATCTGCCAGAACGGCCTCGTCTCGAGCTGGGTGACGAGCCACCCGCGCCAGCCGAGCTCCTCACCGACTGCGAAGACGCACTGCATCACGAAAAGGATCAGCACGGCCGTGGATGCGGCGGCGATCATGCCCGAAGGCTGCATCGGAGCGCCGGAGAGCAGGCCCACTCCCAGTTGTAGGCCCGCGATCGCCACGACGGCGGCGAGTCCGATTCCGATGGCCGGCCAAGATCTCCCCCAACGCAGCGCGAACACCGAGACGAAGCGCCCTCGCCGGCGAACGAGGAAGAACGCGATCGCCGTGAGGAAGGGGGTCAGCTGCGCGGCCGGGACCAGGACGCCCGCGGCCTCCGCGGGCAGCGCGCCAAGGATCGCGGGCGAGGCGACGGCGAAGCACAGCGTGGTGGCGATGATCACGTACCAGCAGGTGGCCAAGAACGGGCGGGTGGGCGTGGTGATCATCCTGGTCCTCGAATCGAGTCTGTACGCTGTACATACTCATTCGTACACTGGGCGACCAACGCTGTCCAGCACCATGTTCATCTCGGGAGCTTCCATGGCCACACGCGGCCCGCGCGGCGACATCACGAAGACGAGCATCCTGCGCGCAGCGGATCAATTGCTCGCCGCGCACGGTCGCGTCGAGGGGATCTCGCTGCGTCGTGTCGCAAGCGAGGTCGGCGTAGCGACCAATGCGCTCTACACGTATTTCCCGTCGCTCGACGCGATCTGGCACGATCTCGCCGACGAACGGCTGGGCCGTCTCGACCCGACGAGCCTTCTCGATCGAGAATGTCGCCACTGCGCGCTCGTCGAGCTCGCCATGCGCGCCACGACGGTGCTTGCCGCCCCCGGCACGGTGTCGCTGCTGCGCCGAGGCCCGGTGCTCGGACCGCACTCGTTCACGCTCAGCGAGACGATCATGACGCTCACCGAGCGCGGCACTCTCGATCCGCGTGACGCGCACGACCTCATCGTCGGGTGGTTCTACGGCAGCACCGTCCTCGAGGGCGAGGGGTGGACGTCGGGAACCGACGCCATCCGAGAAGCGGATCCGTTGAAGGCCTTTCCCCGGATCGCGGACCGCAACGACCCGAACCGCAACCAGCAGACCGAGGCGATCCTGCGCGGCATCGGCATCTCGTGCACGGCGACGGGATCCTGACCCCGCAGAGAACGACCTGTGTCCGCAGCGCTATCGCGACGACACCGAGATTCTCTGGCTCTCCGCCCGGGAGCGGCTCCTCGTCTCGCTCTGTTCAGATCGCAGACGTGAGGCTGACGGGGATGTGACCGGCGAGAAACACGTCTGCAAGGAGACTCGCCGGAGAACTCTGTTGCTCGCTGGAGCCGCCTGCTCGCCGGGCGAGCTCGTCACGCGCCTTCGCGATGAGCGAGAGGAATGCGTGCGACCGGATCGTCTCGGCGATCGTGGACTCCCCCACATCGTCGAGACGGTCGAGTCCCGGAATCGAGTCGGACAGCTCAGCGCTGCGCAGTTGGTCGCGCACGCGCGAATCGAGGATCTCGTCGCACAGATCGCCCCACTGGGCGCGAGCGGAGGCGCCTTCCACTGGCGGCGCGGGCCGATAGTTGAGGAGATAGTCGTCGAGGTATCCCGGAGACGAGAGAAGCGCTGCGTCCGTCACCTCGACCTGCCGAACCGCGGACAGTGACGGCGGCAGAGGCTTCCCCGCGCGCGCTCCGATCCCCATCTCCAGAAGTGCGTCGACATCACGACGGTGCGAGAGGCGGGTCTGTTCGATCGCATCGCCGAGCGCAGGGAGGGCCCACCAGTCACGCCGTGCACTCAGCGGGAGCCCGCGATGGCGAATGAAGAGATCCAGCGGCGCATCGGCTGTGATGCGCATGGTCTGCGAGTCCCAGGTGTCGATATCGATCTCGTACACCTCGTCGCGGGCTCCGTGCATGATCAGGGCGCGACCGGACTCAGCGCACCCGATGACGAGCGTGCCCGGCTGCTGCCAGCGGTGCGAATCGTCATTCGCCGCATCGATGAGGCGTTCAGTACCGAAGATCTGCAGATCCCCCACTCGCGCTCCATCGCTGAGGCGAAGGAAATGCACGAGCGCACCAGGCAGCGGACCAGGCAGGAGTGCCTCAGCAACGGCCAGGGCGACATCGTCGGCCGCCGGCGAAACGCTGATGCCCGGAATACGCCGGAGCTGGTCGCTGCTCATGAGCACCCACGGTACCCAACGTCAGAACCCCTAGGCGAAACCCACTGAGCGGCGTTGCGGATAGGCGCCGACGACCACGGACAACCCTGCCCACGCCAAGGGCGTGCGCACGTAGCGTGACAAACTGGGCGCATGAGTGAAGCCATCGACCAGTGGGAAGCGTCGATCCAAGACCTCTGGGACAAGTTCGATTCCCTCGGTCGTGAATCGCCCTGGGTTTCGTTCCTACCTGCTTCCCTGTCCAGCGAGCGCTGGCTGGGCTGATTCGAGGCCAGCGTAGTACGCCTCCTCGACCTCGACCGGCGTGCGGTAATCGAGCTCGCCGTGGAGACGA
>DWXU01000246.1:0-15193 GCA_019119065.1 Candidatus Microbacterium pullistercoris | reverse complement strand
CCGGGAGGATCCGATCCGTCATGAGCGGAGCGAGGCCGGGCGATGCCGAGACGGCCGGGTCGACCCACCGGATCTCCTCGATCTCGGCCTCCGGCGCCGTCACCTCGACGGGCGGATGCGTGAACACCGTTCCCCGGACGACGTAGCCGCCTTCATTCGCGGCGGGTGCCTCGAAGACGCCGAGCAACCTCATCAGCGTCGGTTCGAGGTCGACGCCGAGCTCCTCGCGAACCTCGCGGATCGCGGTGTCGACGGCGCTCTCCCCCGGATCCGGCTTGCCGCCCGGCTGCATGAACCGCGTCGTGCCACGCTTGCGGACCGCGAGCACGTGCCCCGTCTCGGGGTGCCGCAGCACGACGGCGCTCACGTGGATCCGCCGGCGATCGTGATCGATCACGCCTCGAACCTCGCCGAGCCCTCGCGCGTGAGCGCCACGTGGATCCGTTCGCGCATATCGTCGCCGAGGCCCGCGCTGCCGAGTTCGGAGACGGGACACCACCAGGCGCGCGTGTTCTCGCCGTCAGCCGGGTGCGGATCGCCACCCGTCCAGCGACAGCGCACGACGTGGTCGAGGAACTGCGCCTGATCCCCGTTCGAGAACGTCATCGGCGGCATCGAGTGCACCCACACGAGCGCCTCGGCCTCCGAGGTCATCCCGGCCTCTTCCTCGACCTCGCGCACCGCGGCGCTCGCGGGCTCCTCGCCCGGGTCCACGATTCCGGTCACCGGAGTGATCCGCCCGTTGTCCGCCCGCTCGACGAGCAACACACGGTCGTCCTTCACGACGACGGCCGTCACTCCGATGAGCCAGAGCGGGTCGTGCCCGATCTTCTCGCGCAGCCGCAGGATGAAATCAGGAGTCGCCATCCCCCGACCCTATGCGTGCCCCGCTCCACGGCTCCTCACGACACCGACGAGTCCGCAAGTCTCCGACGAGTCCGCAACGAATGGCGACGGACTCGTCGGAGACTTGCGGATATCGGTCGGACGCCGGGCCCGCCCCGCGGGATAGCGCGGGCGGGCTTGGGTGGGTCGCACCAGTGCGGAGTCGGGTGCGCGGGGCATACCTCGTCCACAGGCGAACGATACGCCCTTTCTGTTCCCGATGGCGGGGTTCGCAGCCATGTGACTCACACGGATATGCGACGCTCGGCGCATGTCCATATTCTCGCCGACACGAAGGGCGCCGCACGGATCACCGGGCAGGTCCGCGGCCACTCTCGCGGTGATCGAGTGGCTCGGGCATCCGATACCTGAGCTGCAGGTGGTGTTCGACCTCAAGGGGTACGGCGAAGCGCGCGTCGACACCTACTGGCGTGACTCCGATGTCGTCGGAGAGGCGGACGGAGACATGAAGTATCGCGATGATCCCCGCGGGTCGCACACCGCGATCCTTGTGGAGAAGAAGCGCGAGGATGCGCTGCTGACGCGCTGATGTCAGCTGTCGGCGAGCAGACGCCGGCCAGCCACCAGAACGTCCGACCGCTCATAGCCGCGTCCGTCGTAGAACGCGAGCACCGGTGCGTTATCGGAGCGCACCATGAGCTGCACCTTCGGACATCCGAGTGCTTCGAGACGCTGCTCCGCCTCGCGAACCAGCGCGGATCCGATCCCCTCGCCCGTCCTCGATGGGTCGGTTGCGAGATAGTAGAGCCAGCCGCGATGACCGTCATAGCCGGCCATCACGGATCCGACGACGCCCTCGTCGTCCGCGACGAGCAGCAGATCCGGCCAGACGGCGCGAGCACGGGCGATGTCAGCACGCGGGTCGTTCCACGGTCGAACAAGACCCGTGCTGTGCCAGAGGGCGATGACCGGCTCGATGTCGGCATCCGTGATCGGACGGATTCGCACGTCGGTCACGGCAGCCGCTGCGCGAGACCGTTGCGCACGCCCGGCCACTCCGTGTCGAGGATGGAGTACACGGCCGTGTCTCGGACGTGGCCGTCGCGGAGGATCCGATGACTACGCAACATCGGAGTAGACGAGAAGCTCATTCGGCGACCCTATCGTCGGACGCATTTCCGCAAGTCTCCGACAGGTCCGCAAGTCTCCGACGAGTCCGGTGCAAACAGCTGCGGACCTGTCGGAGACTTGCGGACTCGATGGAGACTTGTGGACTTGTGGGGGCGTCGCGCCGGGCGGCTCGCGCGCCGCGACCGGCGACGGCGCACGGCCCCTCACTCCCCCTGCGCGAAGAAGGCGCGCTCGTGTTCCGCCGACTGAACGAACGCGCGGCGCATGAGCCGCAGTCGTGCGCCAGGAGCGCGTCGTGCGGCCTGCTGCACCCATGCGATCGCGGCCCGTGTGTCACGCGCGAACTCGTCGGATCCGTAAGTGTCGAGCCAGTCTCGATACGGATGGTCCGCGCGGTTCGCGGCGGCGAGGTCGCGGCCGATGTCGTCGTAGAGCCAGAAACACGGCAGCAGGGCCGCGACGAGCACGCCGTGGTCGCCGGTCGCGGCCGCCCGCTCGAGGTGCGCGAGGTAGGCGGCGGCCTCCCGGGACGGCGTGCGCGCCTCGGTCGCGCCGTGCGCGCGGTGCAGCTCCATCTCAGTCTCGCGACACGAGGCCGCCGACGCCTCCCAGAAGCGACGTTCCGCGCGCGTGGGTGCCACGACCGCGGCGCGCGCAAGCAGGTGAGCATACGCCTCGAGGTAGATCGCGTCTTGTCGTAGGTATTCCGCGAACCGCGCGGCGTCGAGGGATCCGTCCGCGAGCTGCGTCACGAACGAGTCGGAGACGATCGCGGCGCGGAGCTCTGAGATGTCCTCCCACCACGCGTCGAGCTCGGCGTCACGACGCGGCGGCGCGATGCCGGCACGCAGCGCGTATGCATGGTCGACCGGACCGTGCCCGCCGTCCGAGCCCACCTCGAGCCCGTCGGCGGCCGCGATTGCACCGCGCAGCCACTCTCTCGCGAGCCGCGCGGACCATGCCCAGCGCACGTCGTCCGCGAGCGCCGTCCGGTCGCCGGCTCGGATGGAGGCGATCGCCGATGACAGCGAGCATCCCGTGCCGTGGGTGCTGGCCGTGTCGATCCGCGTCCCGTCGAACGCGGCGAGCACACCCGCGGATCCGACGAGCGCGTCCGGGCTGCGATCGCCGGGAAGGTGGCCTCCCTTGGCGTAGACGAGCACCTCGTGGCGCGCGGCGAGCCGCTGCGCCTGCGCGAGCGCCTCCGGCCACTCGCGCGCCTCGGGTTCGCCGACGAGCACCGCCAGCTCCGGCAGGTTCGGCGTGATCACATCGGCAAGACCGACCAGCCTCGTCAGGGCCGCCTCCGCGGCAGCGTCGAGCAGACGGTGACCGCTCGTGGCGATCATCACCGGGTCGAGCACGACGGGCGTGGATTCGCGGCGCGCCGCGAGCCAGTCGGCGACGACGTCGATCACGGTCGCGTCGGCGAGCATTCCGATCTTCACCGCATCGATACGGACGTCGGCGTCGAGCGCCGCCAGCTGCTCACCGAGGAACGCGGCGGGCGGAACGTGGACACCGGCCACGCCCTGGGTGTTCTGGATCGTGAGGGCCGCGATCGCGGCCATGCCGTAGCCGCCGGTCGCCTGGATCGTCTTGAGGTCCGCTTGGATCCCCGCCCCTCCCGACGGGTCGGATCCCGCGATCGTGAGCACGTTGGGCACGGGGTGCGCGGCGCGTTGCCACTCGTGGTGCAGCTCCCGAGCGGCATGCTCAGGATCCGCCGCGCGGCAGATCGCGCGCACGACGGCGATCCCCGCCGCACCGGCCGCGATCGCGTCCGCCGCGTCGCCCACGCCGACGCCGCCGATTGCGACGCACGGCAGAGCTCCCGCGGTCTGCGTCGCGCGAGCGAAGCCATCCCATCCGAGCGGCTCGGGTGCGTCGGGTTTCGTCGGCGTCGCGCGCACGGCGCCGACACCGAGATAGTCGACGGTTCCCGGAGAGAGCGTGCGGGCACGTGTGATCTCGTCGCCGGTCGACGCGCTGAGGCCCACGATCGCCCGCGGCCCCACGCGTTCGCGCACGTCTTCGACGGGTTCGTCGCCCTGCCCGACGTGCACGCCATCGACGTGCATCCCCGCCGCACGCGCGGCGAGGAAGACGTCGACGCGGTCGTTGATGAGAAGCACCGCTCGGCCGGCGATCGCCTCAGCGCAGGCGTCAACGACGCGGAGGAGGTCGCCATCGGCGAGGTGCTTGCCGCGGATCTGTACCGCGGTCACCCCGCCCTCGACCGCCGCCGCGACGATCGCGGCGGGGTCGCCGTCGTCGATCGTCGCGAGGTCGGCGACGAGGTACGTGCTCACGTCGATCATCGTGATGCCAGCTCGGCGGTCGTCACCGCATCGAGCGCGTCGAGGAAGCGCACGGCGAACGTCCCCGGGCCGACGTCGCCCTGCGCTGCGCGCTCGGACGCGGCCGCATACAGCTCGTGGGCCGCGACGGCGCCCGCGAACGGATCCGACACCGCAACCGCTGCGGCCACGATCGCGCCGAGCGAGCAGCCGCCGCCCGTGACGCGCGTCAGGAGCGCGTCACCACCCGTCACGCGCGCCTCGCCGGTCGGCCCGACGATGAGGTCGACGGGCCCCGAGACGGCGACCACCGCCCCCGTCTCCGCGACGAGCCGCTCGACGGCGCTCCGTGCCGCCTCGACGCCATCGGTCGCGTCGACACCGCGACCACCGGTTCCCTCGCCCGCCAGCGCGCGGATCTCGGACGCGTTGCCGCGGATCACGTCGGGCCGCAGGCGCAGCAGCTCACGCGCGAAGTCGGTGCGCAGCGTCAGCGCGCCGACGCCGACCGGGTCGAGCACCCACGGGGTCTGCGCGTCGTGCGCCGCCGATGCGGCTTCGCGCATCGCCCGCCGCTGCTCGTCATCTGGCGTGCCGAGGTTGATCAGCAGCGCCGACGCGTTCGGCGCGAGCTCGGCCGCCTCGCCCGGCACGTCCGCCATGACCGGCGCGGCGCCCGCCGCAAGCAGGGCGTTGGCCGTGTAGTTGATCACGACCGCGTTAATGATGCACTGCACGAGGGGCACGCCCTCGCGAAGCGACTGGAGAATACGGGCACTGGCGTCCGTCATGATCGACATCCCTCCGCTCGTGTGAACGAGATCAGGTTCTTCGGGTGTGGTCTCAGTCCCCGGCGGGGACACCCCGTGTCTTCTGCCGACCACCGTAGCGGACACCCTTACGGTCATGCGTACCCGAAGTCCGCGTATACTTCAGGTCACAGCTACCTGAACCACAGTGAGGACCACGCATGCCCGCCACCCGCGTCACGCTCGGCCCCTCCGTGGCCGATGCGATCTCCGCTTCCCCGGACGACTCCTGCACGACCGATCTCGCCGAGTCGCCCTGGTCTTTCGACGACGTGCCCGGCTACGGTCCCGGGTCGTCGATGGCGGATCCGTTCCCGCAGCACGCTCCCGTCCAGAGGGACCTGCCGCCCACCTACCGCGACGCCTCGGACGACGAGCTGCACGCGCGGATCCGTGTCGCCCGGGAGGAACTCGGCGAGCGCGTCGTGATTCTCGGCCACTTCTACCAGCGCGACGAGGTCGTGCGGCACGCCGACTACGTGGGTGACTCCTTCCAACTCGCGCGTGCCGCGACCGAGCACCCGAACGCCGAGGCGATCGTGTTCTGCGGCGTGCACTTCATGGCCGAGACGGCCGATCTGCTGTCGGGGCCCGGCCAGGAGGTCGTCCTCCCCCACCTCGGCGCCGGGTGCTCCATGGCCGACATGGCATCGATCGACGAGGTCGAAGACTGCTGGGAGCAGCTCGAGGACATCCTCGGGCCGCTCGACGAGCCGGACGCCGATGGCCTCGTGCCGGTGATTCCGGTGACGTACATGAACTCCTCGGCCGCGATCAAGGGCTTCGTCGGCCGCAACGGCGGCATCGTGTGCACCTCGTCGAATGCGCGCACGGTGCTCGAATGGGCGTTCGCGCGCGGCCGGCGCGTGCTGTTCTTCCCGGACCAGCACCTCGGCCGCAACACCGCCAAGGCCATGGGAGTGCCGCTGACGAGCATGCCGATGTGGAACCCTCGCCAGCCCCTCGGCGGATCCTCCGCGTCCGAACTCGTGGGCTCTCGCGTCATCCTGTGGCACGGGTTCTGCTCGGTGCACCGCCGCTTCACGACCGCGCAGATCGACAAGGCGCGCGCCGAGCATCCTGGGGTGCGCGTGATCGTGCACCCCGAGTGCCCCATGCCCGTCGTCGATGCCGCGGACGAGTGGGGGTCGACCGATGTGATCCGCCGCGCGATCGAGGGCGCGACAGAGCCGCAGACCTTCGCAATCGGCACCGAGATCAACCTCGTCCAGCGGCTCGCCGCACAGCACCCCCAGCACACGATCTTCTGCCTCGATCCTGTCGTCTGCCCCTGCTCGACGATGTACCGGATCCACCCGGCCTACCTCGCGTGGGTGCTGGAGCGCCTCGTCGCCGGCGAGACGGTCAACCAGATCACGGTCTCCGATGACGTGGCCGCCCCCGCCCGTCTCGCGCTCGACCGCATGCTGGCGGCCACCCCGTGACGTCCTCCCCCTCGACCCCGGAGCGCACATGCTGACGACCGCTGCCATCGATCGCGTTGTTCGACTCGCCCTCGACGAGGACGCCCCGTGGGGCGACCTCACGAGCGAGGCGCTGATCCCCGCCGGCGCGGTCGCGCGCGCCGAGCTCGTCGCCCGCGAGGCCGGCGTGTTCAGCGGCGGCGACGTGTTCCGTGCGGCCTTCACCACCGCCGACTCACGGATCCAGGTGGAGATCCTCGCCGAGGAGGGAGGGCGCTTCGACGCCGGCGCCCGCCTCGCGCGGATCGACGGGCCAGCCCGATCCGTCCTGACGGCCGAACGCGTCGCCCTCAATCTCGTCCAGCGCATGTGCGGCGTCTCGACGTTGACGGCTCGGTTCGTCGACGCCGTCCGTGACACTCCGGCGCGCATCGTCGACACGCGCAAGACCACGCCCGGACTGCGCGCGCTCGAACGTCACGCTGTCATCGCGGGCGGCGGACGCAACCACCGGTATTCGCTGTCCGACGCGGTACTGGCCAAAGACAACCACCTCGCGGTGCTGGCGGGGCGGCCGCTCGCCGACGTGCTGCGCGACGCTCGAGAGCGTCTGCCCCACACGACGCACTTCGAGGTGGAGGTCGATCACGTCGACCAGATCGACCCCGTGATCGCCGCGGGCGTCGACACGATCATGTTCGACAACTTCTCGATCGACGACCTGCGACGTGGCGTGGAGCTCGTCGCCGGCCGCGTGGTCGTCGAGGCGTCGGGCGGCGTGACGCTCGACTCCGTCGCGGAGATCGCGCGCACCGGCGTCGACGTCATCTCGGTGGGCGCGCTCACACACTCGGCCGTCGCGATCGATCTCGGCCTCGACATCGCCCTGACGGAGGGCGCTGTCACCCCTGGCGCGCCGTGACCCTGTACCTCGATCACGCCGCGACCTCCCCGGTGCGTCGCGGCGTCCTCGACGCCATGGCGCCATTCCTCACCACGCGGTTCGGCAACCCGTCGAGCACGCACGCGGTGGGCGACGCCGCTGCGCGCGCCCTCGAGGAGGCGCGACGCGGTGTCGCTCGACACCTGGGCATGCGACCCAACGACGTGATCTTCACCTCCGGCGGCACCGAATCGAACAACCTCGCGATCAAGGGAATCGCGGTGGCCGCCGCACTCGACCGCGGCGCGCGCCACGTCGTGACCACGGCGATCGAACATTCCTCGATCCTCGAGCCGATGCGCCAGCTGCGGCGCGTGCACGGCTTCGAAGTGACGGTGCTGCCGGTCGACCGGCACGGCGTCGTGGACCCGGCTGCGGTCGGCCGCGCCCTCCGCGCGGACACGGCACTCATGGCGCTCGGCGCCGCGAACAACGAGGTGGGCACGGTACAGCCGGTCACGCAGATCCGCGACGTCTGCCGGGCGGCGAGCGTTCCGCTGCACGTCGATGCGGTGCAGGCCGCCGGGTGGCTTCCGCTCTCCGGCGTGGCGGCGGAGGGGCGCCGCTCGCCCCTGGGTGACGCGGTCGCGCTCTCCGGCCACAAGATCGGCGCGCCCGCGGGCAGTGGCGTGCTCGCGGTGCGTCAGCGGATCCCGCTCGAGCCGCTGCTGCACGGCGGCGGCCAGGAGCGCGGCCGGCGCTCCGGCACCGAGTCGGTCGCCGGGGCCGTCGCGCTGCGCACCGCGCTCGACGTCGCTGAGGCGGAGCGTGAGAGCGCCGCGCAGCGCGTCTCCGACGTGCGCGACGCGTTCGTCCGCGACGTGCTCGCGCGCGTCGACGGTGCGGACCTCACGGGCCACCCGACGGAGCGCCTGCCGCACATCGCGAGCTTCACGGTCGCCGGAGCGGGCGGCGAGAGCGTGCTGCTCGACCTGGAACGGCGCGGCGTGATCGCCTCGAGCGGATCCGCGTGCTCCGCAGCAAGCGTCGACCCCTCGCACGTGCTCGTCGCGCTCGGCATCGGCGACGACCTGGCACGCACCGCGATCCGGTTCTCACTCGCGGCATCGACCCCCGATCTGACGCCCGTCGTCGCCGCACTCGCCGAGGCCGTCTCGGCGCACGTGGGGGCGGGTCGGTAGGCTCACGGTGTGACACCTGCCGCAGACGATCCGATCCGCGTCGCCGTCTCGACCGTGATCTTCTCGGTGCGCACGCGCGAGGACCGCGACGTGCTGATGATCCCCCTCGTGAGGCGCACGCGGGATCCGTTCGTTGGATCCTGGGCGCTGCCCGGCGGATGGCTCGCGCCCGATGAGGGCCTCGGCCTCGCCGCGGGGCGGACGCTCGCTGAGACGACCGGGCTCGCGCCGAGCTGGCTCGAGCAGCTGTACACCTTCGGCGACCTCGACCGGTCGCCCTCCCGGGTCGTGTCGATCGTCTACTGGGCGCTACTGCGCAGCGACCTCGTGGAAGCACAGCGGGAAGCCGCCGACGCTCCCGAGAACGTCGCGTGGTTCGACGTCGACGACCTGCCGCAGCTGGCTTTCGATCACCAGCACATCGTCGAGTACGCCGTCTGGCGCCTGCGCAACAAGGCCGGGTACAGCCGCATCGCCGCGGGCCTGCTGCCGGACGAGTTCACGCTCGCCGAACTGCGCGCCGTCTACGAGACGGTCCTCGGCCGGCGTCTCGACCCGTCGAACTTCCGGCGACTGCTCGAGGGCAGCGAGGCGCTCGTACCGACCGAGCGATTCCGCACGGGATCACACCGCCCCGCGCGCATCTTCCGTTACAACAGCGAGGTCGAGCTCGCCGACCTCGGTCCGCTCGGCTCGTCCTGACGCCGGCGACCTGACGTCGGCGGCGTCACGCCGTCTACGTGACCTGCTCGGCGACGAGCGTCGCGTAGGACCCGCCCCGGGCGAGCAGTTCGGCGTGCGTGCCGCTCTCGACGATCCGGCCGCGCTCGAGCACGTGGATCACGTCCGAGGAGACGATGGTCGAGAGCCGGTGGGCGATCGTGATCGTGGTGCGCCCACGCGCCGCGAGATCGAGCGCGTCCTGCACGATCCGCTCGCCGACCGCGTCGAGGGCGCTCGTCGCCTCGTCCAACAGCAGCACGGGCGGATCCTTCAGCAGTACGCGCGCGATCGCGATCCGCTGCTTCTCGCCGCCGGACAATCGGTAGCCGCGCTCGCCGACGACCGTGTCGTAACCGTGCTCGAAGCTCTCGATGCGGTCGTGGATGTTGGCTTGGCGACAGGCCGCGACGATGGCTTCGGCGCTCGCGTCAGGCCTCGCGTAGCGCAGGTTCTCCTCGATCGTCGCGTGGAACAGGTAGGTCTCCTGACTGACAATGCCGACATGATCGATGATCGACGTCGACGACAGGTCGCGCACATCGGCGCCCGCGAACAGCACGCTCCCTTTCGATGCCTCGTACATCCGCGGCACGAGGTAGGCGATCGTGGTCTTGCCCGCCCCGCTCGGCCCGACGAAGGCCACGTCTTGTCCCGGTTCGACGACGAAGGAGACGTCGTCGAGCGTCGCGGTCGTCTCCGCCGCGGCATCCGGATAGCGGAACGTGACCCCGCGGAACTCGATGCGGCCGACCGGACCGGGCGCGTCGGCAACGTCGAGCGCGTCATCACGGTCCGCGATCGCGGGCGTCAGGTCGAGGTATTCGAAGATGCGTGCGAAGAGCGCGGTGGACGTCTGCACGTCCAGCGCGACCCGCATCAGGCTGACGAGCGGCATCGCGAGCCGCGCCTGCACGGTCGTGAACGCGACGACCGTGCCCGCGGTGAGGGATCCGACGTCACCCGCGAGCAGGAATCCCGCGGCGAGGTAGATGAGCGCGGGGACCGACGACATCAGCGCGCTCACGAGCGCGAAGAAGCCCTGACCGCTCATCGTCTGCCGCACCTGCAGGCGGATCTGGTTGCGGTTCTCCCGCGCGAAGCGCTCGGACTCGGCGCCCTGCCGGTTGAAGGACTTCGACAGGAGGATCCCCGACACGCTCAGCGTCTCCTGCGTGATGGCGGTCATATCCGACAGCGACTGCTGCGTCTCGGCCGCGATGCGCGCCCTGGCCTGCCCCACGCGGCGCTGCACGAACACGAGCAGCGGCAACAGGATGATCGCGATGATCGTCAGGCGCCAGTCGATGAGGATCATCGCCACGAGCGAGGCGATCACGGTCACGGCGTTGCCGACGATGCTCGTCACGGTGCTCGTCAGCACACTCGACACCCCGCCGATGTCGTTCTGCAGCCGCGACTGGATCACCCCCGTCCGGGTGCGCGTGAAGAAGGCGAGCTCCATCCGCTGCAGATGATCGAACATGCGTGTGCGCAGGTCACCCGCGACGCGATTGCCGACGCTCGAGGTCAGCCAGGTCTGCGCGACCTGCGTCACGGCCGCGGCCACGTACAGGCCGATCATGAACCCGATGAGCGCCCCGAGCAGACCGAGCTGCACGGGGCCGGAGTCGGGAAACAGCGCCTCATCGAACACGCGCTGGATGACGAGCGGCGGCACGACGCCGAGTACCGCACCGAGTATCACGAGCAGGATCGTCGCGAACACGCGTCGACGATACGGACGGAACAGCGCGAGGACGCGTCGCCCCAGGTGCGGGATGCGCGGCGCCTCGGCGTTTCGACGCCGCTGCGCCGCCACGTCGACGGGGCCCCGCAAGCCCACGCCCATCGGTCTGCCCATGCTCACACGACCGAGCGTATCGCGGGGCTCGGTAGGGCGACCCGACCGGTGCACGATGAGTATTTGCCGTGAGCAGCGCCCACCTCGTCCGTTGCCGAGTAGACTTACCCGGCTGCCTGCGAGGGACCTCTGAGACGCCCTGGCCCGAGGCAGATCGCCTTCTACTCTGCACGGAGTGCTTCTCGTGACGACCGATACCGGACCCATGCGCGCCCAGCCTGCCCCGCGCGATGCGATCGACCCCGCGGGTATGCGGGTGATCTGGCTGCTCCTCGTCGCGGCGTTCGTCGCGATCCTCAACGAGACGACGATGGCGATCGCCATCCCGCAGCTCAACATCACGCTCGGGATCCCCGAGGAGCAGGGCCAGTGGTTCACGAGCGCCTTCATGCTCACGATGGCGGTCGTCATCCCGACGACCGGCTTCCTGCTGCAGCGCTTCACGACACGGCAGGTGTTCCTGTCGGCGATCACGCTCTTCTCCGTCGGCACCGCCGTGTGCCTCGTCGCGCCCGGCTTCTTCGTGCTGCTCCTCGGCCGCATCATCCAGGCCGGCGGAACGGGCATCATGATGCCGCTGCTCATGACGACGATGATGAACGTCGTGCCGCCCCACTCCCGCGGGCGCATGATGGGCCGCGTCGGCCTCGTGATCTCGCTGGCGCCCGCACTGGGCCCGACCTTGTCCGGCGTCATCCTCGACACGCTCGGCTGGCGCTACATCTTCGCGATCATCCTGCCGATCGCGCTCATCGCGATGGCGCTCGGCGCCAAATGGATGACCAACCTCGGCGAGACGACGACCGCTCCGATCGACGTGTTGTCGGTCGTGATGTCGGCCCTCGCGTTCGGCGGCATCGTGTTCGGCCTGAGCCAGCTCGGCAGCGCCGAGGCCGAGGTCGGCGTCCTGCCGATCGCGCTCCTCGTCATCGGCGTCATCGTGCTCGCGGTGTTCGTCTGGCGCCAGGTGCGGTTGCAACGCTCCGACCGTGCGCTGCTCGACATGCGCGTGTTCCGCTCGAAGAACTTCGTCATCGCGGTGCTCATCATGACGGTGGTCTCGTTCGCGATGTTCGGCACCCTGTCGATGCTGCCGCTCGTGCTCCAGACCGTCTCACAGCTCGACGCGACCCAGTCGGGCCTCGTGCTGCTGCCGGGCTCCATCCTGATGGGTCTGCTCGGCCCGGTGATGGGGCGAATCTACGACGCGCGCGGCCCGAAGACGCTGCTGATCCCGGCCACGATCCTCATCGCGCTGGCGATGTTCACGTACTCGACGATCGGGCCCGAGACGCCGATGTGGTTCATCATCATCGTGCAGATCGCGCTGTCGCTCGGGCTCGCCGGGTCGTTCACGCCACTGTTCTCCGCGTCGCTCGGCTCGCTCCGCCGCCACCTGTACTCGCACGGCTCCGCGGCGCTCAACACGCTGCAGCAGGTCGCGGGCGCCGCCGGCACCGCGCTGCTCATCGGGATCTACTCGGCGCTGCTGCACACGGGCGTCGACGAAGGCCAGACGGCCCAGACCGCTGGCACGACCGGTGCCCACACGGCGTTCCTCCTCGGCGCGTGCATCGCCGTGATCCCGGTGATCTTGGCGTTCTTCATCACGAAGCCCGCCGACGATCAGGAGGAGCAGGCCCCGATCGAGGCCTGACGCGCTCGTGTGGCGCGGCCCGTCCGGCCGCGCGTCATCCGCGCGACGGATCCAGCTTCCGTCGCGAATGAAACGCGCGCGGCTCGCCCGTGAACGGATCCGCGAACTCGAGCGAGACGGCGACGAGCTGCAGCGGATCCGAGAAGTCATACGGATCCGAGTTCACGTCCCGCGGATACACGGGGTCGCCCACGAGCGGCATCCCGAGCGCGTTCAGGTGCACGCGCAGCTGATGGGTCTTGCCCGTGTGCGGCTGGAGGGCGAACTCCCCCACCCACCGCTCGGCGTGACGGAACGTGCGCACGAGACGGATCGACGTGCGGGCGTTCGGCTCGCCTGCGATCTCACGCACGGCGCGCTCGCCGTCGATCTTACGCAGACGGCTGAGCCGCTCGCGCGCCGCACCGGTCTCGAGGCCGAGCGGCAGGCCAGTGCCCGGCTCCCATCCGATCGGCAGCCAGGCGAGCGCGCGGTACGCCTTGCGGATGCGCCGGCGTTGAAACAGCACCTGATAGGCGCCCCGCGTGTTGGCGCGACGCGAGAGGACGAGAAGACCGGCTGTCACGCGGTCGAGACGGTGGATCGCCACGATGTCGTCCTCGGCGCGCGCGACGCGCATGCGCGTGACGACGCACTCGCGTTGGAAGACACCGTTCGGGGTCGACGCCAGGAAGTGCGGCTTGTCGACGACGAGCAGGTCCTCGTCCTCGTGCACGACGTCGATGTCGAACGGGACCGGCTTCTCCGGCGGGACCGGCTTGTGGAAGAAGTAGAACCCGCCCGGCACGACGGCATCGTCCAACCGAACTCGCACGCCCCGTTCGTCGGTCAGCTCTCCGGGATCGACGAACAGCTCCGGCGTCAGCGGTCGGCCTCCGAACGCCTGCTCGCGTCCGAGTCTCGAGGGGATCACCGTCTCTGCGAGCCATTCCCGTACGGTTGCCGGCACCCGCAGGTCACGCTCTGCGTGTGTCTGCGTCCCGCCGGGCGCCCGCAGGCGGGCGGCGGAGATGCCCTCGCGCGGCGCGAGAATGCGCCTGCCGAATCGTGCCACGCAGCAACCTTAGCCACGATGGATCAATGACGCGGCGCGTACGCCCGCGAGACTCGCTGTCCCCCCGGCGGGATTCGAACCCGCACTGTGCGAATTTTAAGTTCGCCGCCTCTACCGGTTGGGCTACGAGGGGATGCGCGAAGGGCGCCCCTCCACCGTAGTGGGAGGAGCGCCCTTCACGAACGGGATCAGGCGTCCTGCTTCTCCGGGGAAGCGGCCTTGACCGCCTCGGGCGCGACCTCATCCGGCTTCGGCTTGGGGCGCGAGGCGTACTCCTCGAAGAACGCGCGCGGGTCCTGAACCTTCTCGAGCTGCACGAGATCGCGGCCGAGGAAGAAGTTGTGCACCCATCCCCACAGCACGCGCCACTTGCGCTCCCACGTCGGCATCGCGAGGCCGTGGTAGCCACGGTGCGCGAGCCACGCGAAGAAGCCCGTCATTCCGAATTTCCCGGACTGGAACGCACCCTGGTACAGGCCCAGACCCGCGACGGCGCCGAGGTTCTTGTGGAAGTAATCGACCGGCTCCTCGCCGCGGATGACCGCGACGAGGTTCTTCGCGAGCAGCTTCGCCTGACGCACCGCGTGCTGCGCATTCGGAACGCACGTGCCGTCGGGCAAACCGCCGGTCTTGTCCGGAACCGCGGCGATGTCGCCGGCCGCCCAGGCCCCCGCGACGACGTCGCCCTCTTCCGTGACGACCCGCAGGTCGGCCTGGGTCGTGATGCGCCCGCGCGGCTCACGCGGCAGATCGCTGCCGCCGACGACCTTCGGGTTGGCCATGACGCCGGCGGTCCACACGATCAGGTCGGAGGGGTACTCGTCGCCCGTGTTCGTGGTGACGACGCCGTCGGTCGCATCGGCGACCTGCGTGTCGAGGTGCACGTTGGCCCCTCGCGAGGCGAGATCCTTCAGCACCTTCTCACTCGTCGCGAGCGAGACCTCCGGCATGATGCGGCCCATTGCCTCGATGAGGTGGAACTGCGTCTCGTCGAACGTGATCTCCGGGAAGCGTCCGAGCAGCGCGTTCGCGGCGGAGCGGAGCTCGGCGAACGCTTCGATGCCGGCGAAGCCGCCACCGACGACGATCACGGTGAGAAGGCGGCGGCGCAGCTCGCTGTCCTTCGGGAGGCTCGCGGCCCGCTCGAAGTTGCGGATCAGCGTGTCGCGCGCGGCGACGGCCTCCTCGATCGACTTCATGCCGATCGCGTGGTCGGCGATGCCGGGGATCGGGAACGTGCGGGAGATCGATCCGGCCGTGACGACGATCTGGTCGTACTCGTACTCCCAGTCCTCGCCGCTGG